>JANPLC010000317.1:0-10324 GCA_031426335.1 Planctomycetota bacterium
GTCGCAGGTACTACCGGCGACGGCTTGCTAACGTTTAGCTAAACTTTAGAAAGGCAACCATGGCCCGCCGCAAACTCTCCCTCAAGAGCCCCCCCTCCCTCGCCTCGGTGGCCAAGGCCGCTGGCGTCAGCACCGCTGCGGTTTCACTGGTGCTCAGCGGGCGGCACAAAGATTACGGCCTGTCGCAAGACACCGCCGAGCGCATCAAAGCCGTTGCCGATAAACAGGGCTACCAACGTCCGACACGTCGACGCGGGCCGCCGCGCCTGCACGTGCTGCACTTCGAAGATCTCGTGCGCATGGACGATCGCGGCCTGGGTGGCAGCGTGCTGCATCCGTTGATGGAAGCGTTGGCGGTGCAGGGCTGGACCGCTTCGATCGATACGCGTTTGCCGGATGAAGCGACACCAGAACTGTTGAGTGCGAGCGCGGTGGTGATTCCGGTGAACCACGGTTTTGACGCGCAGGCGAAGAAACTCGCGCAGGCCGCCGCCAAGGCTGGCGTCCAGCCGGTCATGCTCGGTCGCATGTTCGACGGCCTTACCGCCATCCAGATCGATGGCGATCAACACGGCGGCGGACGTTTGGCGGCGGAGTTCCTGCTCGGCCAAGGCCATCGCCACATCGCGCTGGTGGCTGGCATCGCTGGCGATCCGCACAGCGAAGCGCGGATCGCCGGGTTCCTCAGCACCGCCCAGCGTAGCTCGAAGATCGAACGCTGGGGCGAGGGCAACTTCACCGTCGCGGATGCGCATCGCTTGGTAGCAGCGCAACTCGCCAAAGGCGCGCGTCCGACCGCCATTTTCTGCGTCAGCGACCGCATGGCGCTCGGCGCGTTGCTGGCGTTGCGCGAGGCAGGCCTTGCGGTGCCGCGTGATGTCTCGCTGGTGGGCTTCGACGATCAGGCGGAGTTCGCCAACGTCAGCCCAGGCCTGTCGACCATCCGTCTGGTGGCGGACGGTATCGGTGCGCAACTCGCCACGTTGCTCGAACCCGCCACGGCTCCGTCAAGCGAACGTCTGCTGCTGACCGCGCGTTTGATGGTGCGCGGTTCCACTTCCGTCCCCAGGACCTCACCATGAGCGTATGCACCACTCTCCGCCATCTGGCGGTCACCCCGGCTGCGCACTTGGTGCGGCCGAAGGCACGCCTCCAGCCGATTCAAGCGAGTGCCGGCACGCCGTCGGTCGATCTGGCGCGTGTTGCTGCCGACATCGCTGACGTGGCTGAACTCGCGCCGACCATCGTGGTGGAGAATCCCGCGCACTGGGAACGCGTCGTGCGCGGACTGCCCAAGGACGTCGACGGCATCCTGCCGCTGTCGATTCCCGCGTATCCCACCGAGGTGTGGAACAGCCATCCGCAGGCGCTGGTCGAGCGTAAACTGCCGGTGGTGTTCTGGTGTCTGCCGGAATACGACGAGCCAGATTTCTGGCGCTGGTCGGCGCGCGATATGTTGGAATCGCTCGGTATCAGCGTGCACTTGGTCGACAGCCGTCGTCATGGCTTGGCGCTGCTGCGTTCGCTGGCGGTGAAACGCCAACTGCACGGCTCGACAATCGCGGTGTTCGGCGTGCAGAACTTCCCGTGGAACGCGCACGCCGCCGGTGCGCACATGGAACGAGCGCTCGGCATCAAGGTCCAGGTGCACGATCTCGATCCGGTCCGTGAACACGGCGCGCGCATCAGCGACGCCGAGGCATTGGAGTTCTGGAAAGCACGCTCACCGCGTTACCGTGAGAATGGTGTGTCGAAGAGCGGACTGATGACCGCGATCAAGACCTGGCTCGCCATCCGCAAGGTGCTGGTCGAGACAAAGGCACTGGGCTTCGGCGTGAACTGCTTCGGTGATCTGATCCCACGCGGTCACCGCGAAGTGCCGTGCCTGGCGCAGGTGCTGGCGCGTGAGGAAGGTTACCTCGCCGCCTGTGACGGCGACTTCTGCTGCCTGTCTTCGATGGCGGTGATGACGCACCTGACCGGGCGCACCTGTACGATGTCGAATCTCTACCCCGTGTCCTATGTCGGCGCACTGGGCGCGCACTTCGGCGATCCGCTGTCGCCTGACCCAGCACGTTTTGCGCGTTCGGAGTGGGCAAACATCGGTCGTTTGGCGCACTGTGGCTTTGCTGGTGTCGTGTCTCCAGAAATCGCCGGTGGTCCGGTGGATCTGCGCGATTGGGGCGGCACCTATGAAATCAAGCGCGACGGCCGCGGCTGCGGTGTCGACGGCAAGATGCCGCCGGGTCCGATCACCGCGGTCGAGGTGAAGTTCGATGGCACCACTCTCCTCGCCGCTGCTGGCGAGGTGATCGAAACCACCGAGCATCCCGGCATGCCCCACTGCGAGAAGAGCGTCCTGCTGCGTTTCCGCGATCTGCCCGGGTTCGTGAAGAACATCTCGCGCGAGCACCCGGCGATTGTCTATGGCGATCACCTCGAAGATCTGAAGGTCGCTGCGCCAGTGTTGGGCATGAAGTTGCAGGTGTTCTGACGTGATGGCGAGACCACATAAGGCTCGGCGAGCTGGGGCTCGCCGCTCCCAGGGGGTGTGCCGTCGATCGGTGATGCCTTTCCGTGGCACGGGCGTCTCGCACGTGATCGAGCGAGGTGGATCACGGGCAACACGCCCGTGTCACGGAAAACCCCCTGGGAGCGGCGAGCCCCAGCTCGCCGGGCCTTTATGAGCGGTGTTTTCCTCGGCGTCGACTGCGGCACCGGTAAAGTCGCCATCGCGGTGATTGATACCGCTGGTGTACAACTGCACGCAGCAAATCGCCCACACGCCGCCGATCTGCCGGCATCCATAGGTCGTCACGAGCAGGACGCCGAGAAGATCATCACCATCGCCGAGTCGTTGGTACACGAGATCCCCTATGATCTGCGCACACGCATCGCCTGCATCGGTTTCACCGGCCAGATGCACGGCGTGGTCCTGCACGATGCCGCAACCAAGCCGCTGTCACCATTAGTGACCTGGCAGGACCAACGCGGCGCCGAAGACCCGACTTTCTTGCCGTCACTCGGCCGGCCGCTGAACACCGGCTTCGGCATGGCCACGCTCGCGTGGTGGGGACGGCGCGGCGAACTACCGACAAACGCGCGTGCTGCCACCATCCACGGCTTGCTCGCAGCACGCTGGGGCACGCTCGACCGCGCGCCCATCGATCCGACTGATGCCGCTGCCTGGGGTGGACTCACGCCGCTACCCGATGTGAGCACCAGCGTGTTGCCGACGCTCGCCGGTCACGGCGCGATGATCGGTCTGCTCACGCCGGTGTCCGCCAACCACCTAGGGCTAAACGCCGGCATCCCGCTGCACGCACCACTGGGCGACAACCAAGCCTCCGTGCGCGCTACGCTCACGGATCCGGCACGTGATCTGGGGTTCACCCTCGGCACCGGCTGCCAACTCGCTGCCGTGGTACCACGTGCGCAGGTGATCGCGCTCGGTCATGCGGAGCGTCGCCCTTACGACGCACAGCATGATCTGATCGTTGCCGCGCCGTTGTGTGGCGGTGCGGCGTGGCGCTGGTTGGCAGAAACAGCGACGTCGTGGATCACCGACCTTGGCCAATCCGCGCCGACACTCGACGTGATGTACGCGCGCCTCGATGAACTCGGCCTCGTTGCTGATGATGCGCTGACGTTTGCACCACACCTGCTCGGCGAACGTCATGACGGCACGCTCACCGGTGCGCTTGCTGGCCTACGACTGAGCAACGGTTCACTTGGTCAAATCGCCCGTGCCGTCGCGCGCGGCATCAGCGCCAACGCCCGCGATCTGCTGCCGATGGCTGTCCGTCAGGGCCGCACGCGCGTGGTCGCCAGCGGCAACGCGCTGCGTCGCTCGACCTTGCTGCGCACGATGGCGGAACGGGAACTGGAGATTCCGTTGGTGCTCAGTGATCGCAGCGAAGAAGCTGCCACCGGTGCGGCGCTGGTGGCCGTCGGAACGCCACGACGCTGACACCATTCACTGGGCGACACTGCCGTCCTTCGGCAAGGCAACCGGTGGGCCCGGCAGCGGCGGTGGGCCCATGGGCGGCTTCGGCGACAGATCGATCACCGTGCCATCCGGATTGATCACCTGGATGAGCGGCGCGTGTTCCTTGAGGTCGAGCTTCACCACCTGCCCAGGTTTGTCCGCCGCGGTGAAGGAGCCAACCGCTTCCCAGCCTTCGTGGCCTCCGTAGGCTTGCACCGTCAACGTCACTGCGCGACCTGGGCGTACCGTGACGTCGATCAGATTGATGCCGTAGTCGAGTTCCGTGCGCAGCAGACGCGCTTGGCCGGGACCGTCGCCGCCGAGTAAGTAGACCGCGGTTGGAGCCGGACCAGTCCAGTACACGTCGCTGTACCAGAACGGGTCGTAGTGGTAGCGGTATCCGGGCGGGCAGTAGCCATGGCCGTGGTAGCCGTAGCCACCCCACCAGCCGGTGTAGAAACCATGGTTGTAGGCCACCACCTCGCGTCCACCTGGGCCGCGGTTGCTCAGGTCACGCACAAACTGGCTGCTGATGTCGACTTCCAGGCGCACTGGCACACCGTCGGCATCGCCGCGGGCAGTGCGGTGGTACGGCCCGCCACAGCCGACCAGGGCGAGGGTCGCTGCGGCAATCAGGATGGCGGGGGCTGCACGCATGCGGGGGGATCCTGGCGGGCTGATGGCACAGGCCAACGGGGGAATCGTTGCTGATCCTACAGCTGGACCCGCCATGCGTTTGAGCACTGCTTCATGGTTCATCCGTCCCACCCGCGTCCACGACACCGCCCTCCGCAATGTCGAAAATCCCGTGGACGGCCCGCTGAGGTGGGGGAACATCCGGAGCGAACTCCCCGCAGTCGGGAACCCGACAGGAAACCTCCCATGTCCGATGCCCCCTCGTCGAAAGATCTCGAAGCCATCGCCGACCAGGCGCGCGAAGAGCGCCGCCTTGGCCTGCTGATTCTGGAGAACAAGACCGGCGCCGCGCTCGACGCCGGCGTGCCGCACTTCCGCACCTGTGCTGAGCTGTGGGAGAAAGCCGGCTGGCCGACGCGACGTGCCGAAGTGTTGGTCGACCTCGGGCGGCTGTACGCCAAGGCCGGCAACCACAACGATGCCGCCAAGGTCTTGGTCGATGCGCTCAAGACCTTGGAATTGGCCAACGAGCATCGCCTCGCGCTCGACGCCGCTACCCGTGCCGGCCAGTCGTGCTTGGCGTTGAACATCAATGATGAGGGCGTGCGCCTGCTGCGCCGCGCGTTGCAGATCGCGCAGGACCTCAACGACCATGTGCAGATGGGCATCTGTCTGCTCGACCTCGCCAACGGTCTGGTGCAGCGCCGCAAAGACGGCGACGCCAAGGAAGCGATCGAGGGCTGCGACAAGGCGCTGAAGATCTTCGTCAGTTTCCGTAAGGGGCCACTGCGTGCGCAGTGCCACGAATGCAAAGCCGCCGCCTACGCCATCCTCGGCGACTTCAGCGCTTCGGCCGGAGAATTCGAGGCCAGCGTCACGTTGTCGACCGAACTCGCGCGCTCCTACGACGCCACCGAAGCGCTCGCGCGCTGGGCCGAGATGGAACGTCGCCGCGGCAACTTCGACCAGTCGATCGCGCTGCACAACCGCTGCATCGCCACACACAAGCAGACCGACAACAAGGCGCTGCTCGCACAGTCGCTGCGTCGCCTGGGCTTGGTGCATGTCAAACGCGAGAGCTACCCAGAAGCCGTCGCATGTTACCAGCAGAGCCTCGACCTCTGCGAAGCGGTGAAAGACCACGACGGCATCAGCCGTACCCTCTACCTGCTCGGTGCCGCTGAGGCGAACGCGCAACGCGGTGATTTCGCGCTGGTCTATCTGGAGCGCAGCTTGGCTGCGGCCAAGGACAGCGGGAATTACCATCACCAAGAACAAGCGCTTTCAGCGATCGCCAGCCTGCATCGTCAGCTGGGCAAGAACGACAAGGCCCTGGCGGTGATGCAGCAGTGGGTGCAGGTGCTGGCCAAACTCGGCGACCGCAGTGACCAACTGCGCGTGCTCGGTTCGATCGCCGAACTGCATCAAGAGATGGGCGCACTCGCTGAAGCCGAGGCGCATCTTCAACGTCTGGTCCAGGTGTGCGTCAATCCCGAGGACCAGCCGCAACGGTACCGCGCCATGCACGGGCTCGGCACCGTGCTGGCCAAACGCGGTCAGCATCCGAACGCGTTCAAACATTTCAAAGACGCCTTGCCCGGCTTCAGCGACCAACCAGTAGTGCGCGCCCGCATCCTGCACCAGATGGGGCTGTCGGCGCTGGCGCAGGCCGAATCGCAAACCGCGCTTGAGTACCTCCAAGAGAGTTTGGCGATCTACACCGAGCTGAAAGACGACAAGGCCCGCGCGCGCGTGCTGGTTGATGTCGGCAATGCGCAGGTCGCACTCGGCAACAAAGATGACGCCAAGGACCTCTTCGATGAGGCGGCGGATATGTGTGAGAATCAGGGCGATCTGCGGGCGACGACGATTATTCGCAAGGCGACGAAGGGGTTGTAGGACAATGCAGATTTCAGAATGCAGAGCGCCAAATGGGACAGCCCGCCGCCTGAGTTGCTGACGTAATGCGCCGCAGCAGCCTAGTCCTGATCTCGGTCGGTTCGCTGTTTGGTGCGGCGATGATCTTCCTGCTGCTGTTCTGGTTCGCGTTCCCGCGGTGGTGGCCGGAGATGGTGATTGGGTATTCGCCGTCATTGGGACATGTGTTGCTGGCGGATTCCTACCGCGCTGAACGCCTCTCAGGCGGATTGTTTGTGCGGAGCTACCCGGCAGAAGACGTCCCGGATTATTCGCGATTCGAATCGCGTTCGGGACCTGACATCTACACCACCATGGCGGCACATGATGATGGGCCCGGTGGGCGCAAACGTTACTCCATCATCCGCTACCTGAGTCGGCACCTGGATCAGCAGAATGCCCGCATCCCGTTATGGACATGGCGCGATGCTGGTGATGACCGTGCTGACTGGGTACTCCAACAATATACCAATTCGATCAAACAAGGTGTCGAAGTCAGGGACACGGGCCTGCGGTATGACAAATTAGATTTCCCAAAAAAGGAAGAGCTTCGCCCGGACAAACTGCGCATGGACGAGTGGAAGTGAATCGACCACGGAGTCGATGCGTTGCGAGCCACTCGTCAATGTTCAGAAGAATCGCGAGCTGTATGTTCGAGAAGTCCCCGAAGGGGACGACGTAACGCCAGCCCGGCGCTTCAGCGCCGGGGAAAATGGCCCGAGATATGCCAGCAAGTCCCCGAAGGGGACGACGCGATGACCTCATGCCAATCATGATTGTGTTTCATACCATGAACCGGCGGCGCTGAAGCACCGCCTCACCATGCGTCGTCCCCGTTGGGGACTTCATCTGAATTACGCCTCTGTTCCCGGCGCTGAAGCGCCGGGCTGGCCTTACGTCGTCCCCGTTGGGGACTCTCGAACGAGATGATCGCGCTCCATCAGTGGATACGGGGACGCGGATCCCTTGAACGTCTGGTCCTGCGCCGCACGGTGTCCACCCATACGCGACCACCCCCCAACGTGCGGTGGCCACTTCTTTCTGCCTTCCTCATGCTGCATTGGATCCCCCCATGCCCTTCACCCTCCCCCTCGGTTCCGCTGCTCCTGACTTCCGCCTGCCGGCGACGGATGGGAAGACCTACGCGCTCGCAGACTTCAAGGATGCTAAGGTCCTGGTGGTGTTCTTTACCTGTAATCACTGCCCCTACGTGATCGGTAGCGATGAGGTGACGCGCAAATCCGCCGATGCGTTCAAAGAAAAAGGCGTGAAATTCGTCGGCATCAACTCCAACAGCAAGCGCACCTACGCTGACGACGACTTCCCGCACATGGTCTCGCGTATGCAGAGTCTCAAGTTCCCGTGGACGTACCTGCACGATGAGTCGCAGGACATCGCCCGCACCTACGGCGCGCTGCGCACACCGCATTTCTACGTCTTCGACCAGTCGCGGAAGCTGGTCTATACCGGCCGCGGCGTCGACAGCCCGCGCAATGCGGCGGGCATCACGGTGAACGACCTCGACCGTGTGCTCACTGAAATCACCAGCGGCAAGCCGGTGAGCGTGGCGCTAACCAATCCCATCGGCTGTAATGTGAAGTGGGATGGCAAGGACGCGCACTGGATGCCAGGCGACGCGTGCGATCTGGTGCCGGCGGTGAAGAAGTAGCTCTGCCCGGGAGCTCCGGCTTTAGCCGGCCAGGGGCAATCTCTATCGCACGAACGTCATCACCACGGACATCAACGTGGTCCCACTCTGCCGGCTGAAGCCGGCGCTCCCGGGCAAAGCGGACAACCAAACGCCGATCAATGATGGTGATGGCCGCCGGGACCATGCGCGTGGCCGTGTGACAACTCTTCCGCCGTCGCCGCGCGGACTTCGACCACATTGATATCGAACTTCAGATCCTTGCCGGCGAGCGGGTGGTTACCGCTGACGAAGGCCTGTTCCTTATCGATCTGGTGCACGACGAAGGTGACTTCGTTGCCTTGCAGCGTCGGGTGTTCAGCGCGGAAACGGAAGCCGGGGACGATCTGCGGACGGACGTTGGGCGGGAACACGTCGAGCGGGACCTGCAGGTCGAGCTCTGGATCGTTGTCGCCGTAGGCGTCCTTGGCCGCGACGTCGGCGACGAACTTCATGCCGGCCGTCTTGCCCTTCATCACCGCTTCCAGGCCTGGGACGATCTGGCCGTGGCCGTGCAGGTAGACCAGCGGTTCGCCGGCCTCGCTCTTGTCGACGGCTTCGCCTTGTGCGGTGGCGACGGAGTAGTGGAAAGAGACCACAGAGTTGTTGTCGATCTGCATGGCAGGCGTCCTGGACTGCGTGAGGTGAAGCATCGCCCGCGCTGGCGGGCGAACTGGAGGCGCGCGACCTTGGATCCAGGGCCGGGAGCGCAACCCTGAACCACGGGCGGCTTTCGCGCTGGCTTGCTCATGAGCTTGTGTGCGAGACCGCCGAGCGGGTGCGACATCGACGTCGACCACCGTGGGAAAGGACCTTGGCCCCCCAACGTCCGACCTACCATCCGCGCCCGACTTGTCCGGAGGTTCCATGAAATCGCTGCTCGCCTTACTCGCCCTCACCGCCGGTGCCGTCACCAGCACCACGGCCATGGAATGGAAGGACATCCGCGTCGGACCACAGGTGTTGCTCGGTACCTCTGGCTTCGAGCCCGGCGCGTTCGCCGAGTTCACTTGGGATCAGTTCCGCCTGCGTCCTGAATTGTTCCTCCACGATCGCGATCGTCCGTCAGCGGGTGTGTCTGCGCTCTGGCAACTGCCGGTGACGCTGCTGGACGGGCACACGTTACACGTCGGTCCGCGTCTGGCCTACCACAACGGCGATCACGGTGACGATCCGCGTGGCGAGGTCTCGGCGATGGGCATCTACAACCTGCCGATCCCGCCCAAACAAGCCGACAGCCGGCATCACCTGGAAATCATCGCCGCAATTGGCGTGGTCGATGAGGACGGCACCGACGCCGCGTTCAGTGCCGGTGCCGGCTACGTCTTCCGCTTCTGATCTGCTGATCACCGCGTGGCCATTCCGCAATCCTGGTTCCCCTACGCCGCTGGTCTGATCACCAGCGGCGTGGCCTTGACGGTGGTGTGGCTGGCGCTGCACCATGATCCCGTGCCCACACGTGCACCCTACCGTGAGCTGCGCGATGAAACCGCGCTGCGCCAGGCCGCTGCCGACCGTGCGGTGATCGCCCGTGGACGCACGTTGTTCCAGCGCAACTGCACGCTCTGCCACGGCACTGCCGGCCAGGGCCAAACCGGACCGAATCTGCGCGATGAGCATTGGCTCAAGGGTTCCGACCTCCAGCGCATCTGCGAAAGCATCGCCAACGGCAATCCCGCCAACGGCATGGCCGCGTGGGGCGGCGCACTGTCGCCGGATGAGCTGTTGGCGCTGGCGGCCTACATCGCCAGCCTGCAAGGAAGCGAAAATGGCACGGGCAAGGCGCCAGAAGGCACGCTCCAGCCAATGACGTGGCGCAGCAAACCCTGAGCGAAGGGCGTAGCAGCGATGGCGCCTGAACCGACTAACCGTCGCGCGTGGTTGCGTCGCGTGCACAGGGCCGTGATGAAATCCGTGGCCTGGATCAGCCGGCAGCAGCACACTGCACCCCGTGGAGACGATCATGGACCAGCGTCACGGAGTGTTGGTGGTGTGCGCCCTCGCGGTCCTGGCCGGATGTGGTGGGGGTGGAGATAGCGGATCGTCGGGTGGAGGTGGTGGAGGTGGAGGTGGAGGTGGAGGTGGAGGCACCACCA
>JANPLC010000318.1:0-5008 GCA_031426335.1 Planctomycetota bacterium
CTTCCGGACTTCCGGACCGGAGCAATAGATTCATTTCCCATATCCTTCCGTCAGCGGCCCCTTCGTCGACCCGGTCAGCATCTGCTGCAACACCGGATGCGGGTTCGCGCGGATCTGTTCCTTGGTGCCGACCGCGATCAGCCGGCCCTTGTAAAGCATAGCGATGCGGTCGGCGATCATGAAGGCGGCGCCCAGGTCGTGGGTGATAACGATGGAGGTCACGCCCATCGTGCGCTGGATCTCCAGCGTCAGTTCATTGACGCCATTGACGGTCACCGGATCGAGACCAGTGGTCGGCTCATCATAGAGGATGATCTCCGGCTTCTGCACGATCGCACGGGCGATGCCCACACGTTTGCGCATGCCGCCGGACAGGCTCGCGGGCTTCAGATGCAGGATCTCTTCAGCCGGCAGGAACACCGCTTTGAGTGCGGCAATCACCCGCGTGCGCACCTGATCGAGCGGCAGGTGATCGACTTCGATGAGCGGCAGGCCGACGTTCTCCAACACGGTCAACGAATTCAGCAACGCGGCCATCTGGAAGACCACCCCCAGGCGTCGGCGGTAGTGTTCGAGCTGCTTGGCTGTCGCGAGGTTCAGGTCGAGGTCGCCGACTTTCACCGAGCCGGCATCGGCCACCAGGAACCCTAAGATGTGGCGGATGAGCGTGGTCTTGCCGGAGCCGGAGCCGCCCAGGATCACCAGCGTCTCACCCTTGTAGATGTCCAGGTCAATGCCACGCAGGATGTGCCGCGGACCGAACTTCTTGTTCAGGTCACGGACGCGCATCAGGACCTCTTTGCCCTCCGGCACCGGGTCGAGCGGCCAGCCGCGTTCCATCTCCTGCCGGGTCCAGCTCTGATTGTCGGTACTGTTGCTCATATTCAGAACAACCGCTTCATGGCCAGCTGCACGAACGTGGTGAGGAAGAGGTCCATCAGCAGGACGAAGATCACGCTGAGGACCACCGTACGCGTCGTCGATTTGCCGACGCCCTCGGCGCCGTCGCTGGTGTGCAGCCCCTGGTCACAGGCAATCGTGCCGATCAGGCAGGCGAAGAAGATCGACTTGATCAGACCACCGATGACGTCGCTGTATTTCAGGAAGTCACTGTTGGTCGCAGATTCGAAAAAGGAGGTCATGTCCACGCCAAAGGTGGCGCTGGAGATCATCGCGCCACCAAGGATGCCGACGAAGTCCGCGATCAGCGTCAAGATCGGCATGGCGATTATCAGCGCCAGGATACGCGGCATCACCAGGTAGCGCAGCGGATCGATCGACATCGAACGCAGCGCGTCGACTTCTTCATTCACCGCCATGGTACCGAGTTCCGCCGCCATCGCCGAGCCGACGCGGGCCAAGATGATCACTGCCGCCCAGATCGGCCCAAGTTCACGGCAGAAAGTCACGCTGATGAGTCCACCCAGGGTGCCCAGTGCGCCGTAGTCCTCCAACGTCGCACCCATCTGCACGGCCATGATCATGCCGGTCAGGCCGGAAATTAGCGACAAGACGATGAGCGAGCCGAAGCCGACGAACTCAATCTGCTTGAGGATCATCGGGAATGCGCGACCGGCCTGAGAGACGTAACTCATCGACTGGTAGAACAGCAGGCAGGCCCGCCCGGCGACTTGCGCGCGGTCGAGGATGCCCTTGCCGGCACCGCCAACGACCCGTTCACCGGCCTCCTTGGCGAATCCGGCAAAGGTGGTGGTGCGACTGACCTCCAGCGACTTTTGCTGTTCGGGGGTCATGGACGGCTCCCAGGCTGGCGCACGCCGAGCATCGCGAGTGCGATCAGGGTCTTGGCGTCGCACAACTCGCCCGTGGTGATGAGGGTCTGCAGACGATCGAGGGCGACGATCTCTCGCGCTACCAGTTCACCGTGTTCGGGTGCGGCCGGCACTTCGCTCAGGCCCTCAGCGCGGTAGAGGATCATCTCCTCGTCGCTGACGCCGACGGCGGGAAAGAAGCGGGTGAGCTCGGTGAGGCGAGCGGCGGTGTAGCCCGCTTCTTCTTGCAGCTCGCGCGCTGCCGTGACCTCGGGGGCTTCGCCGACCACGCGCGTGCCTGCGGGGATCTCCAGCGTCCAGCGGCGGATCGGATAGCGGTACTGCCGCACCAACACCAGCGACTGCGCATCCGGCTGGGCCAACAACGCCACTGCTCCTGGGTGATGGATCACCGGGCGCACCACCGGACCATCACTGGTGGCGAAGGTTTCGCGCATCAGATCGAAGCGATCGGAGCGGAAGAGTGGTTCAGCAGAGACGAAGGTAGCCTCAGGCACGGGGCGGTTTCTAGCCGAGCCCGGGCGGGGAGGGAAGGCCGTACCTGTCCGTGCTCCTGCAGCCGACGTGGAGCGGGAGAACCCGCCGGCACGACCGCGTCACGCCCTTGCATCCCTCTCCTTGGACAGAACCTGTGCCGCCTTCCCAGCATTGCCCGTCGTTCAGCCCCGCAGTTCAGGCCAGTCGAGCCGGAGTTCCCATGCGCGTCAGCCTCGGTTGGATCAAACGCATCCTTGGTCGTCCCGATCTCGGCGTCAGTGTCGCCGACCTGCAGGCCAAGTTGACGCTGCACCTGGCGGAGTTTGAAGCCGACGTCGAACGCTCCGGTCCCAACCTCGACGGCGTGGTGGTGGGTAAGGTCCTGACCTGTGTCCAGCATCCCGGTGCCGATCGTCTGCGCTGCACCACCGTCGACATCGGCGCTGCGGCGCCGGTCGCGGTGGTTTGCGGAGCGCCCAACGTCGCGGTCGGTCAAACTGTCGCGGTCGCCACCATTGGCACCAAGCTGACGATGCCTGATAAGGAAGGCAATCCGACCCAGATCACCATCAAGGCTTCGAAGCTGCGCGGTGAGCCGAGCGAAGGCATGATCTGCGCCGAAGACGAACTCGGGCTCGGCACGTCGCACGACGGCATCATGGTGCTGAAAGATGACCTCAAGGCCGGCACCGCACTGAGCGATGCGCTCGGCATCGGCGACACCGTGTTGCTGATCGAGAACCACGCGATCACCCATCGTCCGGATCTCTGGGGTCAATGGGGTTGGGCGCGTGAAGTCGCGGCAATCCTCGGCCTGCCGCCGCCAGCGGTGCCCGACACGTCGTGGCAAGCGCAGGGCAATGATTGGTCGGTCGAGTTGAAGAGCGAGGGCTGCACCACCTACTGCGGCGCCGTGGTCGATGGCGTGACCAATACCCCCTCACCGAAGTGGATGCAGGATCTGTTGAATGGTATGGGCGTGCGCCCGCTCGGCCTGCTCGTCGACGTGACTAACTTCGTGATGCTGGAACTCGGCGAGCCGATGCATGCCTTTGATCGCCGTGAGATCGCCGGCAACCGTCTGATCGTGCGCGACGCCACCGACGGCGAAGCCTTCACCACGCTCGATGCCAAGGCACACAAACTCACCACTGCTGACGTCGTCATTGCCGATGAGAAACGCGCGCTCGCGCTCGCCGGCATTATGGGCGGCCAGGGCAGCATGGTGCGCGACGACACCCGTACGATCGTGCTGGAAGCCGCGACGTTCCTGCCGGCGCGCATCCGCCGTTCGCGTCAACGCGTCGGCATCGCCACCGACAGTTCGGCACGCTTCGAGAAAGGCCTCTACCCGGAGCTCGCACCCGCGGCCATCGCCCGCGCCATTGCGTTGATCAAAGAGATCTGCCCCACGGCGACGGTCACCCACCGATTCAGCGCTGGTGCCCTCAGCGCGCCCGCCAAACAGGTGACGTTGCCACCGGGTGATCTCACCCGCCTGACCAGCCTGACGCTGTCGGGTGATCAGCAGCGCGAACTCCTCGGTCGTCTCGGCTTCAATGCCAACGGCGATCAGGTCGCAATCCCCTGGTGGCGTCGCAAAGACGTTGGTTCTGCCGCTGATCTCGTCGAAGAAATCGCACGCCTGCACGGCTACCATCATGTCCTGCCGCAGACCCCACGGCTGCCGGCTGCCGCACCGACGGTAAACGTGCTGCGTCAGGCCGAACACCGCGCACGCCGGGTGTTGTCGGCCAGCGGCTGGGATGAAGTGGCGACGTACGCGTTCACCTCGGAAGCCTGGGCCGAAGCCCTCGGTTGGAGCGAAGGCATCATTCGTCTCGCCCATCCGCTCTCCAGTGAACAGACGGTGATGCGTCAGAGCCTGTTGCCGACGCTGCTCGAAGCATTGGCGCGCAATCGCAAACACGTCGAGGCCGCTGCACTCTATGAGGTCGGCAAACGCTATGGCGTCAGTGCCGGACGTGGCGACACCGCCAACGAACGCATCGTCGTCACCGGCGTATGTGCCGTGACTGGCGAGGAATCCCCCTTTTTCGCTGCCCGCGATGCTGCGCTCGCCCTGCTACGTGGACTCGGCTACCAGCCACGTTTCGTCGCGTGCAAAGACGCTGACGCTGAAATCTCCGCCGGCCGCGCGGTCGATTTCTTCATCAACAAGTTGCACGTCGGCGTTGCCGGCGAAGTGCCCAAGGCGTTGCGCGAGCGCGCCGCCTGCCCAGGCAACGTCGCCATGTTCCGCATCGAACTGGAACAACTCGTCGCTGCCCTCGGCGCGGCCAAGCCGGTGCCGCACCAAGCACCCAGCCGCTTCCCGTTGGTCGAACGCCAGTTCACCTTCGATTGCCCGGAAGAGCTGCCGTACGGCGATTTAGAATTGCCGATGCGCCAAGCCGCCGGCGAATTGTTCGCCGGCGCCACGCTCGATTCAATTTACCGTGGCGACCAGCTTGGTGCCGGCCGCAAAGCCGTCAGCCTGCGCATCTTCCTGCAGGCGCAGGACCGCACGTTGGAGGAGAAGGATCTCCAGAACGTCCACGGCCGGATCATCACGTCGGTAGAGAAGCGGACGCCGGCGAAGTTGAAGGTGTAAGTCGCGATCACCACCCCCTGGGAGCGGCGAGCCCCTGCTCGCCGAGCCTTTGGCGGTGATCATCGCCTATCGGTGACTTGGCGGTTAATGCAAAGTAAGGCTCGGCGAGCTGGGGCTCGCCGCT
>JANPLC010000319.1:0-4127 GCA_031426335.1 Planctomycetota bacterium
TGCGCCAAGTGTCGTTGAGTCCCAAAGACACCAGTTTCCCGTCTGCAGCCGTGTAGGTGATCTTGAACAAATTGATGCCGTTATCGAGCACCTTGATCACCGCGGCACCAATCACCATGCCAAGAATAGTGCCTTCGCCACCACGCAGTGAGCAGCCACCGATCACCACCGCCGTGATGGCGTACAATTCATATCCTTCGCCGAGCGTGTGGGTGATCCCTGGCACATAGGCTGCATAGGCGATGCCGGCGATGCCCGCCAAACCGGCCGAGATCACATAGGTCAACGTCTCAACCCGTTTGACCGGAACTCCCGAGTAGAGGGCCGCATCACGATTGCCACCGATGGCAAAGACATGCCGACCAAAGACCGTGAAATGGAGCAGGTAGGTGGCAAGGAGCGCCACCGCCACAAACATCAGCACCGGCCAGGGAATCTGCTGGGCACCAAGCTGATCCCAGAACGTCAATTCCGTCTGGCCGTGCTGCGGATTGACTAGGAAGCTCAGCGGCTTCCATCCTTCGTCACCGATGTCACGAAAACCATGCGAGCCGAAACTGATCGTGCCACCGCCAGTAATCACCTGCGAGACACCTTTGAGCAATAACATGCCACCGAGGGTCACGATGAAGGGCTGGAGGTTGAGTCTGGTGATCAGCAAACCCTGAATGAGTCCGATCAGCAGGGCGACCGCGAGAGCGATACAGATGCCAACCCCGATCGGGAAACCGTAGGCCACCCCCTCGACATAGGGCGCCGAAAACTTCGCAATCAGCACCGCCGTCAGACCGATGACTGAACCGATAGACAGGTCGATGCCGCCAGTCGTGATGACGAAGCTGACACCGATCGCGAAGATGCCGAGCATCGCGACTTGGCGGCAGGTGTTGGTCAGATTGGATGCACCGATGAAATCATGATTGGAGAAACCGATGATGAGACAGAGCACCCCCAAGGCGCACAACATACCGAGTTCTTTACGCATGCTGATTCCTTGACGACGACGGAGGTAGGCGCATCTGTAGTGAAGGGCGTTCGGTCGGATTGATGGGACTACGCATGGCGCACCACGCCAGTCATCAGCTCCATGATGTTGTGCTCGCTGAGCTGGTCCTTCTCCAGGATGCCACTTAGTCTACGTTGGCTGAATACCGCCACGCGATCGCTCATGCCGATGACCTCCTCCATCTCGGAGCTGACCATCAGGATGGTCAGGCCCTGGTCGGCGAGGCTGGCGATCTGGCGGTAGATCTCGGCCTTGGCGCCGATGTCGATACCGCGCGTCGGTTCGTCGAGGATCAACAAGCGCGGTTTCATCGCGAGCCACTTGCCGAGCACAACTTTCTGCTGGTTTCCACCGGAAAGGTTCACGACCTTTTGCGCCACTGACGGCGCCTTGATCGCCTGAGCTGTGAGCTGCTCATTGGCCACCCGCTGTTCACGTGCGCGCTGAAGCCACCAGATCGGGCGGTAGTTGTGGATATCTGGCAGCGAGATGTTCTGCGCGATCGACATCGGCAGCACCACGCCGTGCAGTTTGCGGTCTTCGGGCACCAGAAAGACGCCGCGTCTGATCGCATCCGCCGGACGGCGCGGGATGAAGGGCTGGCCTTCGAAACGGATGCCACCAGCGAGCGGCTGATCGATGCCGAACAAGCAGCGCATCAGTTCCGTGCGACCGGAGCCGACCAGACCGGCGAAACCGAGAATCTCGCCTTTGCGTGCCGCGAACGACACGCCGCCCTTGGCACCTGGGACAAGCAGGTCGTAAACTTCCAGAACCGCTTCAGCTGGTTTGCCAACACGGGCGGGAAATCGTGTGGTGAAATCACGGCCAATCATCATCGACACCAGTTGATCGTGATTGGTGTCCTTGGTGATGAGGTCGCCAACGTAGCCGCCATCGCGCATGACCGTGATCCGATCGGTGATGCGCAAGATCTCCTCGAAGCGGTGCGAAATGTAGACGATACTGATACCGCTGGCCTTGAGGTCGGCGATGATGGCGAAGAGCTTCTCCGCCTCGACCGGCGTCAGTGACGAGGTCGGTTCGTCCATGATGATGATGCGCGCATCCATCGCGAGGGACTTGGCGATCTCCACCATCTGTTGCTGACCGGTGGTGAGCTCCCGCAATGGGGTGGTCGGCGGCAGATCCAACCCGACCCGCTTCATCAAAGCACCTGCACGCAGATCCATCGCCGCACGATCGATCATGCCGTAGCGGCGCGGTTCCGCGCCCAGGAAGATGTTGCCTGCCACGTCGAGGTTCGGCGCCAGCATCAGCTCCTGGTGGATCAGCGAGATGCCGTTGGCTTTCGCCGCCGACACGCCCTCGATCGTCACAGTTTGACCGTTCAGGCGGATCTCGCCTTCATCCGGCTGGTGCACGCCACCGAGCACTTTCATCAGTGTCGACTTGCCGGCACCGTTCTCACCGACAAGCGACAGCACCTCGCCCTTTTTCAACGTCATCGACACACCCGAGAGCGCCACCACGCCTGGGAAGCGTTTGGTGATGCCGGTCATTTCGAGCAGCAGCGGGGAGTCGGGCATTGGATTCTTAAGTCCGGGGTCCGGAAGTCCGGAGTCCGGAAGTCTTGTGCGATCGTGTTGGTTCAGAACGGGCCCGAAGCCCGGAAGACTTCCGGACTCCGGACCTCAGGGCTTCCGGACTTATTTTTTCAACTCCGCCAGCTTTGCCTTGAACGCCGCTACGTTGTCCTTGGTGACGACTTCAACACCGGTGTCGATGATGGGATCCTTGGGTAGCGCTGCAGCCCCCCTGGTCGCGAGCTCATAGAGCAACTTCACCGAGCGGTAGCCGAACTCGAAGGGTTTCTGCACCACGGTGGCTTTGACCACACCATCTTCGATGCCTTGGAGCGTCGGTTCTTCCTCATCGAAGCCGGCGACGACCAGCTTGTCCGCCTTGCCGCTGGCCTTCACCGCCGCAACGATCGACGGCGTATTGTAGGACCACAGACCGATGAAGCATACCACGTCAGGATTTGCGTTGATCACGTCCTCGACGTTGGTGCGCGCCTTGGTCATGTCCTTGTTGTCTTCTTTGGTCAACACGACCTCGACCTTGCTCCCCGCGAGCGCGTCCTTCACGCCTTTCAGGCGCTGGCTGGCATTGTCGGCGGCGAGCGTGCCGACGAACGCAGCGACCTTGCCGCCCGCGGGCAGCAGCTTCTTCAGTTCATTTCCCAGCACCTTGCCGGCCTCGTAGTTATTGGTCCCGATATAGGCGAGACGCTTGGACTGCGGGCCGTCGCTGTCGTGGGTAATGATGTTGAGCTTGGCCGTGGCCTTGTCGACGTCACGCGTCTGGTCAGCGGGTGAAATCAGGCTGATGGCGATGCCGTGGTAGCCCTGAGCGATCAGATCCTCGATGATCTTCTTTTGTTGCTCGGGTTTCCCGCTCTCCGGCAACTTGATGTCGGCGTTGATCCCCAGTTCAGCATTGGCCTTCTGCACGCCCTTTTCGGCGATCTTCCAGAAATCACTGCTGTTGTTGGTGATGAACGCGAGCTTTAGCGTGGTGCCGGCTGGGACTTGATGGACGTTGGTCCCGCTGACCGCGACTGCGGGCGCCGCGGTTCCTGCCGCCGGCTTGTCACCACCACAGGCAGCCATGGCGAAGGTGAATGCGATCCCGGCGAGGCCGGCGGCGAGCGTAGACATACGCAGCATGGGAAAACTCCTGTCGTGGGTGGTCAGCAACGGTGGGCGAGACCCTAGCCGGCACGTC
Organism: Planctomycetota bacterium; assembly: GCA_031426335.1. Taxonomy (GTDB): domain Bacteria; phylum Planctomycetota; class UBA11346; order UBA11346; family UBA11346; genus BOG-1363. The sequence goes on from JANPLC010000319.1 coordinate 3,758, forward strand.
GATGCCGCAAGGGCAGGTGAAGCCCGTGTGCCAAGGCTGGCTCACGGGCTGACGCGTGGCCCAGACTTGGGTGATCGTTGCTGAACCTTAGCTGCTTTTTCACAGGTCCGGGGCGGTGCGTACAGGTTCACGGAACAATTGGTCGCATTGACGGAGGTGCGAGGTGCGAAGTGCGACGTGCGAAGTTGGGACACCACCACCGGCGGACATCAGCACAAAATGGACCGGGGCGGACAAACGTCCGCCCCGGTCCAGGTAAACCTCGCACACCGCACCGCGCACCTCGCACCGCCGGCGCGAAGCGCCGGCTCTCAGTCGTCTTTGCGTTCTTTCACCACCACATAGCGCGTGCCGTCTTTGGTCCACAGCC
>JANPLC010000320.1:0-16684 GCA_031426335.1 Planctomycetota bacterium
CTGATCCTCCCCACATCACCGCGGCGTGGCGCTCCGCACGCCACGCAAGGGGCACCATCCGGTGCCCCCTCGGCCTCGCGGCCTTCACCCCCCAACCCCGAACTACATCACACCACCACACCACGCACCTGACCCGAACCAGGCCATTGCTTAACAGGAGGAGAGAAAGACTCACCTCTTGACGGGGCGGCTTCATAGAAGCGCCGACTTCAGTCGGCCAGGGGCGATCTCCTGAAGATTGCCGACATGCGCTCAGCCGAGACGGGAAGACCAGTAAAATGACCGTTGTCGTTAACCGTCGTCGCCGATCGTCGATCAGCTCAGCGCGATACCCGCTGCCCGCTGAGGCTCGTTGGACTCCTGGCGTTGGCTCGCCACCGCGAAAGCCAACGCGATGAAGAACGCATAACTCGGCACGCTGTGCCCGGCATAATGTTCGAATTGGCTGCCGACGGCCAACGCCGCCACCACTCCACATCCCAGTTGCCAGGCACGTGGATCTTCGTGTCGGCGACGGTAGAGATGACGCAGGATACTGGCAAGGAAGAGGACAAAGAACACCAGAGCGGGGATACCGTGTTCCGACGCCAAACCCAGAAGGCTGTTATGCGCGTCTGGGGCGCGTAACCACGCGTCTCGTGAATGTTCCGGGTACAAAATCGCTACCCAGCGATCATTGGCCACCCTGAACGATCCTTCGCCGACACCGAACCAGGGATTTTCGCGCACCACGTGTGCCGCCACCTCCCAGATGATCAGTCTGCCATCCTGCCAATTATAAATTTTCATGAGAGCAACCGGATGGAATATCCACAACCAGCCCGCAAGTGCTGGGGTGCCGACGACGAGGACGACGAGCGACCACCACCGCCCACGTCCACGCGACGCCGCACACCACGCCGCGAAACCGGCCAGCAGGGCGGTGAACCCGGATCGCGAATTGGCAAACAGCACGGCAAAAATACTGGCTAGACGCCCCAACCAGATGGCAGGAAAGCTGGCATCACGGGCGGGTCGGTGACTCCAGAAGATCAATGCCATCAGGGTCATGATGAAACCCTGGGTCAGATGCAGGGGCATGAACCCACCACTCTGGAGCAGCTTGGTACCTTGCGAACTCACCCTCAACGGACGTTGACCACCAAAACCGATGAAGAATTGGCAGACTGCCAATGCCAGTGATCCCAGGACTGCAACCACCATAAGGTGAATGGCCCATCGCCGCCAGCGTTGCTGGCTGAGGACCACTGTCGCGGGATACAGCACCAGCCAGATGAAACTGGTGCCGTACCCTTGATGGAACAGCGGGCGCCCACTCTCTGGCCGGAACACCACGCCAGCGATCTGCCACAGGGCGAACAAACAACCCCAGGTGAAACCCGGCAGGCGATGGATCGGGTAGGCTCCCAGCACGATACCGGCGAGCATTATGGCGAAACTGATGTGCAGCCCGACCACCGACAACACCATACAGGCGCAGGCACCCAGACAGCCGCCCACGAGGAGGATTTCCGCACCGCTGCGCCGCCAGCCCGCACGTTGACCATCACGGTGCAGAAGATCCGGAACAGGAATGGTGGTGTGCCGTGTCATGGAATAGCACAAGCCATCGTGCCGGCCGCGTCCCCGGCACCGCCGTCTTTCTTCGCCCGGCTGACCTCGAGCGATTCAGTCCATTCCGGCACCAAGGCCTTCAACTCGATGGTCAAGGCACGGACCTCACGCTGTTCCGCCGCCTTCACCAGACGGGTGACACCGCCAGCCAAGGCTGGATACGAACAGGACGCCGCATGGGCGATGGTGATCCCAGTGATCGCCGTGCGCCGCTCGGAATCGTCGATCAGCAGCTCCTCGTAGAGTTTTTCACCTGGTCGCAGTCCGCTGTACACGATGCGAATATCGCGGTCCGGCTGGTGTCCCGACATGAAGATCAGTTGCCGGGCCAAATCGGCGATCTTCACCGGTGCTCCCATGTCGAGGATGAAGATTTCACCGTGTTCGGCCAAGGCCCCGGCTTGCAGTACTAGCGCGACAGCCTCGGGAATCAGCATAAAGTAACGCGTGACTTCGGGGTGGGTGACCGTCACCGGACCACCGGCGGCGATTTGCTGCAGGAAACGCGGCACCACACTGCCAGAGGACCCCAGCACATTGCCGAAACGGACCGCACACAACCGGGTCTTGGTGGTGGGATAATTCTGCAGCAGCAGTTCGCAGACCCGCTTGGTCGCCCCCATCACGTTGGTCGGCCGCACCGCCTTGTCGGTGGAGATCTGAACCAGGCGTTCCACGCCGGTCGCATCGCAGGCTTCGAGCAGATTGCGGAAGCCGACCACGTTGTTGAGTACCGCTTCACAGGGATTGTCCTCCACCAGCGGCACGTGTTTGTAGGCCGCTGCATGGAAGACCACCGCCGGGCGATGCTCCGTCAGAATCCGCTCGATGGCGCTGCGGTTGCTCAGGTTCATCAGCACCGCCACCACCTGCAATCCGGGATGCTGCTCGCGCAACTGCTGGTGGATCTGGTAGAGGTTGAATTCGCTGTGATCGAGCACCACCAGACGCTGGGCGCCACTTTCCGCCACTTGGCGGCACAACTCGGATCCGATGGTGCCACCAGCACCCGTGATCATGATCGTGCGGCTGGTCACCATCATCCGCACCGGTTCCCGATTGAGGCTGCGCGAGGGACGTGGCAACAGATCCTCCAGCGCCAAGTCCTCCAGATCCAATCGCCAGGAACCACCAAACATTCCGGATGCTCCGCGCGCTACCACCAAGCGCACACTGCGCTCCATACAGGCATGAAAGATCGCCCGGGTGGTCTCGCCTGACATATCAGCTACCGCCAACACCATCAGATCCGGTTTGTAGCGTAGGCAGATCACGCCCAGGTCGCGCAGTCCGCCCAGCACCGGACGACCATGGATCATGGCCCCACGCAGGTGCTGGTCGTCATCGATGAAACCGAGCGGTGAAAAATTCGCCGTGCGCAGCAGGTCACGCATGGTCAGCTCGCCGAGATTGCCCGCACCATACACCAGCACCCGTTGCCCTTCACCGCGCGACAACCGTTCAAGCACCATGCGCACCGCCATGCGCATGCCGCCACACGCCACCAAGGTCATCAGTGTTTCCAACACCAGGAACGCACGCCCCAGACCGCCGGTATTGTTCAAGCCCAGGAAATATGCCGCCGCCACGCCGACTGCCGTGCCGACCGCTACCCCGGTGCCGGCGATGACCAGGGTGTGGATCCCGGAATAACGCAACACCGCGCGGTACATGCCCTGACGGATGAAAACCAACAGACGGGCGACAATGATGATGCTGAAGATCGCCACCGCAGTAGAGCCGATGGGCAACTGCAACAAGGTCGCAGCCAACACACCAGTGACGATCATGATCAGCACATCAATGAGCAGCCAGAAAACCTGGACCGCATGCCGACGCCGTGAACCCCAACGCCCGAATAGGCCACGGCGCCAGCGACGAAGACGCCGATTCAAACTAGAGGTTCTGACCACGCGATGACGATTCGACGACGATTTCATAGTTCCCTGTTCAAGCGACTTTTTCCTGACCGACCGGACAACGTCGGTGACCGTAATACACCAATCCACCCCAGATCACAGCAAAGACCGCGGTCCCCACCAAAGGTGGCAGGCTGCCCCCAGCAGCAGCCAAGGCCAAGACCGGAACAGATATGTTTTTCTCATACAGGCAGCGCGGGTGTGGGGTGCAATTCAATACACGCACGAGGCATGATCACCGGTAATCGTCCACTTTCTCGCCATCGGCACTGGCGGATGGTCAAACGGATCGACCCTGCGCGCGCACCACCAGCGCCACGCGGTCAATATCAGCATCACTCATAGCGGATCCCGATGGCAAACATAAACCGCGAGCGTACATGCGCTCGGATATAGCACCACCGATCATCCGGCAGTTCGCAAACACCGGCTGCAGATGGAGCGGCTTCCACACCGGGCGACTTTCGATGTCCTCGCGCTCCAATGCTAGGCGGATGGTCTCGGGCGCGGCCCCGAACGCCGCCTCGTCGACCTGGATCACGGTCAGCCAGCGGTTGGCGCGCGACTCCGCATGGCCGAAGCGTTCCTCGGGCATCAGCTTAATGCCGGGGACCCCAGCCAGCAGTTCGTTATAGCGCGCATTGATGCGGCGACGCGACGTGACGCGTTGCTCGAGCACGCGCAATTGACCACGTCCGATCGCTGCCAGCAGATTGCTTAAGCGATAGTTGAAGCCGATCTCGCTGTGCTGGTAATGCGCCGCCGGATCGCGGGCCTGGCTGGCAAGCTTGCGCACATGCGCGATCAACGCGGCGTCGTGCGACACCAGCATGCCTCCGCCAGAAGTGGTAATGATCTTGTTGCCATTGAACGAGATGACTCCGCACCATCCCAGGCTGCCAGCTGCACGGCCCTTGTAGTTCGCGCCCAGCGCCTCGGCCGCATCACCGATCACCGGCACACCGTGACGAGCGCAAGCAGCCAGGATGGGATCATGATCCGCGCACTGGCCATACAGATCGACCACCACCACTGCGCGGGGCAGGCGACCGCGACGAGCGGCATCATCCAAAGTCTGGGCAAGCAGCGCCGGATCAAGATTTCCGGAACGCTCCTCGCTGTCGATGAACACCGGCGTAGCGCGTTCGTAGACGATAGGATTGGCGCTCGCGGCGAAAGTCAGGCTGGAACACCACACCTCATCGCCCGGCCCAATCCCCAGGTGACGCAGGGCAAGATGAAGGGCGGAAGTTCCGCTCGATAACGCCACGGCATGGGGCACGCCGATCAGCGCCGCGACTTCTCGCTCGAAGGCGTCGAGTTGCGGGCCAACGGAGGAGATCCAGTTACTGGCGAAGGCTTCGGCCACCAGCGTGGACTCGTCAGGGCCGAGGTGAGGTGGAGAGAGGAAGATCCTTGCCATCTAGCCGTCCCCCTCTTTTTTCTGTACTAGACAGAACAGATTGCACGCAGCGAATAGGCGCGCGTCGAGATTCTCCAATGGTCCCCATATCGCCTTGTGCAGGAAAGGGGACAAAAGAGTAATAGGGAAGACGACGCGCTTGAAGAGACCACTCCCATCAGCCTCCTTCAGCGCGAACCCGCAACTGCCGACCAGTTCCCTCATGTCACTGAGGCTGAAATGCTGATGCCACATCTTCTCCACTTCGATGTCGCCGAAGAGGCCATTTTCGCAGTCGACATAGCGCCTCTTGTATTCTTCCCTCGAATTAAGGAGCGTGAAGAAAATCCGATGCGCTCTCGGGAACCTGAACTTGAGATTGCCGAGATCCAAAAATGAGAAAACGTGTTTCCGCGGGACGGTTATAATCATGATTCCATCATCCTTCAAAACTCTGCGCATCTCATCCAGCACGCGTTTCTGATCGTGGATGTGCTCGATAACATCGAGTATACTGATGCTATCGAAATGCCTTTCCGGGAAAGGAAGCTGCTCTCCCTTGCCGATCGATACCAGAGACATCCCTTCCTGACCGAGCGCCGAGGACGAAAGTGACGAGCGGTTGACGTCCACTCCGATCCCTTCTTCAATCACTCCGGTTGTAAGCAATCGCCGCAGGACAGCCCCATCGTACGCCCCGAAGTCGAGATGCCTTCCCCGTCGCCTCGGCCTAAGCGCTTCCCAGAGGTAACCGTAGCGGTCGGCCCCAAACGGATTTTCAGCACTCGGGATCGTTTTCATACTTGACCTGAAAGAGATGATTCTTCGGCGTGCGCCCGTAATATCTCGGGGACTTCGCGCAGGTCTACGACTACCCTTTCGGGCGCACCGCCGGCCTGAACCTCCCCACCAGCGTGCATTGCGCCTGGGCGCACGACCTGGATTGTCCGCCATCCCAGGGCATTGGGAGCGGCGAAATCCTTCCGCGCATTGTCCGCGATATAGACACACTTGCCCCCCGCGCAGCCCAAAGATTCTTCCATCGCACGGAATGCGCGTGGGTGCGGCTTCCAGAATTCGCGGCCGTAATCGTCTGTGCAAATGCAGAGGTTCACCATCGTTCGTAGGCCTAGGGCATCCAGCTTCATGTTCTGCGTGACCGACGGACCATCTGTGATTATGCCAGTGCTCGCTCTTCCTTGTGCCCATGCCAGAAGTTCGCGAGCGTCGGGAAGCAGCGCGATCTCCGGTTGGTGCTCGCGATAGTTTCGGACCAATTCATCGATCAGGTCGCGTGAAGAGGCCACGCCGAGCCGAAGCAGCGCCTGATCGAACACAGTCCCGCGCGCCCCAGAGTGAAAAAGCTGCATCGCCGTCGAGAAAAAGTCGACGATGCCGTACGCATCGGAAAGGTGGCGGGAGACAGCCATGAAACCACTGCGCACGTACTCGAACTCGAGGTACAAAGTGTCGTCAAGATCAAAGATAACTGCAGAGACTGCCATGGTCATCAACCTAAGAAAAAAGACTCATCGCATCTTAGCATTCTCACCCCAGCCCTCCACGATGCGGACATGGAAGATCGCAGTCCTAGCTGCGCTTCAATCAACCAGCGGCTGAATACCGCCCCCGCGTGATGCGCGAGCGGGTAGCCTCCCCCAAAACGCGCATTGACCTCAATGACACCAATCCGCCCCTGGTCGTCCTCCATCGCCTGAAAGCACCACGGACCATGAAGCCCTGGGATTGCTGCGTTGATGCCTTGAGCAATGGACATCAATGGACGGTGCAAGACTGTCTCCGCTTTGCTGACTTCCCCACCTCTGATTTCGCGACGCCAGTGCGGAACGACCGCAATCAGGTCCCCTGAAGCATCGGTGAAGCAGTTGATGGTATATTCGCGCCCGCGCAGCAACTCTTGGACGATCAAATCGCCCCGTCCGGAAAATGCGTCGACTTCGTCCCATCCCTCCGCCCGCACGATTCCGCGCGAACAAGAACCATCGATCGGCTTGAGTATGACCGGCAAGGTCCAGGATGCTCGGTCTCCTAAAACGTCGTCCACAACCGCCGTCCTCGGCGTGGCGATGCCTGCGGCGGCCAAGCAGGCCATGGTGCTCCGCTTGTCACGCGCAAGACCGACCGCACTCGGAGAACTCACGATCACATCAATACCGGAGGCAAGGAATCGTGGCCGAGCCTCAGCGAGAACTGCCAATTCTGTGTCGATGGTTGGAATGACTAGGCTGACGCGCTCCCGGTTCGCTATCTCGAGCAGTGCGTCGCAAAAACCGAGATCAACGCAGCGAGGGACACGATATCGACGATCCGCCTCCTGACAGGCGGCGCTCCACTCAGGATCCCCGTCGACGGCGATGACGTCCAGAGTGACCCCCAAATCACGCGCATCCTGGCGGAAGCAGCGGATCAGCTCGACTCGACGGCCTGCGGACGAGATAAGGATAGAGAGGTTGGTCATGATTCTCCGTGCATCTCCCGCTCTGGCTTCTGGGTTCCCCAGAATTCCTCCGCCGTGGCATGCCCTTGCTGACTGATGCCTCGTCGTTGAACGACCGCAACCACTGTCATCAGCATGATCTTTAGGTCCAAAAGCAAACCTGCATGGTCAACGTACCAGACGTCAAGACTCAATTTCTCTTCCCACGATAACGCATTTCGGCCGTTCACCTGAGCCCAGCCGGTGAGGCCGGGGCGAACTTCGTGGCGACGCGCCTGCTCTGGGGTGTAGCGCTCGAGGTAGCGCATCAGCAGCGGGCGCGGGCCGACTAAGTTCATGTCACCACGCAGTACGTTCCAGAGCGTCGGCAGTTCATCGAGACTGGTTGACCGCAGGAAACGGCCGAAGCAGGTCAGTCGCGCAGCGTCTGACAGCAGGTCGCCGTTCGCACCGCGTGCATCAGTCATGGAGCGGAATTTTACTAGAATAAATGGCTGGCCATGCAATCCCGGACGCTGCTGACGGAAAAATATGGGCGTCCCAAGATTGAAACGGATGGCGATCGCCAATATTATTAAAATGGGCGAAGTCGCCAACAACACCAGGCAGGCCACGATTCGACTGACTGCACCCTTAAGCACGAGCATGCACCGAAAGGATTGTGTCGACCCAACGATCAGCGAGCAAATCGCGGCTGAATTCGCGCTCCGCCAGATCCCTGCCGCGTCGGCCCATCTCGGGCAGTTCAGCGCGTCGGCGCTGGCAATTCTGCAATGCATCAGCAAGCGCGGGCGCGTTATCCGGAGCCACCGCAATGCCGCAGCCATTTTTGGTTATCAGATCCGCTACCCACCCAGGGTAGTTGTTTACCACCGGCTTTCCTGCTGCGATATAATCAAAAAACTTATTAGGGGATGTCCCATAATAAAAAGCAGGAATATTGGCTAGCGCCATGAGGCCGACATCGGCACGTTTCATCAACTGAGAAAGCTTGGTTTTGGGGATGGGCTGATGAAAGACACAGTTGTCCAGTCCCTGCTCTTGCGCCCGTTTGACCAAAGCGTCTTTTGTCCCCCCATCGCCAACAAAAACTAGCTTTATGCCAACGCTGCCACGCTCTTTTAGCACCTGAGCCGCATCCAAGAGCCGATCAAGCCCGTTGGCGAGACCATGCGTTCCGGTGAATACCGCAACCAAATCGTCCGGCTCGACTCCAGGTGGACTCCATGACTCTAATTCTTGCGCGCCAAAGAGATCCAGATCACACCCGTTTGGCACCAAGGCGATGCGCCTTCTGTCAACGCCCCGCCGGTGAATGCCCTCCACAATTCCCGGAGACAATCCAATACAACGATGGGCGGACCGATACGACGCAAATTCCAGGGCCGACATCGCGGCAAGAATGATAGGGTTGGTGATCACGCCCATCGCTTTAGGAAGTTCAGGCCACAAGTCGCGGACCTCAAACACGAATGGCTTGTGACGAATCCAGCGCGCAGCGATGCCAGGAATGCCCGCCGTAAGTGGAGTCGTAGTTGCAAAAACAATGTCGTATTTCAGCCACAGGGCAAGCCAGGTACAACGCGCGGCAAAACGAAGAAACGTCAAGCCGCGGATGAAGAAACTCTGACGATTGCTATAGTTCAACTTCAGTTCGATTACCTCGATGCCATCAACGGTACCACAGCGACGTCCACCGCGAAACTCTCCAGACAAACCAGTGCTGCCCTGGGCGTAACTGCCACAAATCATGGTCACCCGGTGCCCACGAGAAACCAGACGGCGGGCCAACTCGTACGAACGGGTTCCAACTGAACCGGCGCGAGTGTTGAAATGTTGATGGTAGTAGAGCACATGCATTTTAATGGTCTTTCAGCAAACTGATTCTGGCCGATATTCGTCCCGGAGTCCGACGTTCGACCTCGACTACCCGCACTGGGGACGTGGAGTGATAGCATCGAGACTCCTGGCCATCGACAATGCGAACCTCAAGCTCGCCGTCACCAGAGAAGTCGAACGTGCAAGAATCGTTTTTAATCTGCATGCCTGTAAGCTTCAATTCACCAGGCGGCAAACGCCAGCGCTGCACAGCGCTGGATGTAAAACCGGAAACGAAGTCATCAACATGGATGACGCCTCCCTCGATTCGCAGCCTGCGCTCATGTCGAGCCCCCTTCCAATCCGTGTAACTGGCCGACAAAGCAGACTCACCTTCACGGCTCCAACAACCGTGTGGCCATTCACCCCAAAGGAACCGGCCAATACGCGGCATCTGATCTCGTCCGTCAAATTGAACCGTGTTATGCGAGGCGACACCCGCAAAGTAGTTCGACCGATCCGGCTTGCTATTGTAGCTGAATGAGCCGCCATCGCGTAGCAGGTTAACCCCCTGCCAAAATAGATCGAGATGCAAAACGTCGCAGTGGGATGGACGGAAGCGGAATATGGGCAGACGCAAAAGCAGTCGAGCGCGACCAAAGATCCATATGGCATAACCCCCATCCGGAAAAATCTCCAGACCCTCCAAAGGGGGCGACACGGCTAGTGGGGGTTCCTTAAACCCCAGAGTAAGTTCCAAATGCTGAGAGCCGACACCTGCAACCGAACGTCGTCCGAGGAAGAGGCATGTCGCAAGATTGGCGCTGCCGCGAAAATCCCGATAAGGCGATTGGCCATCGGCAAAGAAGTTGGCGCCATCGTTTGCGCCCAAATTGGGCGCGTCACCACTGGCCGGATCAATGATCGTTTCCATCCATCGACTGGCCTTCGCCAATCGTTCCTGAGTCCGCGCCGTCCAGGGCCTTTCGGAGATGCGTAATCGCCAGATTTCAGCCACCGACATGGTATCGAGCATCAATCGATGGTAGGTCACTGAATGCTGAGAGAAGCTGCCATCTGGCATGATCAGACGCTGCAGGCGAGCCTCAATCAACCGCCTGCCCGTCTTCAGCCATGAATTACTTTCACCATCCACGAATCCGTGCGATCGGAGAAATGCGCCGGCAACGAACAGACCGGCGGCCTCACTGGTCGCATGGTTGTTATCCTGTGCAATTGCATAGACGAGCGTCGGATATATTCGCCGTGCGTGTTCGCGAACGAATCGCATCAGAGCCGGTGTCGGGCAAATCCCTGCATCCCTTTCAAGCAGGTTTGCCGAGACAACGGTCGCCAGTAATCGCAGGGCGGTTTCTTGAGCGCACTTCCACTGCACTCCCGAATTAAATGGATTAGCTTCGACCCACGAGCCAATCCATGCATTACAAGCTTCGACAAACCGAGAATCCTTCACACGGCACGCAGCACGAGCCAGCAACTGCAAGCCGGCGAAACGCGATGGCTCCCACGCGTCTTTGATATCACCTCCGGCGAATTCATCGAGTCGCGACCAGTGGGGAAGCGGCTTATCGACTGCTGAGGACCAATCCGGCGGAAAACCGACGCGTCGCCAATCCCAACTGAAGAATGGTAATTCACCGGCAAGAATGCGATCGGCGAGTTCCACTTCTCTTCCAGGTGCGACCAGCACACGTTCCTCTCCATCGGCAACGAAGAATGGACCAGAGTACGTCTGTCCTGCGGGAAGGCGCCAACGGTAGTAGCCAGTCAGCGTCAAAAAACGATATCCCAGAAGGCGGCAGACGTTCCCAATTCCCAAACGGGGAATCTGACGAAACATCAGCCAACGACGGAACATCTTAGACCGCAGTGCACATCAATGTCTCAAGCTCGGCCACGATCCGTTCCGCAGTATGCCCATCCCACTTCTCAGGAATGGCGCCGCGCTTCCACTGTCCCGAAAACAGACGCTCCATTGCGGGCCATAATTTCGCCGGATCAACGCCGATCAATTCATTCGTACCGACAGAAACCGTTTCTGGCCGTTCCGTGGTGCTGCGCAAGGTCATACAGGGTACCCCCAAAACCGTCGTCTCTTCAGTGATTCCGCCTGAATCCGTGATCACCGCCTTCGCATGCTTGACCAGATAATTGAACTCAAGGTAGGGCTGAGGTTCGACCAGCAGAACATTAGCCGGAACCGCTTTTACCTCCCGAAGAGTTTTGGCCGTGCGTGGATGCACAGGGAAAATAACTGGCAAACCACGGGCTGCTTCACCAATGGTTGCGAGCAAGATGGCAAAGGCACTGGAGGCATCCACATTCGATGGCCGGTGCAGTGTAGTGACCAGGTAGCCCTGTGGCTGGAGGTGGTACTCGTCCCAGAACGATGGCTTGGCTAGACGAGAAAGGTTCGCCAAGAGCGTGTCGATCATCGTGTTGCCAACGAAGAAGATTCGCTCCGCGGGGATGCCAGCGCGTTCGAGGTTGGCATTGGCGACGGTACTGGTGGTGAAGAACCAGTTGGTGATGGCATCGGTCACCAGCCGATTGATCTCCTCAGGCATGGCCCAGTCGCCGGAACGGATGCCGGCCTCTACATGTGCCACCGGAATACATAGCTTCTGTGCTGCGATGGCACAGGCCATGGTCGATGTCACATCGCCGACTACGAGGCAGCAGGCGCTTCGCTGTTCCAGCAATAGCCTCTCATAGCGAACCATGATGGCAGCGGTGATTTCGCTCTGTGTTCCTGAACCCGATTCGAGGTTTACATGGGGAGCGGGGATCCCGAGCTGGGTGAAGAAATCGCCCGACATCTTCGCATCGTAATGTTGTCCAGTATGGACCAGCCGATAGGTAAGCGGGCCACCCTGCGCACGACGTGCTTCCAATGCACGAATGATCGGTGCGACCTTCATGAAGTTGGGTCGGGCTCCGGCAATAATGTCAATCAACATCGCTTACGACCTCGCTGACTGGGAAATGTCGATACTCACTCGGCTCACCTCAATGATCTGATCGCAGGGGATCGGCCCCGGCGTGCCGTTGCGGATCGCCTGCAGGAAGGCCGCGGCGCAGGCCTTCTGGCCCTTGTCCTGTCGCCACAAATTCATGCGCGAGAAACCCCGCCAGCCGAAACCTGTCATACGTCGGAAATTATCGAGCTGGATCACTCCACCACCCGCGAACACCTCGATGCGCTCCTTCGGGAAGGACTTGGGGCCGTTGGCGAGGTAGTTAATGGTCCCGATCGAACCCTCGGCGAAGCGCAGCTGGATACTCAGCGAATCTGCGGTCGGCGTCGCCATGCACACGACATGGTGCGATGCGATCCGATGTCCCGCCAGGAAACGCAACAGGTCGATGAAATGGCACGCCTCGCCGATTATCCGGCCACCGCCGACGCACAGATCCTGGGTCCAATGCTCGGGCGGGATCGCTCCGGCATTGATGGTCGCGACGAACGCTTTGGGGCCAGGAACCGCCGACAACAATGCAACAAGCCGTACGATTTGTGGAGCGAACCGTCGATTGAATCCGACCATCAGGACCGGCTTCCTTTCTGCCGACGCTATCGCTCCGAGAGCCGACTCGACCGCATCGATATCCGCATGGGTGAGGGCCAACGGCTTCTCGACGAAGACATGCTTTCCGGCAGCGAGCGCTGAGCAAACCAGCCCCGCATGGGTATTGTGCCGCGTCGCGATCACCACGGTGTCGATGACAGGATCATCGATGATGGTGCGGACCTCGGTCGTCACCGCCCGGAAGCCGAATTTTCTGGCAACATGAAGGCCGCTCAGGCCGCCATTGCATGCCACGGTATGGAGGCATGCGCCACCGGCCTTCAATGCCGGCGCGAGGACCATGGTGGCATAGTTCCCCGACCCGATTAGGCCGATGGTTGGTTTCGAGCCTGCGGGTCCGCCCAGATCGACCACGGATGAGCGGATGTGGACATTGCCACGGACAGACTCATCGGCAAAGCGCAGGACGATGCCGATCGAGGGCTCCGCGCCCGCGACCACCTCATAGGCGCGATCGACCTCATCGAGAGCAAAGCGATGGGAAATAAGCGGGCCCACATCCACTCTGCCACTGGCCATCAGGTCGAGCACGGCCGTGAAATTCCGCTGCTCAGTCCAGCGGACGAATCCTAAGGGGTAATCGATCCCGCGTTCCTCGTACCCAGGATCGTAGCGTCCTGGACCATAGGAGCAGGAGACCTGGAAGGAGAGTTCTTTGTGGTAGAACTCCGAACGGTTGAGTTCCAGGCCGGTGACACCGATCAGGATGATGCGACCACGCTTGCGACACATGCGTGCCGCCTGCGAAACCGGGTCATTCGAAGAGGTGGAAGCGGTGATTATAACGCCATCGACGCCCGGGCCACCGCTGATATTCAGACCGCTCGCCACCGGATCCATCGCGCTGGCGTTGCAAACCTCGGCCCCCATTGATTTGGCGATGTCCAGTTTGCGCTGGTCGAAATCGACGGCCAAGACCCGGCACCCGTTAGCACGCAGCAGTTGGATGGTGAGGAGGCCGATCAGGCCAGCACCGATGACCGCGAAACGCTCCCCGATGGTCGGCTGGAGTAGCCGGATTCCCTGCAGGCCAATGCTGGCCATGACGGTGAAGGAGGCCTGCTCATCGCTGACACCATCCGGGATACGGGCACAAAGATGCTGAGGCACGATGACCACTTCGGCATGCGGGCCGTTCGACACCACGCGGTCTCCGACGGAAAATCCTTCCGCACCAGATTCCAGCACCACGCCGGAATTGCAGTAGCCGAGTTGAATCGGTTGGGCGAGCTTGGAGCGCACGGCGTCGATGGTGGCGAGGAGTCCATCGGTGCGGATCTTGTCGAAGACCTGCCGCACCTTTTCCGGCTGCTTGCGTGCCTTGTCGATCAGCGATGCCTTGCCGAATTCCACCAGCATACGTTCGGTGCCAGCGGAGATCAGGCTCTTGGTGCTGCGGATCAGGACATGCCCAGGCCTGCAACGAGGAGCTGGTAATTCGATGAGTTCGGTCTGACCGGTATCGAGATGCTGAATGATGGCCTTCATGTATATCCGTTGGGTGTGGCAGGGCGACTTCGGTTCAGGACATGCCAATGCCGGCGCATCACTGGTCAGCGGACCAGCCGTGCCGGGCGCGCGTAGTTGATGAGCACTGCTCGGTAGGTGCCCTTGAATACAAACATGCTGCCGGCCGCCGCGCCGACCGTGCCGACGGCATCGATCAACTCCTGCATATGTCCGAGGCTGCCAGCACCGCCGAGCATCGTCATCGGTGTGTCGATCGCGTCGCGCACCTGGCGGGCGAGCTCAATGTCGTAGCCCCCCATCTCGCCGTCGCGATCGATCGAGTTGATGACGATCTCGCCAGCGCCCAGCGACACCGCCTGCTGGCAGAGTTCCAGCAGCGGCAGCTTATACTTTTGGCGGCCGTTGTGCGTATAAACAGTGTAGCCGGAAAAGAGTCGGTTTGCCCTCACATCGATGGTCACCACCACGCTCTGTGCGCCAATCGCCTCGGACATCTCCTTGATCAGCGCCGGCCGCGCCAACGCCGCCGCGCTGACGGACACCTTTTCAAAGCCGGTAGCGACGATGCGCGCGGCCTGCTCGGCGGTCGACACGCCACCGCCGTAGCACAGCGGCATGCGTGACTCAACCGCCAGGCTGCGCAGCAGCGGCATGCGCGGTCCGTAACTCTCGGTGGTGGCATCGATGTCGACGAACATCAGCTCGTCGACCTCCTTTTCGTTGAATATCTTCACCGCATTGAGCGGATCACCGACGTACTTCGGGGCCTTGAACTGGCGGGTCTTGACCAGTCCACCCTGGTGCAGGAGCAAGCAGGGGATGATGCGGGAACGCAACATGGTCAGAGCGCCGCGAAGTTGCGGAACACCGCAACACCGTTGGCGTGGCTTTTCTCAGGGTGAAACTGAAGGCCGTACACATTGCCGCGCATCACGCCGCACGGCAGTTCGCCGCCGCAGTCGACGGTGGCAGTGACGCTGGCCGCGTCCGCTGCGTCGAAGTAGTAGCTGTGCAGAAAGTAGAAGCCGCGCTGCAGATCCACGCCGTCCAACAGTGCATGGGGTACCGACAGGCGTACCGAGTTCCAGCCCATGTGAGGGAGCTTGGGCGGGTTAGGGATGCGCCCGGCGTCGATGCGGCGAATGCGCCCAGGCACCCATCCCAGACCGGGAAGTTCGCCCTCCTCGCTGGAGTCGCCCAGGATCTGCATCCCCACGCAGATGCCTAGGATCTTCTTCTGGTGGACCCGGACCTGCTCGTTGAGCAGGTCGACGATGCCGGACTCGCGCAGCGTGCGCATCGTGGGATCGAATGCGCCCACGCCGGGCAGGATGTAGCGCTCCGCGGCGCGCAACTCGGCAAGGTCACGCGTGATCGCGTGCGGTAGCTTCAGTCGCTTGATGATGTCGGCGATGGCCGCGACATTGCCGGAACCATAGTCAACGATGGCAATCATCGTTTGATAGACCTCTCTACGCCGAGCATCTTCAGGGCCTTGGCGCCAAGATTAAACATCCACTCGCGATTCTTGTAATCACGGTAGGTTTTGAGTGGCATCTCGTGGTAGCCGCGCAGTTCGGCCACGCTGATCCCGAGCTTGGTGGCGATGTACTCGAAATCCTCGTCGATAGTGGCCGGGTCATAGGCCGGCTTTTCCAGGCGCGAGAGCGCGTCATCACGCGTCATTTGGCCAGTGAGGATCAGACTCGAGTACTGCACACGGCGCGTGTCGTAGCCGAAGCGCGTCGGCAGCCAGTAGCCCTCATAGAAGCGCGTGAAGCGCGACTCGAAATGCTTCTGCGGATAGGGCCGCCAGCCGTATGTCTCGACCAGTGTCTTGCTTGCGTGCTCCTTCGTGTAGGGCAGCAGGTTCAGCGGCTTAACCACCTTCACGCCACGGATGTAGCGCAGGTAGACCTTGTGGAAGAGGACGGAGCTGAACGGATACGTGCGCAGCGGGACGGCGCCGAAGCGACGATGGATGTCGCGAATCTGGGCCATGTCAGTACCGTAGTACAACCATTCGAGCGGGTTGCGCACGCACTCGGTGGCGAAGTTGCCGCCGTTCATGATGTACTTGATGCCATGCTTATGCGCAAAGTGGTAGAGCGTGGCGACGAAGGCATGGTCCTGCGGGAGGTCCAGGTGCGGCACGCCGGATTTGAAGAAAGCGAGTTGGAAATCGCGCATCTCCTCCCAGTTGATCACTTCGGTGTAGAGATCCAAGCCGAGCTTATCGATCAGCACTTGGATGTTGTTCACTGCACTGTCGGTGTTCCAGCCGCCATCGACATGGAACACGAGTGGGCGCAGCCCAAAATCCCTTACAGCCCGGTGGAGCAGGAAAGAGCTATCGAGGCCGCCGCTCATCCCCAGAATGCAGTCGAAATCG
>JANPLC010000321.1:0-24515 GCA_031426335.1 Planctomycetota bacterium
GAGAGGATTATGAAGAACGTAGCTCTGGTGTACCGGTTGTTCCGCTCGGAGCATCGCCGGGTAGCCACCTACGGACGGGATAAACGCTGAAAGCATCTAAGCGTGAAGCCCACCCCAAGATAAATTCTCCCTATGAGATCCGTGGTAGACCACCACGTTGATAGGCCAGAGGTCCAAGCACGTATATCCAAAGGTGTTTAGCTGACTGGTACTAATCGGTCCATTGGCTTGATCGTCGTGCTGTTTGTTCCGCGATTCTTACGTTGCCAAAAGCGCAGCGACCTCCCCCAAGCAAAGGCGAAAGCCTGAGCCAACGGCGAGGCAAAGAATCGACGCATGCGTCTGTTCCGCAGCTCTTACTACAACCAATCTTTTTTCCAGGTGACCACACCGGCAGGGCCACACCCGTTCCCATTCCGAACACGGCCGTTAAGCCTGCCAGGGCCGATGATAGTCTAATAGCGAAAGTAGGTCGTTGCCTGGATTTTTTACCCTCACCCCGCGTTGAATAAACGCGGGGTGAGTTCTTTAACTCTCACGATCAGACGGCCAGCGAAATGAATTCGATCGTCAGCCGCGAGCGAGCGACAGGACGGGCATTCATCTCAGCATCGTAGAGGCCACCTAGGCGCGGTCTCCAGTGGTTGCCCTTTCCCCCTGTAATTCCGAGTAACGTCTCATGCCCGAGCGGAGAGATGCAGGCGGAGGGACGTGCCATGCGCAAGGTGTTCGCACATTGGGCGCTGATTGCAGCGGCGGCAGTAACGACAGCCGCGCCGCTCACCGCGGCAGTCGATGGGTTCAAGATCACCACCGACCGCACGGTCGACGCCAGTTCGCTGGAGACCATCGTCGCTGATGTCATCCGTCTGGCCGACGCCAAGACCGATGACGAGAAGGGCATCGCCCTCTATCGATATCTGCATCAAGTGCTGTTCCATCATGCCTATGCCTGTGAGAAAGCGCCGCGTTCGGTGGGTCCGCTCAAGGTCATCAATGCCTATGGCTGGGGTTTGTGCGGCGGCGAGCACACGGTGTTGAAGGCGTTGTTCGAGACCGCCGGTTGGCCGGTACGTTACCGCGGCTGGAGCGATCCTGGGCACACCACGATCGAAGCCCAGTACGGTGGGCGCTGGCACTACTACGATGTCTTTCTCAAAGCGTTCTGGTGGACCAAGGATCGCAGCACCATCGCTGGCCAGGACGACATCAACGCGGATCCGTCGATTGTCCTCGATGGTCTGAAAGACAAGCGCGTGCCCGCTGAGAGTTACCTCTGCTGCGGCGATGAACCCGCAGGTGTGATTAGCGGTTGTCGCAGTTCTATGCCCGAAAAAATATCGCAGTCCCAAGATGGCTGGGCTTCGGTCACCGGCCGTGATCAAGGCTACAGTCCACTGTTGACGCTGCGTTCCGGCGCTGCCCTGCGTCTCGAATGGACGGGGCAAGCGGGAATGATGGTCGCTGACGCCACCAACGGGAAGCACACTTGCCCCAACCTCAAGGATCTGCGCGCGAACGCGTTACTTGGTCCGTTGCTAGAGCACTACGGCGACCGCTCCTGGTCGAACGGGCGCTTCACGTATGCGCCTGATTTCTCCAAAGCCGGGGATGTTGCCGATATCACATTGACCAATGCAAGCGCGACTGGCGGTAAACTCGTGGCCAAAGGCGCGGGGAGCGCCCTGTTCAAACTCGATTTGCCGTATCCCTACGCCGCGGCGACGCTCAGCGCAATCGGTGATGGCGAGATCACGCTCGCGGTCTCGACCGATCGCGGCGCGACCTGGAAGCCTGCCGCAGCTGGTGATGTCGACGCGCTGGTGCGCCAGACTTATGACGTGTGGGTAAGGGCCGACTTCCACGGCTCGCTTAACGCCGTGAAACTCGACGGCGTGGTCGAGCACAATCGTGCAGCACAGCCCTTTCTCCACCAAGGGAAGAACCTGGTGACGGTAGCCACCGCCGATAACCGCCTGCCGCCAGGCACGACGCTGGTGGTGACCTACGAATACCAGGAAGCCACCAACCCGGCCAAGCGCGACCAGTGGAACGGTAAGGGGCTGAGTTATGGCGAGACGAAGATCGTGACCAAGGAGCTGACCACGTTGCCGGCGACGTTTGAGATCACCGTCGGCGGGACAACGACACCGAAGATGATTGCGATTAGTCGGGGGCTGACGGCGAAGTGACGGTCCATTACTGCTTCAGGCGCCGCTGACCGTCGCGTGGATATGGCTCTCCGCACGACCAAGGCCGCCACCGGGCGGACAGCGGGCTTCATCGAGAGTCGAAGAGACAGTCAACAGGAGCCGGGAATACGCGGAGGAGAGGACAGGAGTTACCTCCTCTGAACTCCGAGTCTCTGCGTCTCCTGTTCGATCCGTGTCTCAGTTCAGCTTCAGCAACGCCTTCGCCGCCGCGCCAACCGTGACCTTCTGCTCATCGTTGATGGACGACAGGATCGGAAGGATCGGGCCCATGTTGGCCACGCCGGACAGGCTCACCGCTTCGTGCAGCACGCGGATGGGGCTGATGGCGTTGCGCAGGTCTTCCAGACCGACGAACAGAGCGCGCAGGCGTTCGGCCTCGGCCCAGTTCTTCGCCAGGATGGCCTTGAGCAATTGTGCCGACGGCTTCGGTGCCACGCAGACACAGCCAGCGGTGAAGCCGGCGACGCCAAAGTCGCGCATGTGAATGATCGCCGGCTGTTCGCCGATGCCGCTGATCACGATCTTGGGATCGACGACGCTCATCAGCTTCGACAGGTAGGCATCCTGCGTCGGATCCTTGCGCACGACCGCGTATTTGATCCACGAGATCAGCTTGTCGTCGACCAGCTTCTTGGCGCTGTCGATGTCGAGGATGTGTTCCTCTTTGAGATACAGCACGACGGGCTTGCCGTAGGCCTCGACCGTTTTGCGGATGCCGGTGGCGAGGCCGCTCGGCGTGTAAGCGAACGACGGCGGCAACACCATGGCGGTGGGGAAGGCGTGGTTCTTCAGGATTTTCGCCTGATCCATCATCATGCCGAACGATGGGCCGAGCGAGGGCACCACCCAGGTGTTCTTGGCGGAGATCTCGGCGAGCATCGTCAGCAGCGCGTCGTATTCGCTGATGGCGATGTTGTAGAGGTTGGCGTTGCCACCGTAAAGCAGCGTGGTCACGCCACCGGCTTCGAGATGGCGGATGAGCTTGATGTTCTCCGCCTTGTTCAGCGTCAGATCGGCGTTGCGCGCGAGCGGCGGCACGGCGATGACGGAACCCTGGAGTTTGGCGAAGGTGGTTGGGCCGGTGTACATGAACGCCTCAGGTGGATGCAGTGGATGGAGTCAGTGGTTGAGAAAGGGAGAAAGCGATCAGTGAATCTCAGGATCCGGGATCGGCTGATCATGATGATGCAGGAAGCGGAAGTCGCAGCCTTCATCAGCCTGGGTGATCTGCTCTTCGAGCAACTTGCCGTAGCCACGCGGGTAATGCGGCTTCGGCGCGACCCAGGCGGCCCGTCGCTTTGCCAACTCGGCGTCGCTGACGTGCAGGTGCAGTTTGCGCGCCTCGACATCGAGTTCGATGAGGTCGCCGTCCTGCACCAGCGCGAGGGGGCCGCCCTTCGCTGATTCGGGGCTGACATGCAACACGCACGAGCCGTAGCTGGTGCCGCTCATGCGTGCGTCGGTGATGCGCACCATGTCGCGCACGCCCTGCTTCAGTAGTTTGGTCGGGATCGGCAGCATGCCCCATTCGGGCATGCCAGGGGCGCCGACCGGGCCGGCATTGAGCAGCACCAACACGGAATCCGCAGTGACGTCGAGATTCTCGTCCGCCATGCGCTTTTTCATGTGCGGGTAGTTGTAGAATACCACGGCTTTCCCCGTGTGTTTGTGCAGGCGTGGTTCGGCGGCAGTGGGTTTGATCACCGCGCCGTTGGGGCAGAGGTTCCCCTTCAGGATGTAGGTGCCGCCCGAGGTGGAGAGTGGTTTCTCACGCGAGAGGATGACTTCCTCGTTATGGACCGGCGCGTCCTTGATATCGTCGCCGAGTGTGCCGCCGTTGACCGTCAGGCAGTTCAGCTTCAGGAGATCACGAATGCGCCAGAGCACCGCGGGTAACCCGCCGGCGTCGTGGAAATCTTCCATCAGGTATTTGCCTGCTGGTCGCAGGTTGGCGAGTACCGGCGTGCGCCGACTGATGGCGTCGAACAAATCGAGGTCGAGTTTGATGCCCGCACGTCCGGCCATGGCGATCAGATGGACGATCGCATTGGTCGAGCCGCTCAGCGCCATGTCGATAGTGATGGCGTTTTCGAACGCGTCCTTGGTCAGGATGTCGCTTGGGCGCAGATCCGACCACACCAGCTCCACCGCTTTGCGGCCGCAGTTGGTGGCGAGGCGTTCGTGCGCGGAGTGCACGGCAGGTATCGTACTCGCGCCGCTCAGCGTCATGCCGAGCGTTTCCGTGATGGCGGCCAGCGTCGACGCGGTGCCCATGGTCATGCAGGTGCCAGGTGAACGCGCGATGCCTTCTTCGATCGCGTGCCAATCATCATCGCACAAATTACCCGCGCTGCGTTCAGCCCAGTACTTCCACGCGTCGGTACCGCTGCCCAGGGTCTTGCCAGCGAAGTTGCCTTTGAGCATCGGGCCCGCGGGCAGGAACACCGCCGGCAGGTTCGCGCTGGTCGCGCCCATCAGCAGCGCCGGCACGGTCTTGTCGCAGCCGCCCATCAGCACCGCGCCGTCGATCGGATGACAGCGCAGCGTCTCCTCGACCTCCATCGCGGTCAGGTTGCGATAAAACATGCTGGTCGGTTTCATGTACGACTCAGAGAGCGACAACACCGGCAGCTCGACGGGGAAACCACCAGCTTGCCAAACCCCACGCTTCACCTGTTCCGCACGTTGGCGGAAATGCGTGTGACAGGTACTCAGATCCGACCACGTATTGAGGATGGCGATGATCGGCTTGCCCTCGTAGTCCTCGCTGCCGAAACCCATCTGCTTGATACGTGAACGATGCCCGAAGCTGCGCAGATCATCCGGACCAAACCATTTCCAACTGCGCAGATCGCGTGGTTGCAGACGGGTACGCGTGCGTGGAGTCGGAGTGGGCGTCGTCATGGAATGGAGCTCGCTGCAATGAAACGGGCGGCTGGGTGTAACGTTGAGGCCTGTCGCCGCAATGCACCAAAACACGGGAAAGACCGAAGGATATGAGTCCCCTGCTGATTCTGCTGTGCGGCATGGCCATCGTCATCGGCGGCATCCTGGCGTTGCGCCTGCATGCGTTTCTGGCGTTGCTGCTGGGAGCGTTGCTCGTCGCCGGCCTAACCTCACGCGAGCAATTATCAGCCAGCCGTATCGCCACGGGCAGTGTGCCGGTGGTGAGTGTCGATGCGGACCAAGTGTTGGTCGTGCGCCCAACCAAAAGTCGGGCGTTGATCGCAGGATCCAATTTTCTGATCGTCGACGGCGTGTTGTCCGCGAAACCAGTGGAGCTCATGGTCATCGGTCCTCAACCGGGACATGACCAGCTCAAACTGGTGCGGGTGGTGGGCGAGCTACCGCGTGGGCCGGAGTTGGCTCGCGCGAGTCTGGTCCACGCGACGTTGGCGGATCAGGCCAAGACAGATGCGTCGGTCAGCGTCGGTGATCGCGTCGCGCTCGGGCTGGGCAAAACCATCGGACACCTGGGCATCATCATCGCTCTCGCGGCCATCATCGGCGAATGCCTGATCAAGAGTGGCGCAGCGGACCGCATCATCTGGTCGATCCGCCAACTGCTCGGCGATCAGCGCGCTCCGCTCGCTTTCGTGATCAGCGGCTTCGTGCTGTGTGTGCCGATGTTCTTCGACACGGTGTTCTACTTACTGTTCCCGTTGGCGATGACGCTGCGCCGACGCACCGGCAAACATTGGGTGTTGTACATTCTGTGCGTGGTCGCTGGTGCGACGATGTCGCATTCGCTGGTGCCGCCGACGCCTGGGCCATTGCTGGTGATCGCTGAGTTGAACGTGAACATGGGCTTGATGATGCTGGGTGGCACCATCGTCGGACTATGTGCGGCAGCGGCCGGTTTCTGCTATGCGCTGTGGGCGGACAAGAAGTGGGACGTGCCGCCACCGGATCTCGATCCATCGGCATTCGCTGGCGAAGTTGATCCCACGACGTTGCCGTCGTTGTGGTTGTCGCTCACCCCAATTCTGCTGCCGGTAGCACTGATCGGCGGTGCCGCCTTGCTCAAGTTGTATCCTGAGGGCACCACCCTGCCGCTGTGGGCGCAATGGCTGAAATTCTGGGGTGACAAGAACGTCGCGCTTGGTGTCGCGGCGGCGTTCTCGATGTGGATGTTGTGGTGGCAGCGCCGCGAGCCGCTCAAGCAGCTGGCCAAGCATTCGCAAGAGGCCCTGGCGGGTGCCGGCGTGGTGATCCTCATAATCGGCGCCGGTGGCGCGTTCGGCGCAGCCTTGCAGCAGACCGGCATTGCCAAGGACCTCACCGATATGATGCCGGCTTCGAAGGCCGCGTTGCTGCCGCTGGCGTTCCTGATCACCGCCACCATCCGCATCGCGCAAGGTTCAGCGACGGTGGCGATGGTGACCTCGGTCAGCATCATCGCGCCGCTCGTGCTCGCTGGCGACCTGGGTTACAATCCGGTCTACGTTGCGCTGGCGATTGGCTGCGGCTCCAAGCCGATCCCGTGGATGAACGACAGTGGTTTCTGGATCATCAGCCGCATGACGGGATTCTCCGAGATCCAGACCCTGCGCACCGCCAGCGCGATGATGACGCTGATGGGCGTGGTGGGTCTGTGCGTAACGATGCTCGGTGCCTGGTTGCTGCCACTGGTTTGAGATGAAAGCCGATCGAACACCGAGCACCAGAGCACCAGAGAAGAAAACAGAACCTTTTTTCTGCTCTGGTACTCTGGTGCTCGGTGTGCGATCCATTACGGCTACAAGCTTGAGACGCGTCTCAGGGCCGAACTGATTCGGCAGGGAAAGCACTGCTAATGGGGCGACTCCGCCGGTAGTCTTCCCATGATGAACGACCTGCCGTTGCCCACCGCTCCGGAACCGGAGTCCGCAACCGGACACAACTTGCTGGTGCAGCAGTTGTTCGTCCGTCACCAAACGGTGGTGCTGGCCTATGTCTTGTCGTTGGAGCCCAACCTCGCCGATGCGCAGGACATTGTGCAGGAAGTCTTCCTGACCATCAGTCGTAAGGCCGACACGTTCACGGCTGGCACCAACTTTCCGGCGTGGGCCTGCACCGTGGCGCGTTATCAGACTCTGGGTTTCCAACGCCAACGCGCGCGGCGGGCCTGTACCTTGGATGAGGATGTCATCGCCCTGCTGGAGGACGGTCGCACGGTCGACGGGCCGCGCTTTGAGGAGGAGGTTTCGGTGCTCAAAGGTTGCCTGCTCAAGCTCGCACCCCGCGCCCGTGAATTGATCTGGGCGCGTTACCACCGCCAACGCATGCCCGAGGACATCGCTGAGGAAATCGGCTGGACGGCCAATGCGGTTCGCGTGGCGTTGTCGCGCGCGCGTACGTTGCTGCGTGACTGCTTGACCAGCCGCCTCGCCGACAACATGGCCAAGGAGGGAATGTGAACTTCGTCAGACTCGATGAACTGTGTGAACGTTGGCGTGATGGCCGGCTGGATGACGCCCAGACGCGTGAGCTAAATGATCTGCTGCGCAGTTCGCATGAAGCGCGCGAGCAATTTCGCGCTCAGGCGCGTTTCCACGGTTTGGTGCACAGCGCAGTCGCAGCGGCCTCGGTCGAACACGCCATGACGGTCGTCAGTGGTGGCCGACCGCTGCGTCGGCGAATTATTTTTTCACCACTGCGACTCGCCGCCGTCGCGCTGCTGGCCGTCGCGATCGGTGCCGGGGTGGTCGTTTGGCAAATGAGCATTCCCTCGCCAACCATCGGTCCGGTGGTTGCCCACCTGGGTGACCACAGCGGCGTGCGGTTGGCCTACCAGGACGGCGGGCCGCTGGTGACGCAGGGCGGTCAGGGTCTGCATGCGGCGGCCTACGCGCTCGACGCCGGTATCCTGCAATTGGTTTACGCCAACGGTGCCAAGGTGCTGGTGCAGGCGCCGGCGCGTTTTTCGCTCATCGATACGCGGTCGCTGCGTTTGCAGAGCGGTCGCCTGACGGCGCGAGCGCCAGAGTCAGCCAGCGGATTCACGGTCGAGACACCGACCGCCCAGGTCGTCGATCTGGGGACTGAGTTCGGCGTGACCGCCGGTGACAACGCCAGCGAAGTGCACGTCTTCGAAGGCGAAGTCTTGGTCAAAACTGCCAACGAACCCGATCCATTGCTGCTACGTGAACACCGCGCCTCGCGCATCGATCAGGCAACTGGCACGCCGACCGGCGTGGATTATCGCCCGAACGGTTTTGTGCGCAGCTTGTCAGAACCCGCAAGTGATCTGATCACGCGCGTGCGCCAGTTGAATCCACTGGCGTTCTACCGCATGGCGCCTGATGCGGATGCCACGGTGACGCCCGCATCCGCGCCTCATGGACTGGTTCTGCGTGATGATCGTCCGGCGGGATATGATGGCGTGATCCACGCACCGGTCGGACGCGTGCCGTGGGCCGCCGGATTTACTGGCGGCATGGCGCTCAGCCTGGGTGGCGGGGAAGCCCGCACCTACGGCGTGATCCCGGGATTCCCCAAAGCGACCAACGGTATGCTCACGGTGTGTGCGTGGATCTATGCCGATCGCCGCCCGCGTTGGGCCAGCATCGTCAAGAATTGGGCCAAAGACGCACGCAAGAACAACGGCGGCCAGTTCCACTTTGGCCTGTACAAGGATGACGGCGACCTCGAAATCCACGTCCACGATGCCGACGGTCAGGAAGTCGGCGTGCGCGAGAATCAGCCACTGCCGCTCGACCAATGGCACGTCGTCGCCTTCACTCACGACGGCACCACGCTGCGTTTGTACCGCAACGGCATCGAAGTGGCCAGCAGCCCGTGCAAGGGACTGTGGGATTTCGGCCCCCAGGCCCTCGGCGTTGGCGTCAAGCTGCGCGACGAACTCAACCCCGACATCCGCAATACCGGTTACTGGGACGGCCGGATCGACAACGTGGCGATCTTCCACCGTGCGTTGAGTGCCGCCGAGATCGCCTCGTTGAGCGAGTGATACCGATCCGCCATCAGTCGTCTGCCAATCCGAACAACCAACAACGGATTAAACCGCAGTGCCGCAGAGGTACGAGGAGGGCCGCAGAGGTACGAGGAGGGCCGCAGAGCAGACTGATCTGTCGTTTTCGTCTCTGCGGCCCTCCTCTGCGTCTCTGCGGTTTTCCCCTGCTCGTCTCGATCGTTGTTTGATGGAGGACTGGTCTGAGGACGAGGGTGCCGCAGATTTCTTCCTAATGAGCCACTTCTTGAAGGCATCATTGCCGAGGAACCGCCCCATGCTGCATCACCGCCCTGTGTTGATCACCTGCCTGTTGACCTTGTTGGGCGTGTTCCCGACGGCTGGCCAAGCGGCGGATCCCGCGCCAGTCAAACCGAACATCGTGTACTTGATGGCGGACGATCTCGGGTGGAGCGACCTCAGCATCCATCCCGGTGGGACCATCAAGACGCCGAACATCGATCGGCTGTTCAAGCAAGGCGTGGAACTGCGCAATTTCATGGGCTGGTGCGTCTGTTCACCGACTCGCGCCATGCTGCTGACCGGGCGGCATCCCTTCCGCGTCGGCACCGGGCCGGAGACCGGTGGCGAATTGGAAAAAGCGGAGACCACGATTGCAGAAGCTTTCAAATCGCACGGCTACCGCACGGGTGTGTTTGGCAAATGGCATAATGGCGAAGATCCCGACACGCCTGAATACCGCGCGGCGTTTTTGGAAGCCTTCAAGGACATGCCCAACAAGAAGCCCAGTGGTGGACTGGGCGTCAATGAACATGGCTTCGATGAAGGCTGGGTCTTTTACGGTGGTGGCGCGGATTATTTCACCCGCCGCACGTCCGGTGGTCGTGGTCCAGTAAGTTGGTGGCACAACCGCGAGTTCCGTGCGCAGGACGCCGGGTACACCGAGGACTTTGTCGTTCAGCACGCCATTGAGTTCATCCGCGAAAAGAAACAGCAGCCGTTCTTCTGCTACGTGCCCTTCCACCTCATTCACTCGCCGATGCAGGCAAAGGATTCCGATCTGGCCGGCGTCGATCCGGCGGTGACCGATGTGACCAAGCGCACCTACGCCGCGATGACGCAGGCGCTGGATCAGAACGTCGGGCTCATCCTGAGTGAACTCGACAAACTCGGACTGCGTGAGAACACCATCGTGGTCTTCACCAGCGACAACGGTGCGACCAAGGATGGCAGCAACCTGCCGTTCAAAGGCGGCAAACACAGCGTCAACGAAGGTGGAACTCACCTGCCGACCGTGGTGCATTGGCCGCAGGGCAAGGTCGTCGCTGGTTCGTGGGACGGACTGTGCGGTGCCCTCGACATGTTCCCGACGCTGGTGGCGATGGCTGGGTTGACGATGCCGGAGACCCGTCCACTCGATGGCCGCAATTGTTGGCCGGCCTTTCGTGACAACTCCGCCAGCCCGGTGGAAAGCTATTACTGGGCGTGGCATAACGAAGACACGCTGCGCACCGCAGACTGGCGCCTGCACCGCTTCTTTGATCGCGTCGAACTCTATGACATGCGCACGGATATCAGTGAGACCACCGACGTGGCCAGTGCCAACACCGAGGCGGTGAAAAAACTGACCGCGCAGATGGACACCTGGGCGACCTCGCTCGGCGCGGCGCTCACGCACCGGGCACCACCCGCCAACGTGGTCGGCAAACCGGCACCAGAAGGCGAGGTGCTGGAGGTCAGCGTGACGGTGACGGCACAGGCCAAACCGAAAGATATTCTGGTCGTCCCGATTGCGAGTCTGGACGGTGGGCAAGTCGCCACGGATTACGTCGCATATGACGTGGCCTGTGCGGCGGGCGTCCTGACGCGCGGCTTTTTCTACGCGCCCTTCAAAGGCAACGACGCCAAGTCCATCACCGTGTTGTTCAAACGCGGCGAGGGCATCGATCAATTCGGCCGCGATCAATCCAGCGGCCCAGAAGTCCAAGGCGGAGCCGGCGTGTGGGAACATCGCGTCATCGGTTTGTGCAGCAGCGCCCCCGGCAGCCTACCGCGCCATGGCGTGGTCTTCCGCGGCGGAAAGTCTGGGACCTACAAGATCTACCTCGACAACCTGCGCATCCGCCACGCCGATGGCAGCACCACCCCGGTGTGGAGCAACGGCAAGGACACGCGCTTCCGTAAAATCGAGGACAGCGAACTGTTCACCAACGTCACCGTCCGCACGGTTCCCGCCGCTGACGTTCATCCCTAATTATCTGTAGGAACCACCCATGTCCCGTCCGCTGAGTGTCATCTGGATCCTATTGGCGGTTGCCGCCCCTTATCTGTCGGCCGCCGAACGCCTGAATGTGTTGGTCATCATCTGCGATGACCTCAACACTCGCCTGGGACCGTACCAGTTCCCAGGTATGAAGACGCCGACGCTCAATCGTTTCGCCACCGAAGGCATGACCTTCACGCGCGCACATTGCCAATATCCAGTCTGTGGGCCGTCGCGTGCGTCGCTGCTCAGCGGGCTGTATCCAGAGTCATCCGGGGTGCTGGACAATAAAGCCGAGATCACCGTGCAACGGCCGGGCACGCCCAATCTGCCAGCGACGTTCCGCCAAGCGGGATACTGGACCGCGGCGACCGGCAAGGTCTTCCACAACGCCGGTAAGAATCCCGGCGCGTCACCTGAGCAGGCCGCGTGGGATGCGGTCACCAAGTTCGACAATGACGAGATGCCAATCGAACGGCAGGTGCGCGTGGCGTTTGAAAAAGAACACGGGCCGATCACGTCGCCGAAGAACCGCACAGCGTGGCGGGAACATCTGCTGACCGTCGCGCCGCAGACGCGCAATCAGGGCTTGGTCGGCGTCGGTCCTGGTTACGGCGCGTCCGGCCTGACGGATGATCAACAATCCGATGGCAAGAACGTGCGCCAAGTGGCGGAATGGATCACCAGCAAAGCCAACGGGACGAAACCGTTCTTCATCGCTTGCGGTATTCAGAAGCCGCACATCCCAGTGCTGGCGCCGGATGCGTACCACGCGTTGTATCCCAAGAGCGAATTGACGATTCCGAAGGATCCGTTCAGTGAACTCGCCGCGCTGCCCAAGCTCGCGCCGAACCACGGCTGGAAACAGTGGGGTTTCACCAGCGATCAGCTCAACCGCGATTTGGCGCTCGACTACACCCAGGCCTACCACGCCTGCATCTCGTACGTCGACCGCCAGATTGATCAGGTGTTCCAGGCGCTGAAGACCAGCGGTCAGTGGGACACCACCATCGTGGTGTTCACCTCCGACCACGGCTTCCACCTCGGCGAACATTACGAGTGGGGCAAGGTCACGTTGTTCGATGTGTGCACGCGCGTGCCGCTGATCATTCGCGTACCGGGAGTCACTACGCCAGGCAGTCGCTCAGCCGCGCTCAGCGAACTGGTCGATCTCTTCCCGACGCTCAGCGAACTCTGCCACGTGCCCGGCCCGGCCCACCTGCAGGGCCGCTCGTTGGTGCCGTGCCTGCGCGACGCCAAGGCGCCAGGGAAAACCGCGACCTACTCCGTGGTCACGCGCGGCAAACAACCGGTCATCGGGCGCTCGGTCCAGTTCGAACACTACCGCTACGCCGAGTGGGGTTCGCCAGAAGAGTGCGAACTCTACGACCACGGCAGCGATGCCGGTGAACACCGCAACCTCGCCAAGGATCCGGCACAGCAGTCGTTGCTGATCAAGGCCCGTGCGGTGATGCAGGAGCGACGTATCTACGCCGCGTCGGCTAGTCGGCCAATACCTGCGAAGCAATCCGCGCCCTGAATGGTGGTCATTGCCCAGACGCGGGCTCCGGAAGTATCACCCCATGCGCGTATTTTCGCGGCGTGGCGCGAGTGCGGCGGACAAACAGAGGCCGAGTCCCAGGTGGCAGGCGAGCAGGCTCGACCCGCCATAACTGAAGAACGGCAACGTGATGCCGGTTACCGGCATCATGCCCATCGCCACGGACAGATTGATTGCGCTCTGGCCGACGATCAAGCAGACGTAGCCGACGATCAGTGCGCGACCGCACGGATCACGGCACATCGCCGCGGCATGCAGGCCGACCCAGGCGAAGCCCAGCAACAGGGCAAGGACCAGCACTGAGCCAATGAAGCCGACTTCTTCACCGACCACGGCAAAGATCAGATCAGTGTGCTTTTCCGGCAGCCAGCCCAAACGGTTTTGATCGCCGTCGAGGTAACCCTTGCCGATGATCTGTCCTGAGCCGATCGAGCGCACGCTACGCGCGGTTTGATATCCTTCGGTCAACGCGTAGTCGTCGGGATTCAGCCACGCCATGATGCGTTTATATTGGTACGATTTGGGACCGGTGCGCGGCAGCAACGACTCTTGGACTTTGCGCGTGGAGGAGCCCTCCGGCGCGTCCATCGTCACCAAGGTGAGCGAGCCGACGGCCAGGACCACGCAGGTAAACGCGATGATGGCGAAGTGCGTCAGGCGCATGCCCATCGCCAGCAACATGCCGAAGATCATCGGCGGGAAGGTCAGCGAACTGCCGAGGTCAGAGCGCGCATGCAGCAGTGATGGGATCGCCGCCAAGCTCAATGCCGCGATGAGGTGCAGCAACCGTGCGGGCTGGAAATCTGGGTGCGCCACCAACCGTGCGCAGACCAACAAGGTCGCGAGCTTGATGAACTCTACCGGCTGCAAGCGTAGCGGACCGAGTACCAACCAGTTCGCCTGGCCTTTGATCACCGGCACCACGCTGGTGCCGGCGGCTACGAGCATGAACAATTCCAGGCCAAGTCCGGCGAGGAACAACGGCACGGCCAGACCACGCCATACCGCGAATGGCACGTGCATCGCCACCAAGCAAGCGACCAAGCTCACAGCCCACCACGCGAGCTGTTTGCGCGCTTCTTCGCCGAGGCCGTAGGCCGCGCCGGGATCGTAACACGCGCTGATGACAAACGACACGCCCATGGCCGTCAGCAAAACAGTCAGCGCCAGCCATCCCCACGGGACCTCGCTGTAGCTGACGCGCTGGATCATGGCCATGTGGGCGGGATCAGCTCAGTTGGCGAGCGAACTCGTCGAAGACCGACGGGACCGGCGCAGTCACGGTGATGCGATCACCGGTCATTGGGTGATCGAAGGCCAGCAGGTGCGCGTGCAACATCATGCGCGGCGGCTTCGGTGCCGGCGCCGCATCTTTAGCGGCCCGGCCGATCAAACCGTAGACGTGATCGCCGTACACCGGGCAACCGATGGCGGCGAGGCTGACGCGGATCTGATGCGTGCGTCCGGTTTCAAGGCGGACCTCAAGCTCGGCACCCAGGTCGCGACCATCCTTGCCCTTGAATGAACGCAGCACGCGGAAATGCGTGATCATCTCTTTGCCGTCGCTGTCCCGCTCCTCGTCTTGATCGTGGTCGCCGTCACCCGCGTGCTCGGGCTCGCGCGGTTCGCTCTTCACCAACGTGCGTTTGCCATCCGGGCGTCGCCCCATCACGCCACGGAGCGTGTCCTCTGGATTGCGCGGTGTGCGCACCGTCAGGCAGCGGTAGGTCCGTGTCGCAGCATGCGAGGCGAACTGCGCGGAGAGCAGGCGTTGCGCTTCACGCGTCAGCGCGATCGCCAAGCAGCCGCTGGTCTCTTTGTCGAGACGATGCACGACCCCGAGAAAGCGCACATCCTGTCCACGTTTGCGGAAAACCCGACGCAGCAGCTCGGGCACATGGCCACGTTCAGGCTGGTCGATGGGAGATTTGTGCGTCGGTGCCGAGACCAAGCCGGCGGCCTTGTCGACCACCACCACTTGGCTGTCCTGGTAAACGATGTCGAACGGTTTCGCGGCTGGCGGCAGGCTCTCGTACACCCGCGCCTTAAAGGCGGCCTTGATGCCATGCCGCAGATCGCACTCAATCTTGCTCGATGCACCGAGCTGATGTTTCGGCTCCAGGATCGTCGAACCGGCGATCTTCACCAAGCCAGCGGTGATCGCGAGCCGCGCCTTGTGCCGCGACAGCCCTGGGATGGCAGTGGACAACGCGGAAAACAACGGCTCGCCCTCCGTGGTGAGGGTGAAACGGTGGAGAGAATACAGGTCGGCCATGATCGGCGGAAGTCTGCAAGGCCTGGGGCACAGTCCAGGAGAGGTGCCCTGCGAGCTACGAGCTACGAGCTACGAGTCTCAAGGCCGCGCACGGCGCAGGCCGTGCCGCGAGCGCAGCGAGCCCAGCGCCGTAGGCGCGAGCGGCCGACCGTCGTGCGCGAAACCGCGCACGGGCGCGGCACGAGACAACGTCGGTGGCAATATGGGGGGAGTGAGGCGACCGCAGGGAGCCGAACGAAGTGGGGGAGCGCGTTTGCGCTCCCCCCATGGTTAATCGGCTGCGCTCGGCGTCTGCCGAGCGGCCCGCGTAGCGGGTTATGGACCGCAGGTCCGTGCAGCCGAAACGAAACGGGGGGAGCGCGTTTGCGCTCCCCCCCATGGTAAACTGGCGCCATTCCGCGAAGCGGAATGCCCGTGCGTAGCACGGGTGCGGGCCGCCTTCTCTAGAGCTTCGGCAGTTCCGGCAGTCCACCCGACTTGTCGTTGGAGTCGTCTTCTTCGAAGCTCTCAACCTTGAGCACTTGTGATGGCCGGTTTCCGCTGCTGACGCCACGTTCGTGGCGTTCGCTCGGCGGCATCTCCTGGTCTTCGTCGAGCACCACCAGTAGGGCGCTGCGCGTCGGGTCGCTGAGGATGGCGTCGGTCGACGGCGAATCGTCGGCGCCTTCCATCGGCTGGTCGAGGTCGAGCACGCCCAGTCCCATCGGCTTCGCCGGCGGTGGGGTGAAGATCGGCGAAGGTGGCGGTGCCAGCGGCATTGGCGCAGGCGGCGTCATGGGCGGCGGAACGGACTGCATGGGCAGCGGGGCGAGCGGTGCCGGTGGGCGCGTGACGGTGCCGGTCGGGCGGTTCATCGGCGCTTCTGGCACAGGGGCGGGCGCGGAAGCGGCCGGCGCCTTCGGCACGATGGTGCCGTCGCGCACCTGACGCGGCTGCCAGTTGTGGCTGTTGGAACCACCCAGGCCGGTCTGGCCGAACTGCAGGAGATGCGCCGCCAAGCCCAGCGCCACAGTCAGCGACGGGCCGTTGGCATCGAGGCCGTTGATGTCGTACTTGGACGGCACCAAGTCGAGTCCGGCGAGCGGATCGAACACGTGCACCGGACGGCCAAGGATGTTGCTGAGGATTTCGGCGATGCCGGGCAGCTGGCTGGAGCCACCGGTCAGCACCAGGTCGGCGACCTGCACTTCGAACTGGCCTTCGACGTAGTCGAAGCTCAGGCGGATCTCGTTGGCGAGGTCTTCGAACGCCGGCAGCGCGGCATCCATCAGCGCTTCGAGTGCTTCGCCCGGCGCCGACTTGATGCGCTCGACGTCTTCCGCCGGCTCATTGAAGGTGCGCACGATGGCGTCAGTGATCTCGTTGCCGGCCAGGTACACTTCGCGGGTGAACAGCAGGCGGTTGCCTTGGACGATGGCGATGTTGCTCTTGCTCGCACCGATATCGATGAGCGCGGTAGCGGACTTCTCGCCCGCGGCGGCCGGACCGGGGCCAAGCAGTTCGTAGGCGTTCGACAGCGCGAATACGTCGACGTCGATCACTTCTGGCGCGAGGCCAGCGGCTTTGAGCTGGGTGATGTGGTCTTCGACGAAACCGCGGCGCACGGCGACCAGCAGCACCTGCATGTTGGTGGCTTTGGCTTCATCGCGGTCGGGCAGGGTCTGACAGTCGATGATGACTTCTTCGCTGCCGAAGGGGATGTACTTATCGGCCTCGTAGGCGATGTGGGCTTTGAGTTCGTCCGAGGGCAGGCGCGGCGTTTCGACTTGGCGCACGATCACCGAGCGACCGGAGACGCTGGTGACCATGCGTTTTGGCCGCAGGCCGAGCTGGTCGATGACCTTGCGGATGACCTCGACCGGTTCCTGCGTGCCGATGCGCGCCTGAGCGTAGCCCTGGAGCGTCAGGCGGTCGCCACTCGGTTGCAGTGCGACGGCTTTCACCGAATAGGAACCGACGTCGAGGCCGACAACCATTTTGGTACTGCCGAACATGCTTGGCTCCTTGCTGTCTGCTGCTGAATCTGGTGATGAAGCCTCCTGTGAGGGAGGCGGTTAGCCAGTTTCACCCTAGTGGCGGGTAGGCAGGGCGCAAATGCCAGGACGATGGGCGTGATGGGGGGCGTGCCACGCCCAGCCGACGCTCGGGACGGAAGGGGTTGGGATTTCCCACCCTCAGGTAGGGTCAATCCCCGCCTATGCCCCCGACCCGCATTCGTTGGTACCTGGTGGTTGCTCTGGCGTACCTGGCCAGTGGCTGGGTCGGTCTGCAGTTGGCGACCGTGGAGGCCAACATCACCGTGGTGTGGCCACCGACCGGCATCGCCATCGCTGCCCTGGTGCTGGGTGGCTGGCGTTGGTGGCCGGCGGTCGCCCTGGGTGCCGTGGCGATCAACCTGCTGGTTGGCATGCCGCTGGGAGTGTCCCTGGTGATCGCGGTGGGCAACACCCTGGGCCCCCTGGTAAGCGCGCTCTTTTTGCGGCGGATAGGCTTCGCCCGCGAGTTCTCGCATCGTCGCGATACCGGCTGGTTCTGTGTCGCGGTGATGACCGGCCTCGTGATTCCGCCGAGTGTCGGAGTCATGGCGCTCGACCTGGGAGGCGTGGTCGCGTGGTCCAGGGATAGCTGGCTGATGTGGTGGCTGGGCGACGTGGTCGGAGCCCTGGTGGTTGGCCCCGTGCTGTTGGCGTGGAATCGCCGGCGCCTGGACGGTTTGCTGCACCCCTCGCGCCTATTTGAAGCACTGGTGCTCGCCGCCGTGGTCCTCGGCATGGGCGCAGTGATTTTCCTCGAACCCGGACAGGTGTCGATGGCGTTCCTGATGCTGCCGCCGGTGGTGTGGGCGACTTTGCGGTTCGGCTTGTGGCCGGCGTCGTTGACAGTGATCGCCATCGCGGCGCTTGCCGCCTGGGGCACGTCGGTCGGTGGCGGACCCTTCGCCGTGCTGGGCGCCCCGACCCACCTGCTGTTGGCCAGCTTTCTGGGAACGGTGGCGCTGCTCAATCTGCTGTTGGCTGGCCTGCTGGCAGAACGTGAACAGGCCGAGGAACGTCTGCGTGCCAGCGAGGAACGCCTGCGGCTGGCGATCGACCACGCGCACATGGCGACCTGGGAATTCGATCTGCAGAGCGGCCGGCTGCTGACCAGCGGTCGTCGTGTGGAACTGTTTGGGCCGCAAACGCCGACCGACCGGGCCGGCTTCTTGGCGCACGCGCATGCGGATGACCGGGCTATGGTGGAGCAGGCGATCGCCCGCTGCATCGCCGAGCGCGGCGCGTTGAACGTGGAGTTCCGCATCTTGCAGCCACCCGCGGACGAACGCTGGGTCGCACTCGAAGGTGAAGTTAGCGAAACCACCGGCCATGCGCGGCTCAGCGGCGTGGTGCGCGACATCACGCTGCGCAAACGTGCGGAAGGCGAACGCCTCCGGCTGGAAGCGGTGCTGTTGCAGGCGCAGAAGCTCAAGGCGGTCGGCACCCTCGCCGGCGGGATCGCTCATGACTTCAACAATGTGTTGTCGGTGATTATGGGAGCAGCCGAACTGGCGCGCAGCGAGGTGCCAAGCGACCATCCGTTGCAGGCCCGTTTGGCGGTGATCAGCGATGCCGGGGTGCGGGCGCGCAATCTGGTGCGACAGATCCTCGCCTTCAGCCGCGGGCAAGAGGTGCATCAAGTGCCGCTGCGGGCAGAAACCGTGGTGGGCGAAGTCGTCGCCTTTCTGCGTGCGACGCTGCCCAGCACGGTCGAACTCGACAGTCGCATTGCCGCCGATTGTCCGCCGATCCTTGGCGATGCGAATCAGCTGCATCAGGTGCTGATGAACCTCGGCACCAATGCTTGGCAGGCCCTGCCGCAGCAACATGGGCGCATCAGCTTCGCGGTGGCGGGGCTGGAGATCAGCGCGGCCGACCGTCCACCGTGTCCGGGTCTGCCTCCTGGGCGCTACCTGCACGTGAGTGTCAGCGACAACGGTCAGGGGATGGATGAGCACACCCTGGCGCGCATCTTTGATCCGTTCTTCACCACCAAGTCGCCTGGCCAGGGCACTGGGCTCGGACTGGCGGTCGCCCACGGCATCGTCACCGACCACGGTGGTGGCATTGCGGTGGAAAGTCGTCCTGGAGAAGGCGCGATCTTCCACTTGTGCATTCCGGCGCTGAGTGGTTCCGCGATCGCGGCGTCCACGCTCCCCACGGTTGCGCCGGCACAGTCCGGGCCGCCACCAGTACCCACGGCCAACGCCGTGCACGTGTTGCTGGTGGATGACGAGGAGCTGCTGGTGTACCTGGGCACCGAATTGCTGGAGGCGCTCGGCTTCCGCGTCACCGGCTTCACCGAACCACAAGCCGCGCTGGCGGCGGTGGTGGCCAACCCCATGGCCTTCCACGTGGTGATCACCGATCTGACCATGCCCGGTATGACCGGTCTGGAGCTGGCGGCGGAATTGCAACGCGTGCGCGCCGACCTGCCGATCATCCTGGCCAGCGGCTACGGCGCGGATGTGTCGCAAGAGCGCGCCGAACGCCTGGGCATCCGGCGCATCATCGACAAGCCCGCGCCGTCCGACGAGTTGGCGCGCTGCATCCGTGCGGTGGTCAAACCCCGCGAGCCGTAAGCGGCCGCGTCAGCGTGGTGACAGCGGCGTCAGTTCCCACATCAGCGTGTGCCGTTGTTGCACCGGTTGGGTGAGCGCTTGGAAATCGACGGTGAATGCCAATTCACCTTTGCCCGCACCCGGCAGACCATCGGTGATGCTGGTTGCACCGCTGCCGCTCAGGTCACTGAGCACCGCGGCGACCTCGCCGGCCAGCGTGGCGCTCAGCCGCTCATTCCCAGGCGGTAGGCGCAGCGCGTAGGTCGCGCCCAGCCAGGTGCGTTCGATCTCGCCCGAGAGCGGCGGACCAAGCGGCACGCGCACCGGTGCGGTGCTGGGGAGCGCCAGCAATTGGCTCCAAATGCGGCTGAGCGCCTCGCTGGAAAACGCGGCTTTCGCTGCGGCGTCGAGCGGTGGCGGATCGCCCGGCGTCGCTGACGGCGCACGTTTGTTGATGCGCGCGATGATCGCCTCGCCGCCACGCACCTCGCTGACTTGGCCGGTCGCTGGCGTCACCACCACGCTGAGCACGGCACCATTAAGGGCGAGGAGGTGGCCGAGCAGGGCATCATCGCTGCCGTCGTTGCCGTCCTTTGCTCCGCTGTCGACCAGGCGTCGTGAGCCGGCCCCATCGTGGGTCGCTTGGACGCGCAGGATGGTGGCGTTGAGCAACGCGCGGTCGGCGGAGCTCTCCGCCACCGTCAGCAGAAACTTCCAGGTCAGCGTCGAGGTGTAGGTCAGCTGGTCGCCCGCACTGGTCCAGGCCACGGTTTGTTTCAGGCTGTAGGCGTAGATGCGATTGGCGCCGACGGTGAAGCCGTAACCGGGCTGGGGCGGCGTCGCTGCGGTGGTGGTTGGCGTCGTAGCGGGCGGCGCGTCCGCACTCCACAAACCGACGGTGGACAGCATCAGCGCGCAGAGGCACAGGAGGCAGCGCATTTAGTGGTCCCGCCGCACAACGAATCGACCAAGCGCGCGCAGTGGTTCCGCCGCGGCACCCAGCGGTGCGAGCGCGGCGAGGGCTTCTTGTTCCAGGCGTTCAGCTTCGCGCCGCGCAGCGTCGAGGCCGTGTACCGCGACGTAGGTCAGCTTGCCCTGCGCGGCATCCTTGCCGGGAGTCTTGCCCAGAGCGGCGGCGCTGGCGGTGGCATCGAGTACGTCGTCGGCGACCTGGAAGGCCAAGCCGATGGCTTCGCCGTAGGCACGCAGCGCAGCCCGCGCTGTAGGTGAAGCTCCGGCAGCAAGTGCGCCCAGTTCGCAGCTCGCACGGATCAATGCCGCTGTTTTGCCACGATGGATGCGCTCCAGCCGGGCGCGCGTGGCCGGCGAGGCATCAATCGGCTGACCTTCAGCGTCGAGATCGTCCTGCTGGCCACCGACCACGCCACGACTGCCGGCGGCGCGGGCGAGCACGCTGACCGCTTCGGCGCCGACAAAGGCCGCACATTCGAAGGCCAGCGTCTGCAGCGCATCACCGGCGAGAATCGCGGTGGCTTCATCGTAGGCCTTGTGGCAGGTCGGCCGGCCACGCCGCAGGTCGTCGTCGTCCATCGCTGGCAGGTCGTCATGGACCAGGGTGTAGGTGTGCAGCACCTCGACCGCGGCCATCGCTGCGCCAATACGTTCATCCATCCCACCACCGACCGCGCGCGCACTCGCCAACACCAGCGCCGGGCGCAGGCGTTTGCCGCCGGCGAAGACGCTGTAGCGCATCGCCTCATGCAGCCGTGCAGGCGCTTCGCTGGCGGGCGGCAACCAGCGTTCGAGCGCCGCGTCGCCAAGGCGCACCGCCTCGCTCAGCAGCGTGTGGGCGGCGGCATCGGGCGTGGTTCCAACGGACTCGGCAGCGCTCATGGGGTCGCACATTCCTTGGCGCGGCGAGAGCGGCAAGCAGGCAGATTGCCACGGTCCGGAAGTCCGGAAGTCTCGTGTCGCGACGTTCCACCCGTCGTAGGGTGATGATCAAGGTGTGTCCGTGAGACCTTTCCTGGGGGACTTCCGGACTTCCGGACCTCCGGACTTCCGGACGCTTCCTCCCCCCATCCAGGCATTGCTTAGAAGGGTCTCGCGGTACGCTGCGCCGATCGTCCCGAGCCCAGATAATATCTGAGCAAAACCCCGGAGTTTTCCGATGTCCGCTGATCCGTCGCCTGCTTCGCACCAGCCCAACCATCAGCCAACGAACAGCACCACCAGCGGTGATTACGGGGTGGATAAGATCCAGGTGCTCGAAGGCATGGAAGCAGTGCGCAAGCGTCCGGGCATGTACATCGGCGATCCGGGTGCGAACGGCCTCTATCAACTGGTGTGGGAGACCGTCGACAACTCGATCGACGAGGCCCTCGCTGGCCACTGTTCTGAGATCGTCATCAGCATCCACACCGACAATTCGCTGTCGGTGTCGGACAACGGCCGCGGCATTCCCGTCGCGCCGCATCCCTCCAGCGGTCGCAGCACCCTCGAAGTGGTGCTGACCATCCTGCACGCGGGCGGCAAGTTCGACAACCAGGGCGCGGGCGCCTACAAGAAGTCCGGCG
Source organism: Planctomycetota bacterium (assembly GCA_031426335.1). Taxonomy (GTDB): domain Bacteria; phylum Planctomycetota; class UBA11346; order UBA11346; family UBA11346; genus BOG-1363. The sequence goes on from JANPLC010000321.1 coordinate 22,357, forward strand.
GTCTGCACGGCGTGGGCGTCAGCTGCGTCAACGCGGTCAGCGCGTGGCTGATCGCCGACGTCAAACGCGATGGCAAACACCACCGCATGCGTTTCGAGCGCGGCGCGGCCAAGGGCGAACTGCAAGTGATCGGCGCATCAAGCGAGCGCGGCACCGCGATCCACTTCAAGCCCGACATCGAAGTCTTCGGCGACAACACGGTGTTCGACTACAAGGTCATCGCCGCGCGCTTGCGTGAGCTGGCGTTCCTCAACAGCGGCGTGCGCATCAATTTCCAGGACCTGCGCGAAGAAGGCAAAGCCGAGGTGTTCTACTCCACCGACGGCCTCGCGGCGTTCGTGCGTTACCTCAACCAGGGCAAAGAAGCCCTGCATCCGGTGATCCACATCAGCCGCTCGACGCCCGAGGGCATCGATGTCGAACTGGCGATCCAGTACAACGACAGCTACGACGAGCAGGTCCTGTGTTTCGCCAACAACATCCGCAACCGCGATGGCGGCACGCACCTCGAAGGTTTCAAGACCGCGCTGACGCGTGAGTTCAACGCCTATGCGAAAAACGCCGGCCTGATCAAGGCCGATGACAAACCGCCGGCGGGTGAAGACCTGCGTGAAGGCCTGTGCGCCATCGTCTCGGTCAAACTCGGCGATCCCAAGTTCTCGGCTCAGACCAAGGACAAGCTCATCAACATCGAGATCGCCGGCATCGTGCAGAACCTCATCGGCCCGGCGATCAAGGACTACTGCGAAGAAAACCCCAAGATCGCGCGCAATCTCATCACTAAGGCGATCTCAGCGATGGAAGCGCGCGAAGCCGCGCGCAAGGCGCGCGACCTGGCGCGCAAGAATCGCAAGAGTCTGCTCAACAACGGCGGCATGCCGGACAAGCTGCGTGACTGCCAGAGCCGCAACGTCGCCGAAACGGAAATCTTCCTGGTCGAAGGTGATTCGGCCGGTGGTTCGGCCAAACGCGGCAGCGATGCACGCATCCAGGCGATCCTGCCGCTCAAGGGTAAGATCATCAACGTCGAGAAGGCGCGCATCGACAAGGTCATGGGCCACTCGGAAATCAGCGCGATGATCCAGGCGCTGGGTGCGGGCATCGGTGAGGAGTTCAACCACGATGGCCTGCGCTACGGCAAAGTCGTCATCATGACCGACGCCGACGTCGACGGCAGCCACATCCGCACCCTGCTGCTGACGTTTTTCTTCCGTCACATGCCCAAGCTGATCGAGAAGGGCAACATCTTCGTCGCCCAGCCGCCGCTCTACAAAGTCACGCGCGGCAAGAGCAGCGAGTACATCTACAACGAGAAGCTGCTCAACGGCGAGATCATCCGTCTCGGCACGGATGGCGCGACCTTGACCGATCGCAGCGCAGGTCGCGAACGCTCCATCACCGGCGCGGCGCTGACCGCGCTGGTCGAGGTGCTGCAGGAGTTCGACGACCACGACCGCGTTTTGTCGCTCAAGGGCCTGACCATCGATGAATACCTCGACCTGCGTAACGGCAGCGGCGTGTTGCCGCTCTACCGCGCGCGTCTGGGCGAAGCGATCCAGTATCTTTACAGCGAAGCGGAGCTCGACGAGTTGCTTGGTCGCGGCAAGCCCGCTGCCGAACGTGTCGAAGGTGAACCGGCGCCAATCGTGCCAGAGCTCATCGAGTTCACCGAACGCGAAGCGATGGAACGCAGCCTCGATCGTCTGCGCATCCAGGGCTACAACCCTGAGTACCTGCTCGACAGTCCTGGGCGCATCAGCCCGTTCGTGATCAAGGACAACAAAGAAGAAGTGGTGCTGACCCACCTGCACGCCGTGGTGCCGACGATCAAACGCTTCGGCTCGCGTGGCCTCGACATCCAGCGCTACAAAGGTCTTGGCGAGATGAACCCGGACCAGTTGTGGGAGACCACCATGGATCCTTCGGCGCGCACGCTGCTGCGCGTGACGCTCAGCGATGCGATCGAAGCTGAGCGCATGTTCGCGACGCTGATGGGCAATGACGTCAGCATCCGCCGCGATTTCATCGAGCGGTATGCCTTGTCCGTCGCCAAACGCATCGACGTCTGACCCTGGGAGAGGCGAGCCCCAGCTCGCCTTTCTTCCCCAGGTCTCCTGCTCATCAGTGCGAAACGAAAGCAAGGCGAGCTGGGGCTCGCC
>JANPLC010000322.1:0-3421 GCA_031426335.1 Planctomycetota bacterium
CAATTGTAGGGCGGTATCGAGAGGAACTTCGCCATCGGCTTGAACATTCCAAACGGCATTTTCTAGCGAAGGGAGGATGGGTGAGCATGCACCTGAAGGACCTGAAGAAGGGCATCGAAACCGGCAGCCTGAGCGGCAAGACCGACGTGAAGAACAACGTGGTGCTCGGCACCGGTCAGATGGACTGGCCCAAAATCCTTGCCGCGGCCAAGAAGGCCGGCCTGAAGTACTACTTCATCGAGGATGAATCGCCGGACGCAGCTACCCAGATTCCGCAGTCGATGAAGTACCTGGAAGGCGTGAAGTTCGAGTAAGACACTTCCAGAAGTGTTGAGCGTGCGGCCGGCCACCAGCATTCCTGGTGGCCGTTTGCATTTTCAGCAGCTTCCACCAGCCCGTCCGTTGTCGGCCTGGGCAGCATAGCATCTGGAATACTCCACCTAGCATACCGACCCGCGAGCCCACCGACGTGAAACGCCCCGCCCTCATCTACTTCATCACCTTGGCGGTCTTCGGCAGTGGCATCTGGGCCCTGCTCGTATACGGACCCGCCAACAGTCCGATCGCGGCCGCAACGACCACCACGCCTGCGGCGTCCTCGTCGTTTCTCGCCTGGCTGGCGAAAGAACTACACCAGCCGCTCATCTTGTTGCTGCTGCAGATCGTGGTGATCATCGGTTTCACTCGCCTGATCGGCAACGCCTTCCGCCCTTTCGGACAACCACGCGTGGTGGTTGAGATCGCCGCCGGCATCGTGCTCGGTCCGTCGGTGCTCGGCATGGTGTGGCCCGAAGCGGGAGCGTTTCTATTTCCGCCCGCGTCGTTGCCCGCACTCGGCACCCTCAGCCAGATCGGCTTGATCCTGTTCATGTTCGTGGTCGGCATGCACCTCAACACCGGGGCAGCCAAGGAACGTGCCGACGCCGCGGTGCTGATCAGCCATACCAGCATGATCTTTCCGTTCTTCCTGGGGGTCGCGTCGGCGTGGTACCTCTATCCGACCTTCGCCGGAGATGAGATCGGCTTCGTGCCGTTCGCGCTGTTCATGGGCATCGCCATGAGCGTCACTGCGTTTCCCGTGTTGGCGCGCATCCTGAAAGAACGCCAACTCACCACCACCTTGGTCGGCGCACTGGCGTTGACCTGCGCCGCGGTCGACGACATCACCGCGTGGTGCCTGCTGGCGGTGGTGGTGGCGATCGCCAAGTCCGGGCCACTCACTGCGGCAGCGGCAACCGTGGCGCTGACCGTGGTCTACCTGCTGCTGATGTTGTTTGTGGTGCGTCCGTTGCTCGCAAAAGTCCTGCAACGCCAGAGCGACCGTGGCGACGACCGCACGTGGATGGCGCTGGTGCTGCTGACCGTGTTGCTGTCGGCGATGATCACTGAGATCATTGGCATCCACGCCCTGTTCGGCGCTTTCTTTGCCGGCGTGATCATGCCGCCAAAACCGGAACTGCGCGCCCGCGCCAGCGAGCGCGTCGAGTACGTCAGCGAACTGGTGCTGCTGCCATTGTTCTTCGCGCTCACCGGCCTGCGCACGCAGATCGGCCTGCTCAACGAGCCGCACCTGTGGGGCATCTGTGCTGGGGTGATCTTCATCGCGGTCCTCGGCAAGTTGGTGGGCGGTGCGCTCGCCGCGCGCTTGTCCGGTGGCATCAGCTGGCGGGACTCCTGGCTGCTCGGCGCGCTGCTCAACACCCGTGGGCTGATGGAGCTGGTGGTGCTCAACATCGGCTACGAGATGGGCATCCTCTCACCCACTATCTTCACCATGATGGTGTTGATGGCACTGGTGACGACGGTGATGACCGGGCCGCTGATCGGGCTTTTGACTGGCAAGACCCGGTTGGACACCGTCACCCTGCGTGCTGATGAACCGGCGGTGAAACCCGGGAATCCCTGACAGGAAGCCGCCTTGCCAGGCAATCTCCAGGCGGAACCACTGCCCCTTGGAGTTCCCATGTCCACTTTTTCCGCCTTTCGCGCCGCCGTACGTCGCGTTTCCGTCCTGGCCCTGGCCCTGTGCTGCCAGCCGCTCTTCGCCTTGGTCGAAGGTGAGTTGAAGGAGAAGGACCTGGCGCCGGACGGCGGCGAGAAGTTCGTCATCGCCTACGCTATCGAAGCGCCCAAGGACTGCCCGCCGGCGGACACCACCGATCCGACCAAGCAACTCGGCCTGTTCCTGTGTTTCCACGGCCACGGCGGCAAGGCCACGCACGAAGCCGGCAACGTCGTGCGCATCATGAAGGGGCTGAAGCTGCTCGACGGCTACATCGTGCTCGGAGCGAAGTCGCAGGGCGAGGGCTGGGTCGAAGACGCCGACGTGCCGCCGGTGACCAAGCTGGCGCAGTGGGCGATGAAGAAGTACCCGATCAATCCGCGCCGCGTCTACACCTTCGGCATGAGTTCGGGCGGCAACATGTCCGGCGTCTATGGCCTAGCCAAACCGGACATCGTCGCCGCGAGCGTGATCTATGGCAGCGGCGTCTACAAACGCGACCTGACGGTGAAGGATCCGAAGATGGATCTGCCGGACTTCTACATGGTCATGGGCCTCGACGACGACGAACCGCACAAGAACGGTTCACGCGGCACCTACCGTTCGTGGAAAGAGATCGGCATCAACGTCATCTACCGCGAGATCTTCGGCCTCGCCCACACCTCACACCATCCGCCAACCAACGACGAGACCATCCAGTGGGCGATCCGTCAGCGTCACAAAGCCATCCCGTTGTCTGCTGCTGAAACCGAGTTGCTCAAACCCATCGCCAAGAATGCGAAGAAGCTCGGCGTCACCGATGCCGAGGCCGACACCCTCGCGCTGATCGGCGGCTTACCGGCCGCGTCGGTGGTGAAGGATCTGCTCGACCACAAGGAACCCGCCGTACGCGTGCGCGCCGCGAAGATCTGTGAACGCGCACTGATGGGTGATGGCATCACCGCATTGCTGGCCAAGAAGGTGAAAGACAAAGACGCCAACGTACGCACCGCGGCTTTCGCCAGCCTGAACACCGGCGCAAACTTCCGTTACCAGTCTGCGCAGGACACCCTGTGTTTTGTGCTCGATCAGAAGAAGTGGGATGTTGCGGAGAAACTCCAGGCGATCCAGGCCCTGACCACCGCGATCCGGTTCCAGATCAAAGGTTTCTACCAGGATCCGCCGCTGTTGGTGACGTTGATCAAGGCGCTTGATGATGATGACGCCAGCGTCCGCGCCGCCGCCTTTGCCGCGCTCAAGCCGATTCAGGAAAGCGACTACGACGCGGCGATGGATAAATCCCAACGCCGTCGCGCGATGGGGAAGTGGGAGGAATGGTTGGTGAAGATCATGGATGGCGATCCGTCGAAGACCGCAGGGAGGTAACGAACGACAGCGACTTGGCCGTCCGCTGGGAGCGCGGGCTTCAGCCTGCGCCGC
>JANPLC010000323.1:0-5740 GCA_031426335.1 Planctomycetota bacterium
ATGAAGGTCGAGATGTTCAAGGACACCGCCGGCCCCTTCGACTCGAATGCCTTCGGCGCCTTGATGAAGTTGTTGTTGCAGTAGATCAGGATGATCCGGTTCTTGTCCGGCAGTCGTTTTGCGAGGGTCACCTCGCTGAGATCCGGGAACGGGATGTTGATCGCGCCTTGGATGTGGAGCTGGTCGTAACGCTCCTTGCTGCGGGCATCGAGCACCACCACCTCCGGCAATCGGCTCATCTCGATGAACCGTGCTTCCGACAACCGGCGCTGCTCCCGCACCTGTTCCGCCTCGTGGGCCTTGATCAGGAAGGCGGTGAAATCGATCCGCGGATTGACCTCCTTGAAATCACCCTCCAACGCCGACAGCGCGGATGTCCAGCACATCAGCGCCAGCATCAAGGCACCGTTCGTCGAGGTTGTCCGCAAATAAGCGGCGATGAACGCCCGGCGGCACGGTGCAGGAAGAACAGCGGGGATTGGTGTGGTGCTCATGACCACAGCCTAAACCAGGGAAGACCGCTTGTGTAACAAGCCAGTCACGTCCGTCTGGTTCAGACATCCGCGGCCCGGCTGTCCTGTCCCTCATGCGCACCTGCAATCCGTGCGCGGACGGATGGTCCGTCCGAATGTCTCGCGCTCACCGTCGATTGGCGTGATCGTTGTCGCGCCAAGGAAGTGGATGGGGCGAAACGTGTCCGAACGGTGAACGACTTCGGGGAATGCTCGCCCACAGCCTGGCATTGCTGGATTGGTCACGGTTCTAGGCTTCCCCCATGCAGACCTACGCCACGCCCTATGAATCCGGCGACCAGAACACCACGACGACGCTCGATGCCTGTATCGCGTTCTACCAGCGCTTGGCGCAGGACTTCCCCCACTACCTCCGCTTTGAGCAGATCGGTGAAGCGGACGACGGCTTGCCGCTGTTCGCCGGTGTAGTCAGCACCGACGGCGTCTTTGATCCCGCGGCGGTGCGCAAACAAGGCCGCCTGGTGTTCTTCAACAACAACGGCATCCACCCAGGCGAACCCGAAGGGATCGATGTCTGCATGGCTCTGGTGCGGAATTTCTGCGTCGACGCCAAGGCCCGTGCGCGCCTGGGGCTGACCGTCTACCTCTTCATTCCGGTCTACAACGTCTCGGGCTGCCGGAACCGCAACACCACCTCGCGCGTGAATCAGGTCGGGCCGGAGAGTTTCGGTTTCCGCGGTAATGCCTGCAACCTCGACCTCAACCGCGACTTCGTCAAATGCGACAGCCTCGAAGCCAGGGCCTTCTCGCAGCTGTTCACGCGTTGGTCACCTGACGTGATGGTCGACACCCACACCGCCAACGGCGCAGATTACGCCTTCGCCATGTCCCTCATCCACACCCAGCCGGACAAGCTGGGTGGCGCCTTGGGCACATACCTGATCGACGAACTGGTGCCGGTGATTTATGAGCGCATGAAAAAACAGGATTTCCCGCTCATCCCCTACGTCCAGATGCTCAACCAGATTCCCGACCATGGCATCGAACACACGTTGGAGACCGCACGTTATTCCACCGGGTACGCGGCTCTGCACCATACCATCGGCTTCATGACCGAATCGCACATGCTCAAACCGTATGCGGTGTGCTACCAGGCGACCATGGCGTCAGTGCTCACCATCCTCGATCTCGCCGGCGAGCAGCGTGAGCGCATCCTGACGCTTCGTGCAAAAGCCCGTGCCGAAGCGCGCGCCGCCCGCGAGCGCGACATCCACTGGGTCATCGATTACCAACACCCGAGCCAGATGGAGTTCCTCGGCTACGAAGCCCAGTTCCGCCCGAGCGTGTTGGGCAATTACCAACGCCTGTCCTACGACCGCAGCCGTCCCTGGGTGCGGTCCATCCCGTTCTATGGCCGCTGCCTCGCCGACGTGCGGGTGGTCGCCCCGAAAGCCTACCTGCTGCCACGCCAATGGCGGGCGGTCGCGGATCGGCTGCGCTGGAACGGCGTGGTGCTGACCCCGCTGGCGGCTGACAGCACGTTCACAGGCCGCACCTATCACATCACCTCCGCCCCCCTGCGGCCCAAAGCCTTTGAAGGCCGCTTGCTCCATACGGACGTGAAGCTGCGCAGCGTTGCCGGCACGTTCACCGCCCGCGCCGGTGACTACCGCATCGACCTGGATCAACCCGCCTGCCGCTACCTGGCCGAGGCGCTCGAACCCGAATCCCATGACAGCTTTTTCCGCTGGGGCTTCTTCGACGCCATCCTGGAAAAGAAGGAAACCTATTCCGACTACTTGTTTGAAGACCTCGCTGTGCAGATGCTGGACCAGGAACCGCAACTACGCCGTCAGTTCGACGCGTGGCTGGCGGAAAACCCGCACCTGCGAGCCAACCAGAAGGCGGTGTTGGATTTCATCTACGAACACGGCCAAGCCTACGCGGAACCGGAATGGAACACCTACCCGGTCGGTCTCATCGATCAGTGATGGCTGCACTGCCTCGGTTCGCGAGGTCTCCGCACTGACGCGTGCACCCGTCCACAGGAACACGGTTGCTGGCTGGCAATCAGCACCTGCGCTTGAGGATCCCAGGCAACTCGATGAAGGAGTGCCCATGCCGCGGAGCCTGCTGCTGACCCTAACGCTGATCACGGTGCTGAGCGCGGGTGACGACACTCCGCCGGTGCCGCCGGCAGCGGCATCTCCCTTGGCCTGGACTGATTTGACCGACTGGATCAACGGCGCGGCCAAGGGGATCAGCGTGGTCGCGGTGAATCCTGGGGGCGATCAGGTGATCATCGGCATGCCTGATCGCGGACTGCTGGCGAGCAGCGACGCGCGCAAGACCTGGACCGTGCTGGGCAAGGATCAGGCGGAGCTGAGCAAGAAGAGCTGGCCGTGCCAGATCCTCTTCGACCCCAGCGATGCGAAATCGTTCTGGCTCGCCAGCCGCACGGGCGCTGGCCTGTTCGCCACCACCGACGGCGGCGCGACACTGACGCGCGTAGGCAACCTGGATTCGATCTCCCGCGTCGGCGTCGAGGTCAGTGATCCGAAGAAAAAATTGATCGTGGTCTGCCGTGCGGACAAGGAACGAGACCTCAGCCGCGCGCTTGGCGGGGTTACGTTCAGCAAGATCGGCAACAAACTCCCTGACCAGTTGCTGCCCATCGCCCAGGTGGTGGTGATCGATGCCAAGACCTGGTTGGTGGCGACCGGTCTGCCGCCGGCACCCAATCCCAAGAAAAAGGAGAAAGAGCGCGAAGCCGGCATTTACCGCACGGATGACGCCGGCGCGAGTTGGCTGCGTTGCCACAACGAGGGCGTCACCGAACCGGCGCTGCAACGCGCCGACCGCTCGATCTGGTGGTCGGTCGCCGGTGGCGAGCGCATCATGCGCAGCAGCAACCAGGGACGCACTTGGACTCCGGTAGATGGCCCGACCACTAGTCCGAGCGAACTGCCGAAGGGCTGGATCGCTGCGCTGAAGGAACGCCAAGTCGTGGTCAGCACCAACAACGGGAAGTTATGGCAGCCACTCGGCCCCGAACTGCCGTTCACAGCGGCCGGCCTGGTGTATGCCGCCAAACTCGGCGGTCTGCTCGCTTGGCGCGCGCCCGAGATGTCCGGCACCCAGGGACTGATGCGCCTCGACCTGCCTGAAGACCTGACACAGGTGATCGATGTACCGGCGACGCGCGACCTGCTGGTGTGGAACGGTGATGAGGAAGCCAAAGGCGGCGGTTGGTTGTGGCCCGAACAGGCACCGATGACGAAGCCGGCACCAGCGGCCACCGCCGCGCGTATCGGCAAGCTGGGTTTGGCCATGCACATCGAAGGTGTGCCCAATGCCGGCTTCGGCTGGAATTGGTTCGGCTGGAATCCCAAAGACGCCGGCCACGACATCTCCACCTACAGTTCATTGGTGTTTGCCGTGCGCATCGACGGCACCGCCAAACCCGCGTCCGTGCGCGTGCAGGTGAAGTCGAACGACAACCAGGGCACCGCCGAGGTCGACCTGCTGCCGCTCTATCCCACGCTCTGCGATGGCAAATGGCACGAGATCGCCGTGCCGCTCGCGACCTTGCAGGCGGGCGGGAAACTCGATGCGACCAAGGCGTGGGAACTGTGCCTCGCCATGAGTGCGACGGGCATGATGACCTGCGATGTGAGCATCGATGAGGTCGGCTTTTCAAAAGCGACGAAATAGATCCTGGAGACCCCAGTCGAGAACACTTCCAACGCCAAGGCGCCAAGACGCTAAGGAATTCGGTTGAGTTGGTTGATCACCAAGGGATGAGCGGTCACCGTGCGAAGTATCCGAACCAACCTCCTGCCTTCATTTGGCGGCTTGGCGCCTTGAAGCTTCCGAACCAACCTCCTGCCTTCACTTGGCGGCTTGGCGCCTTGGTTTTAGAAGTCTGCTCCAGCAGAGGTCAATCGTAAGACTGCGCAGACTGAAGTCCGCGCCCCAGGGTTAAGCCAGGATCTCCTTCACCACCTCGCCGTACACATCCGTCAACCGGTAGTCGCGGCCGGCATGACGGTAGGTCAGACGTTCGTGGTTGAGGCCGAGCTGATGCAGGATGGTCGCGTGCAGGTCGTGCATGTGGACCTTGTCGGCGACGGCGTAGTGGCCGAACTCGTCGGTCTCGCCGTGCGCATGGCCGCGTTTGAAACCACCGCCAGCGACCCACATGGTGAAGCCGCCTGGGTTGTGATCGCGGCCGGTGCCGTTGTTTTCGGCGTACGGCGTGCGGCCGAACTCGCCGCCCCACAACACGATGGTGTCGTCGAGCAGGCCGCGTTGTTTGAGGTCGGCGAGCAAGGCGGCAACCGGTTGATCGGTGGCGGCGGCGTGCTCCTGGTGCTTGGGCATGTCGCTGTGCTGGTCCCAGGCCGGATTGCTCGAACTGCTGGTGTTGTAGTTCACCTGCACGAAGCGCACGCCGGCCTCGCTGAGCTGGCGCGCCATCAGGCATTTGCGCGCGAAGTCGTCGGTGGGTTTCTGGTCGATGCCGTAGAGGTCGCGCGTGGCCTTGGTTTCACGCGCAAGATCGACCACGCCTGGTGCCTGCGTCTGCATGCGCCAAGCGAGGTCGTAGCTGTTCACCACCGCCTCCAGTTCCTGCGCACCGGGTTGCTCCGCGAGTTGAGCGTTATTGATCGCCTGCTGCAGATCGAATTGGCGGCGCGCGCCTTCCGGCGGACGCCCAGGGATGGTGTTGCCGAAGGTCATCTCACGCGCCGGCATGCCGGCGCGGCCGATGGCAGTGCCCTGGTGGATGGCCGGCAGGAAGGCGGAGCCGTAGTTGCGCGGACCACCGTTGCCGAGCGACGGGCCGATGCTGACGAAGCCAGGCAGATTCTGATTCTCGCTGCCGAGCCCGTAGAGCAGCCACGAGCCCATCGACGGGCGGATGAAGTTGGATGAGCCGGTGTGCATGAACAACGTCGCCGGACCGTGCGCCACCCCTTCGGTGTGCATCGAGCGGATGACGCAGAGGTCGTCCATGTGTTTAGCGATGTGGGGGAACAACTCCGACGCCCACAGTCCGCTCTGGCCGCGCTGCTTGAACTCCCACAGCGGTTTCATCACCCGGCGATTGGCGCCGGTGCCGCCGCGTTTGATCGCGCGCTCGTCGGCGAAGTCGAGCATGCGTCCGTCCTGTTTCACCAGTTCGGGTTTCCAGTCGAAGCTGTCGACCTGGCTGACGCCGCCGGCCATGAAGAGGAAGATCACGCGTTTGGCCTTGGCGGGAT
>JANPLC010000324.1:0-10381 GCA_031426335.1 Planctomycetota bacterium
GCGCTCGGTGTGATCACGGGCGCGAGCCGGGGAGCGCCGCGCACCAGTTCGGGTTGAGTCGACTGCCGAGCTTGGGCTCAGGGCTGGTCTGCGATCTGGGGGAGGCGCTAATCAGTTTTTTGGCGCCACTGGCGCCACCGCCGGCTTGTCGTCGGGATCGCTGTAGTCCGGTCCGTTGAGGATGCCGGCTTGGCGGATCTGGTTGGTCAGTTCCTTGCGCACCAACGTGATGGCGTCGAGCAGTTCATTGGCCTTGGTCGCGACGCCGGTGCGAATGAGGAACTTGGCGATGGCTTTGTAACACTGCATGGCGTGCGGGCTGAGCGCCATCTGCACGTGTTGTGGCGGCAGGGCCTGCGGCAGGACTTGCAGCAACAAGCCGGCGAACTCCTGGGCGGACAGATCCGCCAGCGGCGCACGGATGGCGCGCACCGACAGTTGTTCGAGCAACGGCCCAAGCTGGGCGGCGAGCTGCCGGAGCGGCGCAGCCAATGCTTCGTTTTCGGCACTGGTGGTGAAGGTTTTCCAGTCGATCGGTGGGGGATTGCCGGGCAGGCTGTCCTCCTCGCCGGGAGGGACCTCATCGAGTCCGTCGTCGGCGGGTGGTTCCTCATCCGTCATCGGCGTCGGAGCAGCCGCTGCTGGAGCCGCGGCTTTGGGTGCTGGTGCTGGCGCTTTTGCCGCAGGTTTCTCCGCGACCTTCGCTGGTTCCGGTGCCTTGGGCACGAACAGCGCATCGGCGAAGGTCACCTGCCAGGGAGCTTTGTGCGCCTTGATCGATTCCTGGTCGCGGCCGTCGTCCTGCACCGACTTGCGCAGGCGTTGGAGTTCGAAGCGGTCGCAGAAGCGGTCCTGGTCGATGACCTGCTGAATCAGCGTCGGTGTGCGGCTGTCGCCGAGCACGGCGAGCACACGACAGGCGTGTTCGCCCAGGCCGCTGCCACCAGCCTTCGCGCGGTCAATCTCGGCTTGGATACGAGCGACCATCGCCTCAGCGAGGCCCTTGCCGGCAATTCCACGCGCGGCGAGTGCAGCGAGGATGGCGTAGGCGTTCTCGCGTACATCAAGACCACCGTCGACGAGAGCGCTCACGGCCTGGGCTTCGACCGCGTTGCTCGCCGAACCCAGGCGTCCGAGTGCCCAGGCGATGGCTTTGCCGGCGATACCGTCGCGGTCGAGCAGCGTCAGGAGCGGAGCGACGGCGTCCGCCGCACCACGTTCACCAGCGATGATGGCGAGCGCAGCGAGCTGCGCGCCGCTGGCGGTCGTCAGCGCCGCGGCGACGCCCGCTGCCGGTGCAGCATCGATGCGGTCCGCAAGCAGCTTGCCATCGGCGAGGAGATCGGAGGCGGTGAGCATGTGGTGTCCGGAGCGTGGTGGTCGGAAATAAAAGGAGGGGATCAGGGCTTAGTCGGCAGGGCGCAGCCTTCGCGCGCGGCGATCTTGTCCAGCCGGCGTTGATGGCGGGCTTCAAAGGTGGCGCCGAGCCAGGTGTCGACCATGCGCAAGGCGGTAGGCACGTCGACGATACGTGCGCCGAGCGCCAGCGCCTGGGCATTGTTGTGCTCCCGCGCCAGACGCGCGGTGCCTTCGTCGTGCGCCAGGGCGCAGCGGATGCCGGGCGTTTTGTTGGCGACGATGCTGACGCCGATACCGGTGCCGCACACCAGCACTACGCGTTCATTGCGGCCCTTGGCCACCGACTCGCAGGCGGGACCGGCGTAGTCGGGATAATCGCAGGAGGCTTCCGTGGTGGTGCCGAAATCCTCGACCTGATGGCCGGCCTGTTTCAGGTGGGCGATGATCGCGCGGGTGTGTCCGACCGCGGAGTGGTCGCCAGCGACTGCGATGTTCATGGGTGGCTCCAGAGGAAGACGAACCAGAAGACATTCACAGATGACGCAGAGACGCGGAGATTGGAGGAGGAATGCATTTGTTTCGTCTCTTCCGACCTTCGCGTCTGCGCGTCTCCTGTTCGGTGTCTTCTTAAGCGCCGATGGCTGATAGTCACCAGACCATCAGCCATCAGCAACGTTCACGGATGTAGCCGACTCAGTGGTTGCAGTCAGGCCCGTGGACGTGGCCGGCTTCGCCGTGGTTGGGATTCGCCACGAAGCGACCGAGCACCTTGTCGAGCAGCACTTCGAGCGCCTTGGCTTCGCGGATTTCCGCGACCACCTGGTTGACTTGGCCGCTCTTCTGCAACTGGTCGGCGATCTCCTGCGGCTTGCGATTCGAACGCATGGCTGCCATCTGGATCTGGCTTTCCAAGTCTTCGCGCGTGACCTGCACCTGGTGCTGTTCGGCGACCGCGTCGACGATCAGGTGGCGCTTCAGGCCTTTCTCGACCTCGACTTTGATCTCTTCGGTGAGCTTGGCCAACTCTTCGGCGTTCTTGCCCTCTTCTTTGGCCTTGGCCAAGCGGGTGTCGAGGTTTTCCTTGAGCGCATTTTCCAGCAGGCGCGGCGGCAGGGCGATTTGGACTTTGGTCAACAGGGTCTCGGTGATCTCGCTGATCTGCTTCTGGTGCAGGGCGGTTTCCTTCTGCTGCTTCAGCTGATCCGTCAGACGCGTCTTCAGCGCGTCAAGATTCTCGACGCCCATGCGGGTAGCGAGGGCGTCATCGGCGACTGCGGCGCGCTGGCGCTGACCGGTCTGGATGGTGACGCTGATCTGGGCTTCCTTCTCGGCGGCTTCTTTCGGGCTGAAGGTCTTGGGCAGCGTGGTGGTGAACTCCAGCGCGTCGCCGATCTTCTTGTCCTTGAACAGCACGATGACGTCTTCGGGTTTGGTGCCGAGCAGGCTGTAGCCGCCGACCAAGTGGTGGAAGTCGTGCAGCTTGCGTACTTCCTTGCCCTCGACGCTGACCGTGCCGGTCAGGGTCACGCCGTCGTCGGCGACGATAGTCTCGTTTGCTTCGAGGGGGCTCTGGTTGCCAGCGCGCAGGCACAGGTTGGCGAGCGCAGCCTGGATGTCGGCATCGGCGACCGTGACCTCATCCTTGGTCACGACGATGGCTGAGGGTTCGGGCAGGGTGATGGTCGGCTTTACATCGAAGCTGACGACCAGCTCCAGGCCTTTTTCCGACTTGAGCGATTCGTTGGTGATCGGGCCGATGGGCTTGAGGCTGTGCTGCTTGAGCGCCTGGTTGAAACCTTCGTCGGCGAGTTCTTCACGCGCCTGCTGTACGGCGGCGCTGCCGAAACGTTTGGCCACGATCGCCTGCGAGGACTTGCCCGGACGGAAACCGTCGAGCTTCACCTGGCCGCCGAGTTTTTTCAAAACGGCAGCCTGACGGCTGGCGACTTCGGCTTCGGAGTAGGTGACGGTGACCTGCTTACGGAGGGTACCGGCGTCATTGATGGTGGCCTGCATGGGGGACTCGCTGCTGGTTCAGGCGCTCGGAGGCGGCGCACAATTGGGTGGTGAAAAATGGGCCGGCAGCATGTGGGGACGCCGCCGCGGGGCAAAGGGTTCTTCCGGGACGGGCGTGGCCGGGCTGCAAAAGAATCGGGATTGGCAATCTTGCCACCGGCCCGTTCTCCAGTCGCTCTCAACTTGGCGTCTTGGCGTCTTGGCGGCCAATCCGGTTGGCTAAGTCAGGTCGCCACGAAGGCGTCGATCACTGATTGGGAATCCGGGGCATCCAGGACCGCCGCCATCACCTTGGGATTGTTGAGCCGGGCGGCGATGCCGGCCAGGACCTTGAGGTAGGTCGGGCGGTCGTCCGGCGGGGCGGCCATCATCACCAGCACGCGCACGGGTTGACCGTCCTTGGCGGCGAAGTCGACGCCGTAGGGACAGCGCGCCACCGCGAGGGCGAACTCGCTAATGCTGGGATGTTGCGCATGTGGGATGGCGATGCCGCCCCCGATGCCAGTGCTGGTCACGTCTTCGCGATCGTACAACGCCTTCAGCCAGCCGCGGTGGTCGCCGATCGCAGGGTGGCCAGAAAACGTGCGCGCCACGGTGACCAGGATCTCACGTTTGCTCGGCGATCCGGCCAGGGTCAACACCCGGACAGGATCAAGGAATGGCCGCAGATCTGGAAACGCGCGGAACACGGTTCCGGCTCAGCGAGCCTCGAACTCGCTGAGCAGGTCAACCAACGGCTGCGCAGCGGTCACCTGATGCAGGAATTCGCAGAAGTGTTCCTTACGGATCTGACTGGCGAAACTCTTCATCAAAGTCAGGTGCTGCTCCTTCATGTCGGGCGGGGTCAGCAACAGGAACACGCTGTGCACCGCTTCACCGTCAAGGCTGTCGAAATCGATGCCGGCGGTGCTGCTCCCGTACGAGCACACGATTTCTTTTACATGAGGTGTGCGGCAGTGCGGGATCGCGATGCCATGGCCGATGCCGGTGGAACCGATCGCTTCACGCGCCATCGCTCCTTCGACGATCTCGCCGACCTTGTCGGCAGCGAACTTCTTGGTGGTGGCCAGACTCTGCACCAGGGTGCTGATGACCTGCCGCTTGTCAGCCTCATTGGGCAGCACGGTGAAGGCCTTGGCGACAATCACCTGAGACATGCGGATTGAGGTCATGGAGTACTCTGGCTCATAGCGTGGTGGCCGTGACCTTTCTAAAGGATGGGCAGGAGCTTAGAAGTCGTCGGCGAACCCGTCAACCGCCGCGATAATGGTGCGGTCGATGCAAACGCTTGTCTGGCATAGGACTTGTTGCAGCCGCAACGCTTCGCTGCGGCTGTAGCAGGTATAGCGGTCCCGAGCGACGGTTTGGCTGGGGGCGGGGGGTTGTGCTGCCGGGCGACCTGACAACGGTCTTCATCGCGATGAGCGTCATCACCTCCCTGGATAATCCACTGGTCAAACGCCTGCGGCGTTTGCACGAGGTGCGCCATCGTCGGACGGATGGGGCATTCCTGGTCGAAGGCGGCCGTGCCATCGCGGCGTTCCTCGCGCGCGGGTGGTTGCCCTCCGAACTGATCGCGGCCGAAGAGGTGGAACTGCCACCCACCTGGGCTGGCCATCCGGTGACCCGGGCAGCGCCAGCGGTACTGGCCAAACTGTCGCAGGCGAACACCCCGTCCGGTTACCTGGCTGCCTTTGCGCTGCCGACCGCGCCACGCCTCGACCCGGCGGCGGGTGGTCTGGTGCTGCAGGGCATCGCCGATCCGGGCAACCTGGGCACGCTCATCCGCTGTGCCGCAGCCTTTGCGATCAAACAGGTGGTGTTGGTCGGTGGTTCGGATCCCTATGCCCACAAGGTGGTGCAAGCCAGTGCGGGCGAACTGGTGATGATCGACCTACATCGTTACGAGGCCGAGCAGGGGCTGAGCATGCTCGCCGGCGGCGCTGCCTGTTGCGCCCTGGTGGTGCGGGGTGGAAGTGATCCCCTGGACCTGTCCAAGCGACCGCGCTGGCTGGTGGTCGGTTCAGAGGCCCACGGTCTGGATGAGGCGGCGCTGGCGGCCTGCAGCGAGCACGTGACCCTGCCGATGCCCGGTGGCACCGAGAGCCTCAATGCCGCCATGGCCGGTGCGATTGCGTGTTACGCCCTGTTCGCTGCCAGCCGTCGGTGAACGGTCCTTTCCCTCTGCCGTAGAGGTTGGAAGGCGGCACAGTCTGCACCATGTGCGTGAGGACGGTCGGACGATGAACGGGCCAGTGAAACTCGACAGCGAACGACGCGCGCGCCTGGTGGCCGACCTTGCCGAGCGTGCCCGTCTGTTGCGCCTGCCCGACGATCTGATCAGCAAGGTGTTGGTGCGTTGTTTGCCGCGCAGTGATGCTCGGACTCCCGCCGGCGCCACGCCGCCCAACCTGACCCCGACCAGTGCTCTGCCAATCAGCGACGCGTCATCCGCGGTGCCAGCACCGCCGCGCCCGCCGTCGAGCCATCCGCCGGTATCGCCCCAGGTCGCCAGCGCGCTGACCGAACTTGGTGAGGAACTTCCGCCATCGGCGTTGACGGTGATCGAACGACCAGTCACTTCCATCCCAGCAAGTCCCGACCCTGGCTTCAACGACGCCCTGACGCCGCGTTCCCTGGCGCGCCTGACGGATGAAAGCGGCCAATGGGACGCGCTGACCGAAGGCACCATCATCGCCGGGTACCGCATCGAATCGGCGCTCGGCGCCGGAGCGATGGGACAGGTCTACCGCGCAACCCAGTTGTCGATGAACCGCGTGGTGGCCTTCAAAGTGCTGGCGCCGAAATTGGCCGCCAACCGCAAATTCCGCGAACGTTTTGTGCGCGAAGCGCGTGCCGCCGGCCGTCTGCATCATCCTAATCTTATTGCCGTTCATGACGTCGGTGAAGCTGACGGCCTGATGTTCTTCAGCATGGAACTGGTCGACGGCACCACCCTCGCTGAGCTGTTGCGCCGGCACGGACGCATTCCCGAGATGCGGGCCTTGGAGATCTGCCGCCAAGCGCTGGAGGCGCTGAAGTTCGCGCACAGCAACGGCGTCGTCCATCGCGACATCAAGCCGGACAACGTGATGGTGACCAAGTCCGGTATGGTCAAGGTTGCCGACCTTGGCCTGGCACGTGCCGAAGACGCGGACGACGCGTCGGTCACCGCCACCAATGTCGGTGCGGTGATGGGCACGCCGCATTACATGGCACCCGAGCAGGGCCGCGATGCGCATACGGTCGACCATCGGGCGGATCTGTACGCGGTTGGCGCCACACTGTTCCAGCTGGTGTGTGGCCACACGCCGTTCGACGGCGATTCCGCCATGGAGGTGCTGATGCGCGCCGCCAGCCAGCCACTCAAGTTCCCCGAGCCCGGTCCGAGTCCGGCCGTGCGCGTCCTCATCAGCCGGCTGATGGAAAAGGAACCCGCCGACCGTCCGCAATCCGCCGCCGAAGCCATCGAGATGGTCTCCAAGCTGCGGCGCAAACAGGTCGACGACGACCCGGATTCCGCGCCCAACTCCGCCGAGGCGGTCCAACGCGCCCGGCGTCGGCGCCTGCGTCGGACTCTGCGCAAGGTATCGTGGTACGCCTTTGGCCTCAGCCTGGCAATCGTGGCGGTCGTGCTGGTGGTGGGCTTTGCCGGCGGATGGCAATGGAGCAGCACCCAGAGCGAGGTGGCGAAACTAGCCAAGGACAACCGCTACCGCGAAGCAGTGGCCCTGCTCGAACGACAACAGCCCGGCGTCACGGCACCAGCACGCGAGATCAGCCGCATCCGCACTGAGGTCGAGCGGGCTTGGGATTCGTGGGCGTACCTGCAGGTTCAAGGGGTGTTCAAGGCCGTGGCGGAACACCTCGGTCAGCGCCGCTTGGCCGATGCCTACACCGCCCTGCAGGGGATCAGCGACGACCTCAAGAGTCCAGGTGTGCGTCTGGATTACGACGCCTATCAGCACAAATGGGAGGAGGCGATGCTGGCCGAAGAAGCTGCCCAACCCAAGCCCGCCGATGGCCGGCGGCCTGAGCTGTGGCCACAGGAGTACATGAACCACCTGGGTTCCGACCTGCTGCATGGCTTTGCCTTCACTCCCGCAAGCAAGGCGGTGGTACGGGAAAACACCGTCCGTTTCACCGGTACCGGGCATGGGCGCGGTGATGTGAGCAGCGCGATGAATGTGCGCACGCTGCGTTTTGTCGTGCGTTTTCCTGACCGCGAGCACGGCCCAGATCAGGTGGCGATACCGTTCTCGGATGGGCGCACGCTGGTGTGCAAACGCAGTGGTTTGGTGTTGAGTGGCACCGGGACCGAGGACCGCGTCCTGCTCAAAGAGTCCGACCAATACGCCTTCACCATCCTGCTGACCAACGAAGCGGTCGAGCTGCTTCCGCAAGGCCACCTGCGTCCGCTGCCCATTGCCAAGGCGACCAAGGAACTGGTGTGGTCATGGGACATCGGTGCTGACCGTGCGATCGATGTGCGTCTGCGCGTGGTCCCGCTCGAACGGAAGAACAAGAAGAACTGACGACCGTCAACGTGCGGTCGGATCACATCCGCTCGGGATGCTCCAGCAGATCCGCAACCTTCATCAGCAGACGTGCCGCGGCCCCGCCATCGGCGATACGGTGATCGAAGGTCAGGGTCAGCTCCGCTTCGCGCGCGCGGTCCCAACGTCGCTCGGCCGGATTCCAGTCGGGCACGTAACGCACCGCGCCAATACCCAGGATCATCGAATGATCAGGCTGCGGGATCGCAGTCGCCCAGGCCAGGCCGAACGTCCCGTAGTTGGTGACGGTTGAAACCGCGCCGCCGAGGTCGCCGACACGGCCCTTGCGCGCATTGTCGACCGCCTGATCGACGGACGAGGTCAATGTGGCGAGGTCGAGCTGGTCGACGCGCCGGATGACCGGCGTCAGCACGCCGTCATCGACTTCCACCGCGACGCCCAGATCCATCGAGGTCGGCCGCGTGATGCGGCTACCGACCACGCGGTGGACCATGCGATCGTCATCCTTGAGCGCGAGCGCGAGCGCCCGGAGGCAGTAGACCGTCGCGCTGGGGCGACCTTCGACCAAACGACGATGGGTGAGCAACGGATCGATGCGCACGGGGCGCGCGACGGTGGCCAGCGGGCGGCCCCACGAACGCAGCATGCTCGACGCGACGGCTTGTCTCATCGGGCTCATCGGGCTGCCTTCGCTGAGGTAGCGCTCGACGTCTTCGGCGGTGACGCGGCCGCCTTCACCGGTGCCGTGAATCGCCGCAAGATCCGCTGGCAGCAGACCGTTCTCGTCCAGGCGGGTCCGCACGCGTGGGGAGTAGAACGACGCGCCCGTCGGGCGATTCACGTGGCGCTTGGTCGCCGGCCGCGGCACCGGCGTGACCGCACGTGGTGCCGATGGCGGCGCATCGCTGACGGTCTGACCGGCAGGTACGTCGGCCGCTTCGACTTCGAGCCACGCGATCACGCCACCGACCGGGACCAAGGTGCCGGGTTCAGCGACGAGTTCGACCAGCACGCCTTTTGCGGGCGCGGCGACGGTGAGCACGCTCTTCTCGGTTTGCACTTCGACGAGTTCTTGCTCTGCGTTCACCGCGGTGCCTGGAGCGACCAGCCACGCCATCACCGTGGCTTCGGCCGCGGATTCACCAAATTGCGGAAGTTTCACCGGCAGTCGCATCAGTACCTCACCGTGTCGAGCACTGCGGCCACCACATCAGCCGCATGCGGACGATGGGCGGCGTAGAGATCAGGTTGCACCGGGATCGGCGTGTCTTGCGCGCAGATGCGTCGCGGCGGCGCATCGAGCAGATGGAACGCCTCGCTGGCGATGACTGACACCACTTCGGCGGCGATGCCGCCAAAGGGCCACGCTTCGGTGGCGACGACCACGCGACCGGTCTTGGCCGCGGATTCCAGAATAGTCGCGGTGTCGAGCGGCCGCAGGCAGCGCAGGTCGACGACTTCCAGCGACACGCCGTGTTCCTGTTCCAGAATGCCGGCCGCGGTCAGGCATTCGTGCAACATGCCGCTGTAGCTGATCACTGTGCAATCGGTGCCGGCGCGACGCACCACCGCCGAGCCCATCGGCAGGTGCTCGGCCAGCGCCGGATCGCCGGTCTCTTTCAGGTGGCTGTAGAGGTACTTGTGCTCGCAGAAGATCACCGGGTCGTCACAGGCGATAGCGTCCTTCAACATCCAGTACGCATCGGGCACGGTGGCTGGAGCCACGACGATCAGCCCAGGATGATGCGAGATCCACGCTTCCGGCATCTGGCAGTGGAAGGGACCGGAGCCACGCGTGCCGCCGACGGGCAGACGTGCCACCAGCGGACACGACCGGCCGGTGCGCCAGAACGTGGTCGCTGCGTGATTGACCAACTGGTTGAAACCGATCGAAGCAAAGTCGGCGAACTGGTATTCGATCACCGGGCGCATGCCGTCGGTGGCTGCACCAACCGCGATGCCGGCGATGGCGTCTTCGCTGATCGGCGCGTTGATGACGCGAGTGGGGAAACGCTCACCGAGTCCCTTGGTTGCCTTAAACGCGCCACCGAACGATCCGGCCACATCCTGGCCATAGATGAACACGCGGGGATCCTGCTCCAGGCATTCTCCGAGCGCGCGCCGGATGGCCTCCACGTAGCTGGTGGTCATGTCGTGGCTCCTGCATCACCGCTGCGGAACGAGGTCAGGTCCGGTACGCTGTACGCGGTCCATTCCTCCTCATCGGGATTGGGTGCCGGCTCGTTGCGGATGCGTTCGTAGGCCTGCGAGATCTCGTCTTTCACCTCGACCCACATCGCATCGACGCCAGCCTGATCGATCACGTGATCGGCGATCATCTTTTTCGGCGCAGCTTCCAGGCAGTCGGGGAAGCGCGCGCGCATCTCCGCCGGGACATAGCTGGCGTCGTCGTGCGTGCCGTGGCCCTGCAGGCGCATGAGGGTGGCGACCACCATCTGTGGACCTTCGTCGTTGCGCGCGCGGGCGAT
>JANPLC010000325.1:0-12627 GCA_031426335.1 Planctomycetota bacterium
GCTGACCCAGTTCAAGAGCCAGAGCCTGACTGAACACCTCAACCAGACGTGGAACTTCGGCTCGGCCCTGCCCGGCCACTTCATCACCCCGGTGCCGGCGCAGCAGCGCACCGGTGAGCACTGGTACAAGGGCACAGCCGACGCGATTTTCCAGAACTTGAACTTGGTGCTGGAGTCCAAACCCGAACTGGTGGCGGTGTTCGGTGGCGATCACATCTTCAAGATGAACGTCCAGCAGATGATCGACTACCACAGTGCCAAACGCGCCGACATCTCCATCGCCGCGATTCCAGTGCCGCTGGCTGAGGCCAGCGAGTTCGGCGTCCTCCAGGTCGACGACCAGTGGCGCATCACCGGCTTCCAAGAGAAACCAAAGAACCCCACGCCGATGCCGGGCAATCCCGCCATGGCCCTGTGTTCGATGGGCAACTACATCTTCACCAGCGGCATCCTCATCGACGCCCTGCAGAAGGACAGCGGACAGGACAAGTCGAACCACGACTTCGGCAAGAACGTGCTGCCGGAATTGCTGGCGGCGGGCAACGCGCTGTACGCCTGGGATTTTGCCACCAACCGCATCCCTGGTTCAAGCAACACGGATTATGACGGCTACTGGCGTGACGTGGGTACCATCGAAGCGTTCTATGAAGCGTCGATGGACCTGCGCGCGATCATGCCGCAGCTCGACCTCTACAACCAGGAATGGCCGATCCGCAGCTCGCCCAACTCCTTCCCGCCGGCCAAGTTCGTGCACAACAGCGAAGGCCGCGTCGGTCAGGCCATCCAGTCGATTGTCTGCGAAGGCACCATCGTCTCGGGCTCGACCGTGGTCGATTCGATCATCGGCAGGCGCTGCCGCATCAACAGCTACTCGGAAGTGCACGCCTGCGTGCTGAACGACGGGGTGGACGTCGGCCGTGGCGCGCGTCTACGCCGCTGCATCGTCGACAAGAACGTCACCATCCCGCCCAATGACGTGATCGGCTACAATCACGACGAGGATGCCAAACGCTTCAAAGTCACCGAGACCGGCATCGTCGTCATCGGCAAGGACCAGGTCGTCCAACCGCTCAAACGCTGACCTGACCAGCGACGCTGACTCGGCTCTTGAACTAACCCGGAACCCGCGCCCCATGCGCTCACGCAAGGCCACTGAACTGCCTGAAGGTCCCCTGCCGACCGATCGGGTCGAGCGCGATGGCGTGCTGGTCCATTCACTGACCGCTCATGCGATGTTCGCAATGGATCGCCACAAGTGGATCGAGAGCGAAAAATACGGATGTGACGTCGGCGATCGGGCGGTGCAGGAATGGCTCGACCGCTGCTGGAAGGGCTGGACCCGCGCGCGCTTGATTGAACACCTGTACGGATGGCGTTGCTGGGGCGCCTTCGGAAGAGAAGACTTCGGACTGCTGACTCGTGAAACGGTGGACTACCATGTTCCCAGAGCGATTCTTGAGGGCGTGGCCGAAGTGCTGGCGGCAGGCGGCGAAAACCTGGATGTCATCAATTGGGCACTTGCACAGGACCATTCACTCGATGCCATCCTGTGGCTGCTTGATCACATCGACATTAATGCCAAACGTCAGCGCCTGCTGACTGACCATATCCGGCTGTTCACTGACGGAGGCTGAGCATGAAACGCGACGACCTGGAAGCGATGACGGTTAAGGATCTGCGCTTGATCGCGGCGGAACGCGGCGTGCCCAAGGCGACCAAGTTGAGCAAGGCCGAGCTGGTAGCCGCCCTCGTTCCTGCGAACAGGCCGGCCAGCAAACCCATCCGCAAGAGCGCGGTGACCAGCACCAGCACCCGCACCAAACGGCGCAGCTCCTTCACCAATCCCGCGCCGACCAAGCGTAAGCTTGTCGCCAAGTTGCCACCAGGCGCGCCGGCGGCGAAATCTTCGTCTTCTCTTCTACTCGCACCGGTGATCGCCGCTCCCGCGCCGGCGACCATCGTCGGTTCCAATCCTGGTCTGCCGATCCCCGAGCACTACGGCAACGACCGCTTGGTGCTGATGGTCCAGGATCCCCACCACGTTTTCGCCTACTGGGAACTGCAGCCAGAAACCGTCGCCCGGGTGACCAATGCGGCCCAGAGCAACAGCACGCCGGTATTGGCCATCCATACTGGTGGCAACACCGAATTCCGCGAAGTCGATCTGCGCGGCGGCAACTATTACCTCGCTGTCAGCCCCGATCAGGACTACCAAGCCGAACTCGCCCTGCGCGACCGTCACGGCAAATTGCACACGCTCGCACGTTCCAATCAGGTGCACACTCCGGCGCCGACCATCTCGTCGCGCATCGATGAACAGTGGATGGGTGTCGACGAGACCTTCCATGAACTGCTGGAACTGGCCGGCTTGCCTGGCCATCTACGCGGCGCGGCGGGCAGCGAAGCACGCTTGGCCGAGCAACGGCGCTTGGCCGACCAGCGGCGCATGGCGTGGAGTTGGCAGCACAGCGGCGTGACCTCGCTGTCCAGTGGCGTGCTGTCGAGCCATAGCCTCTCCAGCACGTCGCGGTTGACGAAAACCTGATGCCTGAGGGCTACCTCCTCCTGGTGCTTCATGCCCACCTGCCGTTCATCCGTCATCCCGAGGATCCGCATTTCCTTGAGGAACGCTGGCTGTTCGAAGCCATTACCGAAACCTACATCCCGCTGCTGACGCGGCTGGAGAACCTGGTGCGCGACGGGGTACGCGCGCGATTGACCATGACCTGGTCACCGCCGTTGTGCGAAATGCTGGTCGATCCGCTGCTGCAGAGTCGCTACCGCCTGCATGTCTCGCGCCTGCTCGAACTCGCCGACCAGGAGGTTCACGCCAAGGCCCACAGCCCGTTCGCCGACGCCGCGCGCATGTATCGCGACCACTTCCGCTTCTGCTTGGCGGTGATGGAGCGCTTCCACGGCAATCTGCTGACCTGGGTGCGCCAACTGCGCGACATCGGTGTGCTCGAACCAATCACCTGTGGCGCGACGCATGGTTTCTTGCCGCTGATGCTCACCAGCGAGGCGCAACGGGCGCAGATCGCCGTGGCGGTAGCCAACTACCGCAAACATTTCGGCGCCGATCCCAAGGGCATCTGGTTGCCGGAGTGCGGTTACACCCCAGGCATCGAGAACCTGCTCAAGACCTTCGGCATCCGCTACTTCTTCGTCGACACCCACGGCATTTATTTCGGCACCCCACGGCCGCGTTACGGCGTCTATGCACCGGTCTACACTGGTTCCGGAGTCGCGGCGTATGCGCGTGATCCGGAAAGTTCGCGTTCGGTGTGGTCGGCTGAAAGCGGGTATCCTGGGGACTCGCTCTACCGCGAGTTCTACCGCGACCTGGGCTATGACGGCCACTACGACTACGTGCGCAACTTCTTGCATCCCGACGGCGTGCGCCGCAATTTGGGACTCAAATACCATGCGGTCACCGGCAAGGTCCAATTGCATGAGAAAGCCCCGTACCTGCCGGCGCCGGCGTTCGCCCGGGCGATGGACCACGCCGGCGACTTCGTGCGCAAACGTGTCGAACAGAGCCGCAACATCGCGACCCTTATCGGTCGGACGCCGCTGATCGTTTCACCCTATGATGCCGAACTGTTTGGCCACTGGTGGTACGAAGGCACCCAGTTCGTCGAGAGCATCTTCCGCTGCGCCCAGGCTGGCGGCCACGCCCTGCTGCCGGTCAGCGGTGCCGAGCATCTCGACGAGTTCCCCATCAACCAGGTGCTGACTCCCTCTGCGTCGAGCTGGGGTGATGCCGGGTACAACGGCGTGTGGCTGAACCCCTCAAACGACTGGATCTACCGTCACCTGCATGCCGCCGAGGAGCGCATGGTGGCGATGGCGCGCCGCCATCCGCACGCCGAGGGCTTGCAGAAACGCGCCCTCAATCAGATGGCGCGCGAACTGTTGCTCGCGCAGTCGAGCGACTGGGCCTTCATCATGACCACCAACACCACCGTGGCCTACGCGGTACGGCGTACGCGCGACCACATCAACCGCTTCACCGGGCTGTTCGAGCAGGTGAGCTCTGGAAATCTCAACGAAGACAGCATCCGCGAGATCGAGTGGCGCGATTCGGTCTTCCAGGAAATTGATTACCGCGTCTACGCCTGACGACTCACCAGGCCCCCTGGGAGCGGCGAGCCCCAGCTCGCCGAGCCTTTACGGCAGACCACCCTCTGCGACTGGAACATGACGGCGCCGATGGTGCCGCATACCGCGTGCTGTCGCTCGGCGAGCAGGGGCTCGCCGCTCCCAGGGGGCGCTGGGGCGTGATTCGATGACTGGCGGCCCATCTCGTCTCCGTCCATTTCCTTGCCGTAATTATCCAAGGACATGGGCTTGGTGCCTCACCATGCTGGGATGGGGTGAGACGGCGGCTCGACGATCGCACCTCTCTGGTTGGCGGCATGCGCCGACAGCTCTAGAACCCAACTGTCTGATCTCATTACGGCCCCCGCGAGAACCCCATGACCATCCTCCCTCTGCGTTCCGCCACCCTCTGCGCTCTGCTCGCGGTCAGCCTGCAGGCCACCGCCGCCGATGAGGTGGTGCTCGGCCAAGGTGCGCTGAAATACAAAGTCCTGCCCGGCTGGGGTGATGTCAGTGCCGACATGATCAGTCTGCAGAACTGCCACGCCATGCGCCAGGACGCCAGTGGTCGCATCGTGATGATCAACACCGGGCCGAAGAACAACGTCATCATCTACAACGCGGCCGGCAAGATGACCGCCACCTGGGGCACCACCTACCCAGGCGCGCACGGCCTGACGATCACTAAGGACGCCGACGGCGAGTGTCTGTGGCTGACCGATCACGATCGCCACGACGTGGTCAAGACCACCCTCGATGGCAAGGAACTCAAAGTCATTCCCTGGCCGGAAGGCGTTGCGCCGTACACCAAGGCCGACGAGTACAAACCCACCGACATCGAGTTCGCCGACGACGGCAGCTTCTACGTCTGCGACGGCTACGGTCTGGCGATGATCCTGCACTACGGTGCCGATGGGAAGCTGATCAAGGCCTTCGGCGGCAAGGGCAACGCACCGCACCAACTCAACACCCCGCACGGCTGCGCCATCGACCGCCGCGATCCGGGCAAGCCGCTGCTGGTAGTGGCGTCACGCGGCCACAAGGCGCTCAAACGCTTCACGCTGGCTGGCGAGTACGTCGACACCATTCCGCTGCCCGGTGCCGACGTGTGCGACGTGATGGTGCACGGCAAGCTGCTCGTCATCCCCAACCTCAACGGCTACGTCACGATCCTCAACGAACAGAACAAGGTGGTGTCGAACATCTCCGGCGAACCGCCGGTGTACGACGACAAAGGTGCACTCCAGCCGATGAAACGCACCGGCGACACCTTCATCCACCCGCACAACCTCTACGTCGACGCCGCGGGCAGCATCTATGTCGCGCAATGGAACTCGAAGGGCACCCATCCGATCCGGCTCGATCCGGTGAAGTGAGGGCGGAGACGAACCCGCTCGCAGCAGTGCGCCGGGGGATTTGCGGAATGCACCGGGAAGTGAATACTCCCCTAGCGTGCCCGTCTCCACCCACCTCGTCGACCTCGACCAACGTCCGGATCTCAGCCCGGCCGTGCTGGGGCTTTTTGCCGCCTGCCCTCCTGGCGCCGAGCACCAGGTCTGTGGTATCGCCGCGTGGATGGGCCTGCCCCCTGCTCAGGCCACGCTCGATCAGGCCGCTGGTGTCCTGGTGATGCTGGCGGGCAACCGCGCGGTCGCCGCTCTGGCGATCTGTCCCTACAGCGAGGAACAGGTGACCATCTGGGGACCGGCGATCAGTCACGGCGCGCCAGCAGCGATTGGCGGAGACC
Source organism: Planctomycetota bacterium (assembly GCA_031426335.1). Taxonomy (GTDB): domain Bacteria; phylum Planctomycetota; class UBA11346; order UBA11346; family UBA11346; genus BOG-1363. The sequence continues at coordinate 5,849 of JANPLC010000325.1, forward strand.
TGATCGACGCCGCCCGCGGCGCTCTGCAACTGAGTCGTTACGGCAGCGTCCGGGCACTGGTCGACAGCCGCAACCGCAAGGCCCGCACGCTGCTCCAGTCGCACGGCTTCAATGCCTGGAAAGACAACCTGCTGTTCGAACGCCGTATCGAAGCTGCCCAGGCCGACCAGCCGACGCGTGTGCGGCTGGCCACCGCGCGCGACCACAGTGCGGTGGCGACGGTGTTCATCCAAGGTTTCCCCGACAGCGATCACGGCCTGCCCAACTTGGCGAAACGCGAACACGAAGGTTTCCGTCACTACCTGCTAGAAGACGCCGGCCAGGTGGTCGCCGCTGCGGCCGTGCAGGACGCTGGTGGCCGCGCGTGGCTCAAACTCATCACCACCCGTCCGGACCGCCGCGGCAAAGGCCACAGCCGCATGTTGCTCGACGGCCTGCTGGTGGAGGAAGCCAAACGCCATACCCGCGCCATCGCACTGGAAGTCCTGGTCGACAACCAGGCCGCGGCGCACCTCTACGATGGCAGCGGCTTCAAACGCAAGTTTACGGCGACCGTGATGACCGGGCCGGTGTGAAAAATTGCCACGAGGTGCTAGGGACTAGGGGATAGGGTCGTGGGATGAGGTGATGCGTGACTGAGCGGGATCATCGCCCGTACACGACCCTAGCTCTACTGATCTAGATCGTCGCCCGCACACAACCCTAGCCCCTAACCCCTTTTGTCTTTGTCCACATCTCTCTTCCGGTCGCGCCATTGTTTGACCGCGTACGCAATCCCCAGCCCGATGATGATCACCGGGAAGATTCCGAACAGCACCACGCTGGCGCTCAGATTCAGTTGGAGGAGATCGCTGAACATGCGGACTGCCGAATCCTCACATGGCTGGCGAAGCTGTGATCCGCACTCGTCGCTCAGACGGTGATCTTGTGCTCCACGCCGGCGACGGTGACCACGTCACCGGTGTGCAGTTTGCGACCGGGACGCAGGTCCTCGATGCCGTTCACCAGGATGCCGCCCGCGCGCACAAAGTGTTTGCCGGCACCACCGGTGTCGACTGCGGCGGTGGATTTCAGGAACTGCACCAGGGTGATGTAAGGCCGACCTTCGCCGTCGAGCGGGCGAACCTGCACGCGCTTCGGTGCGGTGATGACGGGCGCCGCGGCTCCCGCTTTGGGCGCGGGCTTGCCTGGCTGTCGCTTATCTGAATGGGGCTTACCTGACTGGGGCTTGCCCTGGTACTTACCCGCTGCGGATTTCCCCGGCGGCGCGGATTGCTCCTGCGCTGCCGCAGATCTAGGCGAAGAACCATCACGACGATCTTTGGCTTTGGCCGCACGGCCCTGCCAACCTGGTGGTTTGCGCGCGTCGGTGGTTTCCGCGGCTTCCTCGAACGGTCCCGCTGCGCCCGGTTTGCGCCGGCCGAGTTGGATGTGCTTCTTCCACTCATTGATGCCAGGGTGTTTCTTGCTCATACGTGCTTTCAGGGCCTCAGGCCCAGGCGTCGAGGTAACCTTTGATCGGCAGCCAGTGCTCACGCGACAGCTGCGCGCCCATCACCTGCACCACCGCGGCGCCGCTCAGCGAGCCCAGGCGGCCACACTGTTCGAGCGGCAGACCACGCAGGTGTCCGGCGAGAAAGCCCGCCGCCCAGCAGTCGCCAGCACCGGTGGTGTCGATCGCCTCGACCACATCGGCAGCGATGCGCACACGTTCTTTGCCGCGCGCAATCATCGCGCCGTCTTTGCCGAGTTTCACCGCCACCACGTGTACGCGGCTGGCGAGGTCTTCGAAGGCGGCCTCGGGGCTGGTGTCGTTCCAGGCCTTGGCTTCGTCTTCGTTGGCGAACATCAGATCGACCATGCCGTCGAGCAGTTCGTCGATCACCGGACGGTTGGCGCGCACGACTTCGAACGAGGCGAAGTCGAGGGCGAGCTGGCATCCCGCAGCCTTGGCGGCTTTGGCCACAGCGCGGGTGAGGTCGTGATTGAAGAGCGTGTAGCCCTCCAGCATCACCACCTGCGAACCACGGAAGGTGTCGGCGGTGAAGTGCGCCGGATCGAGCGTCGCCGCCGCACCCAGGCACGTGCGCATGGTGCGCTCCGCATCCGGCGTGACCATGCTCAGCACGCGGCCAGTCGGATGTGCGGCCTGACGGATCAGCCGCGGTTCACAACCCTGCGACACCAATGCCTGATGGTAGAAATCGCCGTACGCGTCGTCACCACAGGCGCCGATAAACGCCGCGCGGATGCCGAGGTGCGCACAGCCCACCGTGGTGTTGGCGGCAGCGCCGCCTGGGGACTGCGCAGGTTCCTTCTTGGTCTTGCCGAGCAAGCCATGGATGTGGTCGGCATCGACCATCTGCATGCCGCCCTTGGCGCCTGCGACGTGGTCGATGAGGAAGTCCTCACCCACGGTCAGCACCAGATCGACCAGCGGCGAACCGACGCCGATGAGTTCCGGCGGGGCCGGAACTGGAGGGGTTAGGGGCGAGGGACTAGGGGCGGTGGGCTGGGCGTCTTCGGTGGTCATGCAGGCGGCGCAGCATGGATGCCGCCGGGAAAAACCAATGGTACACCGACGGCGAACAGGTTCAGGAGCGCCGTCGTTCCACGACCCTAACCCCTATCCCCTATCCCCTTCTCCCACTCACTTCCCCTGCTCGTCCATCATCCGCGCCACTTCCATCAGGATGCCCTGGGCGGAACCCTTGAGGTTACGTTCCCCAGGAGGAAGTGCGTCGGCGTGGAACGAGAACCGGGGCGGCGGTTTGTGTGCCAACTCCACCAGCGCGTCGATGCCGTCGAGTTTGCCGAAGTGGGCGAACACCGGCGCACCTTGGATCATGTAGACCGAGGCCAACTCTGCCCCCTCCATCAGTTCCAGGCGACCGCTCTTGCCGGTGACTTGGAAGAACTGCAGGAGTTCCATCACGCCGCCTGCCGTCACCGCACCGGTGAAAGTCGCGCTCTGCTGTTGGAGATCTTTGAGCGAGTAGCCCGGCCCCATGGTTTCGAGGTTGGAGATCTGCGGCGCCTGCGCACTGAGCGAGCTGGGATCAGCACCTGGTGGCAGCACTTGCAGGCGGAACACCTGACCACCGATCTGCAGCTGCTCGCCATCATTCATGCGCTGGGGCGTGCCGATGCGTTTACCGTTGACCAGCACACCATTGCGGCTGCCGAGGTCAGCTACCAACCAGTAGCCCTCGTCGTTCCAGCGCATCTCGGCGTGCCGGCGCGACGCGAGCGCGTCCTGCAGCAGGATGTCGACGCCTTCCTCGCGACCGAAGACGTAACCTTTGCCTGGGCGGAGACGATGCGCACGGCGGGCGGCGGAAACGAGATAGAAATCGACGTTCATGGGGGCGTGCTCGGGTTGGGGAAGGTACCCATCCCCATGCCCATCCGCAAGCCGTGTGCGTCGTTCGGAGGTGCGGGGTGCGGGGCGCGACGACCTAGGATACCCAGGCCGCTCGCCACCGAGCCGCCACCTCACCCACAACCACAACCACACCTCGCACCTCCCACCTCGCACTTCGCATGAACGCCGCAGGCGTTTCTCATCCCGAGTTGCCCGCTAGCGTGCCGCCATGCCGCTCGTCCCGCAGATCTTTCCCATCCCTGCTGACCCCGCTCCCGGACTACGTTCCGGCCTATTCGCTACCCTGCGGCGCATCGACGGATGGGGCCAGGGTGCTTGGCGCGAGGTCTACTGCGCGTGGCAGCTACGGCATTGCCTGCTGAGCATCGATGATCTGGAGGCCGGCGTCAGCCGCGACCAGGACGACCGCGTAGCGGCCTTCGTGGTGGTCATTCCAGGGCATGCGCTGGGGCGCTCAGGCGACGCCGGGCGTGATGCCGCCACCTGCGACTGGGTACTGCGGCGGGCCTGGGACGAGGTCATCACCGACGCGCCGCTGACCATCACCACGCACCGTCCCGGCCAAGCAGTGCGGGCGAGCAACGCCTGCCTGTTCACCGCCCCGACTCCTGGCCTGCCGCCGACGCTGGTGCTGCGCCTGTTGGTACGCCTGCCGATGGCCGGCATGTGTTGCGACGGCAAGGCGCTGATGCGCTTTGTGCGCCGACTTGAGCGCTTCGCGGACGGGCTGTGTCGACGGCGCAGGCACCCGTCGCTGGAAAGTCATCGTCATGCCGTGGCCGTACAGCAGGCGGTGCGTGCGGCACTCGACGAACTCGGCCTGGTCGCCTTCATCGGCGATGGCGCACGTTTGGCGCGCGCCGGTGACGGCACAGCGATGCCGGGCTGCCGTCCGTGGCGAACGCCAAAAACAGAACGACTGACGATCAATCTCGGTCACCTCGGTTCCGTCCGTGGCCTTGGCATCTGTCGCGGCGTCACCGCAGTCGCCGGCGCGCCGTACCACGGCAAAAGCACGTTGCTGGCGGCGCTCGCCGCAGGACGTGATGACCACCTGCCAGACGACGGACGCGAATTGGTAGTGGCGGATGCCTCGGTGCTGGCGATCCAGGCCGAAGACGGCCGCCGCATCAAGGACACCGATCTGTCGCGTTTCTTCGCCAAGCTCCCAGGCAACAATAGCCGCCACTTCACCACGACACGCGCCAGCGGTGCGACCAGCATGGGTGCCAGCTTGGTGCAGGGTATCGCAGCTGGCAGCCGCCTGCTGCTGGTCGATGAGGACAGCGCGGCGAGCAACTTCCTGAGCATCGATCCGGTGATGCGCAAACTGCTTGGCATCGCCCTCGACGGCATCACCACGCTGCTCGATCTGTTGCCGGCGCTCGCCGCTGCGGGTGTCAGTTCGGTGCTGGTGGCCGGTTCCAACCACCAATCGTTGCTCGCCAGCGAACGCGTGCTGCTGATGCAGGACTACCAGCCCAGCGATGCGACCACACGCATGCGTCGGCTGCTGCCGCTGGCCCGCCGCACGCGTCGCGTGATCGCTGCGACACTGCCGACGCGCTTGCTGGCGGATGCTGGCGATGCGCTGTTCGGCCCGCGCCATTTCCTCAACGTCGATGTCACCGAGCCGGAACGCCCGGTGGTGAACGGCACCGCGGTGGATCTGCGCCGCTGTGGTTGGGAATTGGACAAGGCGCTGGTGCGTGGCGCGCTCGCCGCGGCTGGGTGGTGCTGCCGCCTAGCGGACGGCCAGCTGCTCGCGACCGCGGATTTGCGCCGACGGTATGAGGACTTCCTCGCCACCTATGGTGTACGTGGACTCGATCCGTTCGACACCGCGCTCATCACCGTGCCACCGTGGCAACTGGTGGTGACGGTGCTCGAACGCCTGGAGCGGCCGGTGGTTCGCAGCTCCGGCTGACCCACGGGACCGCCGGTTTTCAACCGGCGAGAGATGCCATAACGCCAGCGACCTGATGAGTGAGATTCTGCCACGATCAGGAATGTTTCCCGTTTGCGCACGCGCTACGAATCGCCGGTTGGAAACCGGCGGTCCCGGGGGCGTCAATTCGCGTGCAACGCCGCGTTCAAGCCGCCCCAGCCGGCGCCCTTCTTTTGCTGCACTTCGATCGCGCCGCTCTGGCTGTTGCGGCGGAACAGCAAATCGTTCTGGCCGCTGAGCTGCGCCGCTTTTACGATTTTGCCGTCGGGCAGCAACGTGACCTTGGCGCCACCGGTGATGTAAAGGCCGGACTCAACCGTGCAGTTGTTGCCGAGGCTGATGCCCAGGCCGGCGTTGGCGCCGAGCAGGCACTGCTCGCCAATGGTGATCACCTCTTTGCCGCCGCCGCTGAGTGTGCCCATGATCGACGCGCCGCCGCCGATGTCAGAGCCGTTGCCGACCACCACGCCGGCGCTGATGCGACCCTCGACCATGCTCTTGCCGAGCGTGCCAGCATTGAAGTTGCAGAAACCCTCGTGCATTACCGTGGTGCCTTCCGACAGGTGCGCACCTAAACGCACACGGTCGGCATCGGCAATGCGCACGCCTGACGGAATGACGTAGTCGGTCATGCGCGGGAACTTGTCGATACTGGTCACCTTCACGTCGACACCGCGGGTCTTGAGGCGCGAACGCACGGCGTCGAACTGCTCGGGATCGAACGGGCCCTCGCTGCTCCACACCACATTGTTGAGCAGCCCAAACACACCGTCGAGACTGAGACCATGCGGCTTCACCTTGCGCGACGACAGCAGGTGCAGGCGCAGGTAGACATCGTGCGCATCGGTGGGTTTAGCGGCGATCTCGCCGATGAAAGTCACGGTGACCATGCGCGGGACCACTACGCCGGTGCTATTTTTGTTACCCGCGCGCAGGAACTCCCGCAGGTCGTTCAGTGCATCGATGTTGGCGTGGCGTTTGCCGTCATTCATGAACGGCGCGAAGTGCTCCAGCGCTTCTTCGACCTGTTCCTGATTGAGGTAGTAGCTCTTCGAGCCATTGCGGTAACCGGTGAGCGACGCGAGCACGGCAGCCGTGCCGAAGTTCTCGTTGAGGTTCACCAGCGGAAACCACGTATCGAGGATCTTCCCCGGCGACGCGACCACGCCTGGCTTGTCCAAACCCGCCATGCTGAAACTGGCGATACCGACCGCGAAGGCCTCGGGCCGACGGTAGTCGGGCTGCGATTCGATGCGGGTGACGAGGGCTTTGAAGGCGTCGATGGACATGGGGGCGGCTCCGGCAAGACGGATACCTTGGGCCGTGGTTCCTGACGACAAGTCCCGGCCCCTGGGAGAGGCGAGCCCCAGCTCGCCTTTGGTGGACCCACCGACCCACAATCGAGAAAAGGCATGGCGAGCTGGGGCTCGCCTCTCCCAGGGGTTG
>JANPLC010000326.1:0-26677 GCA_031426335.1 Planctomycetota bacterium
AGGTGTTTGATGTCCTCGGCCTTCTTGCGCACCTGATAGAACTTCGCGCCGAGGATGTCCTCCAGTTCGCGCACGGTGGCGACGCGCATGTCGTTCCAGTCGACGTATTCATCGCGCAGGCGCTTGAGGCCGTCGCGCGCGGGTTTCTCCTGCGCGCCGAGTTCGAGGATCTGGAACACCAGGGCCTCGATGAAGTCGGTGAACTTGCCGGGTTTGCGCAGACCGTAGCGCACCTCCAGGGCTTCAGTGACCTTCATCAGGTCCTTGACCAGGGCGGAGTTGGGGTTGGCGGCGACTTTGACCATTGCAGGACTCCGGCCCGCGGCGACGTCCCCAGGCAGGGCCGTCTCCGGTAGGGGTTGTGCGGAAAGGGGTGGGCACCCTACGGGGGGTGATACAGCGGTCAATTGCCGCAGACGCCCGGCTTTCGCGCTGGAGCGACCTGCGGACATGCCGCCAGGCGCTAAGTACTTGCACCTGCGGTTGACGCTCATCCCTGCTGGGCCACGATCCCGCCGCTGCCTTTCCCGCTGTGGGATGGTAGCTGGAGGCCCAGCGGATCCCGTCATGACCGATCAGCCAGCGAAGAAAAAACACCCGTCGCAGGTGACCAATGCTGACCAGCCGACGGTGATCTCCGGGGCGCCGGTGGTGACCGAGGGCTTGTCGGGCGCCGACCTGCTGACGCGGGTGGCGGATCTTTCTGGCAAGCCGGGAGCGGTGACCAACGAATCACGGGTGACCAAGGTGATGTCGGGCAAGCCGGTATCGCCGAATGATCAAACCCGCGCCACCGACCTGCATGTTCCAGGAAGCTCGCAGGCCAAGGGCAAGGCGTCCTCCGGCACTCACCACCACCAAGTGTGGGGCGACTTCGAGCTCGGCGATCTGCTCGGCCGCGGCGGCATGGGTTCGGTGTATCGTGGACGTCAGATCAGCCTCGACCGGCCGGTGGCGATCAAGGTCCTGCCGGCGCACCTGTCGGAGAACGAGAACTTCCGTCAACGGTTCCAACTCGAAGCCAAGGCCGTGGCGCAGATCTCCAGCCCGCACGTGGTCGGCGTCTACTATGCCGGCGTGCACGAGGGCCATCACTACTTCGCCATGGAGTACGTCGAGGGCAAGGATCTCTCGGTACGCTTGCGTGACGGCTTCAAACCCACGCACCGCGAGGCGCTGGATCTGGTGATGCAGGCTACGCGGGGTTTGGTCGCCGCTGGCGAACTTGGTATCGTCCACCGCGACATCAAACCCGGCAACATGATGGTCACCACCAAGGGCTTGGTGAAGCTGATGGACTTCGGCTTGGTGCGGGTCGCGCGCGAAGGCGACACCGGGTTGACCATGGCCGGCACCATCATGGGGACGGTCAGCTACTTCAGTCCGGAGCAGGGCCGTGGTGATCGCTGCGACTCGCGCACCGATATCTATGCCATCGGCGTGGTGTTCTATGAATTGCTGACGCGGCGACTGCCGTTCACCGGCGGCGATGCGACCTCGGTGATCTACCAGCACATTCACCAGGACCCCAAGCCGCCGAAGGCGATCGATCCAGCGATCCCCGAAGGCTATCAGGCGGTGGTGCTCAAGTGCTTGCAGAAAGATCCGGCCAATCGTTATCAGACCGCAGCAGATCTGGAGAAGGATCTGCAGGCGCTGGCCAACGGACTCGATCCGGTGACCGCGTTCGCCAATCCCAAGGGCCTGCGTTCCGGCGGCGCGTTGGTGAAGAACGAGGAGTTCGGCCGCGAGAAACGTGGTCGCGGTTTGCTGTGGGCGGGCTTGAGCCTGCTGCTCGTCGGTGGCGGCGTTGCTGCTTATGTCGTGCTGCAGCCGTCGCCGAAGCCCCAGACTCCGCCCGTCATCGCGCCGGTGACCCTACCGCCCATCGATGTAAAAGTGCCGGGAAAATCAGCCGATCCGACCACGGCGCGCAGCATGATCGCTGCGGGTGATCTGGCTGGTGCGCGGACCGTAGTGGCGAGCGGGCTCAAAGACCAACCACAGGACGCGACGTGGATTGCGCTCGGCAAGGAGATCGACGCCAAGCAGGGGGCGGGCGAACTCAAGCGCGCTGAAGAGGCCCTGGCTGCCAACGACCTCGACACCGCCACCAGTGCGCTGGCTTCCGCCGGCCGTCTGCTCGGCGAGGGCGACGAACGGGTGAAGACCTTCAAGGCCTCACTCGACGGCCGCAGCGATACCAAACGCAAGATCGCGCGTCTGCTGGCCGAGGCCGAGACGCACCTGACCGAAGGCAATCCGGCGCGCGCGGAGGAACTCCTTACGCCCATCGTTGCGGCGGATCCGGCGAACGAGGTCGCGGCGCTGCTGCTGCGCCGCGCCAAGAAAGAGAACCAGGATCTCTCCGCCCGCTCCAAGGCGGTACAGGAACGCCTCGCGCAGGGTGAGGACGCCCTGGCACGCCGGGACCTCGATGCCGCGCTGCTGCATTTCACCGCGGCGCAGCAACTCGAACCGAACAATCCGCGTGCCACTGCCGGTCTCGAACAAGTGACCAAGACCAAGGGCGCGCTGTCGACGCTGCGCGAACAATTCGAGAAAGCGCTCAAGGAGCGCAACCTCGCCAGTGCCGAAGCGAGCCTCAAAGCCATGCGCACGCTGGCGCCCGGCAGTCCGACGCTGGTGCTGGCGGAAAACGAATTCACCAATTCCAAGCTGGTGGAAGAGACCCAGGCCAAGACCGCGGCAGAAAAAGAAGCCGCCATCGTCGCGCAGGCCGGCGCGCTGACCAAGTTGATCGACGATCCGACGCAGAGCATCCCCGTCATCGAACAGGCAGTGGCCGGTTTTCTTGAACGCCACGGCGCCAATCGTGCGGAAAAAGCCGTGTTCGACGCCAAGCTCGAAGACCGCCGCAGCCACTTGGCGGTGAGTGCGCGCCTGGCTGACCTCGATGTCGCGATGGCCAAGAACGATGCCAAGACCATCACCGCGGTGGTCGTCGACGACTCCTTCGCCAAGAAGCTCATGGAACTGGCGCAGGAACCTGGCCAGGTGTTCGCTTCGAAACTGGAGACCTTCACCCGTTCCGGTGATTCCGCCACTGCGGTGGTGGCGGTGCGTCACGCCATGGTCGCTTATCCCGAACGCACGCTGAAGCTGACCTATACCCTCACGCGTCAGGGCGGCGGTTGGGTCATCAGCGGCGCCACGCTGAATCCCTGACCTGGTTCTCTGCTCCTACTTCGCCTGATTTTCCCGCCTGACCTTCTCCGCCTGACTATCCCAACAGGGCCACGCATGCGCACCACCGTCATCCTTCCCGCTTTGGCCCTGTTCGCCGGTGTGCTGTCCGCGCCGCTTGGTGCCGCCGAGCTGCCGCTCGGCGTGGTCGAGCAGGCGGACAAAGGCGCGGCGCTCATCCGCTTCGATGCCTCGGTAAAACTGCTGCCGGGCAGCATGCTGGCGATCTATGGCCCAGGGACGGTGAAGATACATCCGCTGACCAAGGAGGTGCTGGTCGAGGAACGCGTGGTGGTGGCCAAGGCGCAGGTGATCGATGCCAACGATCCCACCCGGGTGAGCGCGCGTCTGACCTGGATCGGTGCTGCTCCTGCGGCGGGTTTTGACGTCGTGCCGCTGCCGAAGGAAGCCGCACCGAATGCGGCCCCGGCCCTGACGGCGGCCCCGGCAGCGGTGAGCGCCGCGATCGAAAGTTCGCTGAAGATCAGCGTGCCTGTAGCGGATCCGGATGGCGACGTAGTGTCGTTCGCGTGGACCCTCGAAGGGCCCGTGGGCCAGGTCGGGGTGCTCAGCGCCCGCACCGGCACCACGCCGGAAGTCACCTGGACCGCTCCTGGCATGCCAGGCAAGGCGACGCTGGTCGCGACTGCCCGTGATGCGCTGGGACAGGAACTGGTGACGCGTATCGCGCTCACCGCCACCGCCGATGACAATTGGCGCGTGCGTGAACCCAAGTCCTTCGCCAGCCTCGGCAGCGGCCGTCAGTCAGCGCTCATGCGCGTGGTGCGCGAACCCGCGGGCACGTGGCTCGCCATCAGTAGCAATGGCGTGGTAGAACGGATCGCCAGCGGGTGGATGTCGTCGTCGCCGGTGGCCTTCGCCAAGGACAAGGGCCCGTCGCGACCGGTGATGGCGCAGACTTATGGCAAGGAGACGCACGTCCTCGACAGCAGTCGCCGACTGGTGTTGGTCTATGGTGCTGATGGTAACTTGCTGCGCGAGTACGGCGCCAGCACCACGCCGACGGATCTGGTGGTGGCAGCCGATGGCACCGCCTTCATCGCTGACCAGGACGCTGGTGGCGTGCTGGTCTATGAGGCGAACGGCACGTTTCGCCTGCGTCTGGGCCGCTCCGGCAAGGAGGCCGACGCCTTCACCGGTCTTAGCCGTCTGACGCTGGGGCGTGGCGGCGAGTTGTACTGCCTGGACGCAGCGCAGATGCAGGTCCAGCGTTTTGACCGCTTCCATCGCCGCTTGCCGACGTGGAAACTCCAGACGGATGCGAAGAATCCGCCGGTCGATCTCGCGGTGCATGCCAAGGGCGTGCTCATCCTGTTGGCGAGCGGACAAATCCTGGTGGCGGACAACAAGGGGCAGACGCCACAGGCGTGGAAGGGCCTGGGCGATGTCGGCTTGGTCGAACGTGCCGGGCCGGCCTCGGCGTTCACCGTCGACGCCATCGGTGAGGTCTTTGTCAGCTACCCCGACTACGGCTTTGTGGCGCGCTACAGCGCGGATGGCTCCTTCAGCGGCGTCGCTGGTGCGCCATTGTGGCAGCAGGCGGTGTATGCGCTCGATGGTCAGGGGCGCACGCTCGGGCTGGACCGTGACAGCGGCATGGTGTCGCTCTTCGACCAGGATGGGTTCTTGCTCACGCGGGTCGGTGGTCTGGTGCGCAGTGGTGGCGTGCTTGCACGCGCTGGTGCGCTGGCGGTGGCGCACGACGGCCAAGCGGCAGTGGTGCTCGACCCCAGCGAAATGCATGTGGTGCGTTACGACCTCGCCAACCTCAAAGCCAAGCCGCTGGTGTTCGCCCAGCCGGGCAAGAACAACGGTCAGCTGCAGGCGCCGGTCGCCGTAGCGTTGGACGCCGCCGGACGCAGCTACGTGCTCGACGGCAAACAGCATCGCGTGCAGGTCTTCGATGCGGAGGGTTCGTTCCTCTTCAGCTTCGGCCGCTATGAACGCGGCAAGCTGCCAGACGAATTGAGCGAGCCGCTCCACGTGGCGGTGAGCCCAGCTGGTGATGCCGCGTATGTCTACGACTACGATACCTATGAGGTGAAGAAATTCGCGCTCGATCAAACCAAGAAAGAGGGCGTGCACGTCAACAACACCGGCGGCAAGGGTAGCGGCCCTGGTCAATTCCGTTCGGTGGTGGGTTTGGCAGCTGACCGTATGGGCCTGCTCTATGTCCTGGATGATAGCCGCGAAGATCTCCAGGTGATCGACTTCCGCGGTAGCAACGCCGTGGCTGGCCCGGTGCGCAAGGTCACTGATCTGGGCCTTTCGGGGGTCGGGCAGCTGGCGGTTTCGCCGGATGGACGCTTTGTGGTGGCCTATGACGGAGCGCTCGCCGGCTGGCGTTGGTGAGGATTGGTCGAGAGTTTGTGAACCACTGAGCTGACGGCGGGTTAACCCGTCGAGGACCACATGCTGAATTTTCAACCGAAGAAGGCTCCCAAAGCCGGTGGTTTCACGCTTGACCCGGTTGCGCGGGAACGGGCCAGGGCTCCGCTCTCCCGCCGCAGCCATTTCCATCTGCTCTTCCTCGCCGGGGTGATCATCATCACCGTGCTGCTGGTGGTCAGCTTCATGGATCGCTTGCGCGATTCCTTGGCGCCGGTGACCAAGCAGCTCAACAATGAATTGCCGATGCCACCGATGGCGAAGCCATCGATCGCCGAACTGCCGCCCCTGCCAGATCAGGCAGCGATCGCTGAACAACGTGCGGGAGTCAGCGAACAACTGGCCAACGGCACCGTGCCGTTGTGGATCGGTCAACCCGACGCCGGCGCGTTGGCCTGGGTGGCGACGGTTTTGGCCAACGATCTCGCGGCTCCGCCGTTGCCGCAGCGCGTGGAAGCACGCGACCTGCTGCTGCGGCATGTCAGGGTTGGCGACAACGTGGTGATCAGCGGTTTGTTGGAGGACAGCCAACCGGCGCCGGTGGCGGGCGCGGCAAGCGGCTACCAGCGCCTGCTGGTGGGATTGACCGATGGCCAATACCTGGAGGTCTTGGCGCCAGAGTCGGCGCGCGACCTGTTGATCGGTGATGAAGTGGTGGTGGTCGGACGCTACCTCGGTTTTACCGACTTGCCGGTATCAGAGGTCCAGCCGGTCGAAGCTGCGCCTCAACCGCCGGGAGCCGGCACGGCACCAGTGACTGCTGCCGAGCCTGCTGCGGTTCCGGCAGCGCCAGTCGTAACCAAGGTGGAAGTTCCGCTGATCGCCGCCCGTATCGCCGCCAAACCAGCGGCCAGGCGCGAGCAGGAGAATCCCTACATCATGCGCGGCGAATGGAAGCTGCCCGACGACATCTATAAAAACGTCGATGACGATTTGCTGGTGGTGGAGACGCGCCCCTACTACTTCACGCTGGGGCAGGTGCTGCTCGACCGCACGTCGGGAAATCTCAAGCCGGTTGCCAGCGCCAACGAGATGGGCAGCCAGATCCACAAGGAACCGTCCAAGTACCGCGGAGAGGCCTTCACCATCCGCGGCCGCGTGTTCCACGCCTGGGAGGATCCTGGCGTCGCCCACGATCAGCCCTTCGGCATCACCCGCGTCGTCCGCGTCATCATGTGGAGCGAAGACTGGGGCGACTGGGATCTCTACGAGGGCAGGGAGCTGGTCACCAAACGCAAACTCATCCTGCGCGCCTTCGAACTGGCGGCGATCACCCATCAGCCGTTGCCCCAACCCGGTGAGATCATCACCGCTAGTGGACGTTTCCTGCGCCTGCGTTCGATGGAGGTCAAACCCAACGTCCAACGCGACAAACGACTCGGCATCAACCGTCAAAGCGATCGGGCACACACGTTCCTGTTCGTCACCGACAAATTCGACGAAGTGCCGGTCAAGCCGGAGTACGACTTCACCGCCCTGGGCATCGTGGTGGTGGTGTTGGTGACGATCCTCGGCATCGCCATGCTGCTGGTGGCGCGGCGCGATTCGCAGAAGAAGGAGAAAGTCTTCGATAGTGTGCGGAAGCTGCGCGAGAGCCGCCAAGCATTGGCACTCAAACAACGCAAGGCTGCCGTTGCTTCTGCCGCTGGTCTTGCCAGTGGTGCTGGCTCAGCGGTTTCCGAACCACCAGTTTCCGAACCACCAGCAGCTGTGGAGCCGACCGCAAGCGATGCGCTGGGCAATCCGCCCAAGGCTGACTGACCCGCTCGCTGCTTTAGGTCGCTTCAGGTCGCTTCAGGGCGCCGTGGGCTTGGGCGCTTCGCGACCATCCGCGACGCCAGCTTCCATTTCCGGGATCAGTACTGCGTCGGGCGGAAAATCAGGGACCTTGGCGATGATCGCCGCGGTGATGCCGTCCTTGAGCGTGAGCTGATTGGGCTCGACGAATTGCGCCGGCGTCAGCGCCTGCACGTGGCTGAGGATGGCGTCTTGCACTAGCGGCGCGCGATCTTGCAACTTCTGTGCCTGCGCTTGGTCGCGGAAGAAAAGGGCGATGGTCAGGTTGAGTTGGCGTTTGCCGGTTCCCGGCAGCGTGCGCACCAGGGTCAACGGCGGCAGGCGGATCAGCAGTGGGCCATTGGCTGGCGTTGCTGCTGTCGCCGGTCCCGTGGTCGGCGCTGGTGCGCTGGTGGGGTCGCTCGGCGGCGGCGCGGTGGGCGCCTTTGCTGGTTCGGCTTGGTAATCGAGCAAGTCGAGCAGCAGCGCTTCGCGTTCAGGTCCGCTGAAGGCGCTCGGCAGCGTGGCGAGCGCATCCATCAGCGGTTCGCGCGCGATCAGCGCTGCGGTAAGGGTCTCGCGCAAGCGGTCTTCTTCGGCCTTGCCGAAACGAGCCTTGGCGTGGCGTGCAGCGATCAGCATCAACGCATCAAGATCGCGCTGGCGATAGACGTAACGACCTTCGGCAACAATCGCGGCGGTCGGATCGGGCAGCCGCGTGGCTACGGCCGGCTCGGCGGGTTTGCTCGTTGCTGCTGCCGTGCTGGCGTCGGTCGGCTTCACCTCGGGCTTGACGTCCGCTTTGGCTTCGGCGGCGACGAGCGCACTGGACACCAGCAGGAGCACGGCGAGGGGAACATGACGCATAGCGGGACCTCCAGCGCGGGACGTTATCCGGGGGCCGCCTCCGGACCACGGAAACCTGCGGCGACCACTGACAAGCGGCTCAATGCCTGACGCAGGGTCACGCGTGGGCGAGTTGTCTCACTCTTTCAGCAGCAGGTAGTACAGGCGCCCTTCAGCGTACTGGTTGCCAGCCCGGCGTTCGGCGCCGTCACCTTGGCCCATGTAGAGATCGCAGCGACCGGCAGCGCGAATGCCGCCGCCGCTGTCCTGGTCCAGGCGCAGGCCGGCATAGGAACCGCCACGTCCGGTGTTGCCAGTGGCGTTGGTGATCGCCAAGCAGGCAGCCCCAGGCGGAAAGATGCTCTTATCGGTGGCGACCGAGACATCAGTGGTCACCGGCCGTCCCAGGCTGCCGTAGGGGCCGCCCTTCGATTCCTTGAAGAACACGAAGCGCGGGTTGCGGTTGGTGTACTGCGTCAGCTCATCCGGATGCGCACTGAAGTACGCGCGCACGGTCGCGAGCGACAGTTCCTCTTTGCGGATCTTGCCTTCGGTGACCAGGTCCTGCGCAATCGGATGGTACTGATGACCGTTGATGCCACCGACGCCGACTTCGACCAGCGAACCATCCGGCAACGTGGCCTTGGCTGAGCCCTGGACCTCGACCACGTAGGGGTCGTACGGCTCGCTGAAGTACAACAGTTCGAGGCCCTTGAGCGCGCCGCTGGCTTCGAGTTCAGCGCGCGTCGGATACGGGCGGGTAGCGCCATCGCTCAGGCGCTGCTGCGCGAGGTCTTTCTCGTCAGCGCCTTTGATGAAGTCGGCCGGCACTTTGTAGATTGGATAGCGGTAGACGGAGGTCGGCGTGCGGCTGGCCTTGAGGATCGGCGTGAAGTAGCCGGTGAAGAGCACGGTGCCCTGCGAATCGCAACCGACGCTCATCAGCGCGCGGAAGCGGCTCTTCAGCGCAGCGTTGAACTGGGCTTCATCGCTGGTGTTCTGCAGCAGTTCGGTCAGCGCGTGCAGGCTGCGCGTCACCTGATCTTTGGTGATGCTGCCCACCGGATACCGACGGTTGGCGCTGGTGGTACCTTGGCTTTGACTGTTGAGGTAGCTCAGACTGTGGTTGATCGCCTGCTGCAACTGCGCGCGATCCTCGTTCGTCAGGCTGAGCGCCGGCAGGCTGTTGATGTCGACCTCGACCAACGCCTGTTCACCAGCACCGAGCGGCTTGTTGTAGTCCTTGGTCGCTTTGGGCTGCGGCGCCTGCGGCTTCTTCGCTCCGCGCATCTGGCACCCGCTGCTACCGATGGCGAGGAGTGCGATGAGGGGAAGGAGCAGGAGGTTGCGCATGGGCGCGGAGCATTGAGCACGCGCTCTCGATCGCAAGGAGTGCAGAGCCTAGGGCAGTGCCGATCAACGAGTGGGAAGCACGTTCGCCGCAGAGACGCAGAGGTAAGAGGAGGGCCGCAGAGCAGAGCCCAGCAGGGCTTCTCATGGCCTCGGTCACTGAGCGGAAAGCACGTTTAAAATAGAGATGGAAAGTTGGCTTCAGAGTCGAACCGGGAGGGTTTCCTCTGCGGTCCTCCTCTTACCTCTGCGTCTCTGCGGCTTTCGAGAAGTCCGCGGTCCGTTCAGCGGCCGTAGCGACCAAGAGCATCCAACAACGCGGTTTCAACCGGCCACGGTTGCCGGCGCGGATCGGACAGCGCGACGATCTGGCGCACCACCTTGATGTCGCTAAACGGCCACGCCGCCAGTTCACCGCGGCGGGTTTCTTTGCGTACGCACGGTTCCGGCAGGATCGCCAGGCCGAGGCCGGCGAGGACCATCGCTTTGATTACTTCGGGGCTGTCGTGCTCGAGGGCGACCTTGAGTTCGATACCCTTGTCGGCCAGGGCGCGGTCGAGCAGGCGGCGCGTCACTGTGGTCGGCGGCAGAAGGATGAACTCCTCGTTGGTGTAGCTGTCGATCGCGCGGCTGCGGCTGTTGTGATTGACCGGCAGGACCAGGACGAGTTCTTCGTCCCACAGACGTTTGCACGCCAGACCGGGCGGATCGAACTCGACCGCGCACACCGCCATGTCGAGTTCACCACTGGCGACCATCTCGGGCAGGCGGTCGCTGGTGCGGCAGATCAGCCGCAGGTTCACCCGGCGGTTGGCCAGCAGGTACGGACGCAGGATCGAGGGCAGTGAGTTGACCGCCACCGATTCGCTGGCGCCCAGGCGCACGCGTCCGGCCGAGGTACCGTTCGCCGCCGAGAGGTTGCTGGTGACGCGCGACAATTCTTCCAGCAGGGGGCCGGCACGACCGACCAGTTCTTCGCCACCAGAAGTCAGGCGCACGGCGCGGCCGACGCGTTCGAAGAGTTTGACGCCAAGGGCGCGTTCGAGTCCCATGACTTGGCGACTGAGTGCCGGCTGACTGAGTTCGAGCTCCACGGCGGCCTTGGTGAAGCTGCCCAGCCGAGCGACGGTGAGCGCCGCCAGCAGCTGATCGGTGGCTGGGAGCTGACCACGCATCATGGCTGGCTCGCTGTCATATTCGCCATCGGGTTCGTCAGCAGACACTGAAAGAAAGGAGTGGGCATAGTCTCGTAGCCTGCCATCACTGATCGGACTGGGGACTGGACAGGAAGAAGACGCCGCGTGTGCTGCGGGCTTCCGGTCCAAGACCGGCGATGGAAAGGTTGTGAAACGATGGCTAAGCAGCGGGGAAAGTCCAGCGCGGCATCATCAGGAAAATCCGGCGGCGCTTCGACGGGGCGGTTCAGCGGCGGTTCAGCAGGACGCCCTGGCGGCGGTTCAGCGGGACGCTCCAGCGGAGCCGGCGGCGGAGCCAGCGGAGCCTCGGCAGGGAAATCCTCAGGTGGTTCGGATGGCTGGTCGGCCAAGGACTACGTGAAGAGTCGGATCAAGCAGCCGCTGCGTGGCGCGCCACCCAGAGCGGCACCAACACCAGCGTCGGCCTCGGACATTGAGACGCTGTTGGCCAAGCTTCAGGAAATGCCCACCGGCGCGACGGCGACGCAGTTGGCGGTCGCCCTGGGTGGCAACATCCACGGACGTGAACTCGGCGTCACCTTGCGCAAGCTGGTCGAACAGGGCCGCGTGCTCGAAGTCCGTCCTGGGCGCTACCAGGTTTCCGGCACCGACGGTGAGTTCTCGGTCATCCTCGAAGACGCCGAGGGCGACACCGGTGGCGTGCTGGCGAAGTTCTCTGACGGCCGCGTACTGCCGGTGAATCCCAAGTACCTGATCGGCGCCGGTCCCGGCGACGTGGCGCAGGCGATGGTCGGCGAGGACGGCCTCGTGCTGGTCACGCGCATCTTGCGCCGCTCCGGCCGCGAAGTGGTCGGCACGGTGAACTTCAAACCCGGTGGCATGGTGCTGGTGTGCGACAATCGTCGCGAAGGCGAACTGCCGGTGCTCGGCACGTTTTCCGGATTCAGCAACGCCTACCAGGCGGGCAAACGCGTGGTCGGCACGGTCGAAGTCGATCCCACCGGCGCCGCTGGCGTGCATCTGACGCGCATTCTCTCCGACGAATCGCCGGAGATCGCCGACTTCCGCTACGTCTGCTTGGTGCATGACCTCCCTGGGGAATTCCCCAAAGAAGTCACCGATCAGGCGGCCGCCTATAAGGACAGCTTCCCGCTCGGTAATCGGGAAGACTTGCGCCAAAAGCTGGTTTACACCATCGATCCGGCGACAGCGAAGGATTTCGACGACGCCATCAGTTTGGAAAAAGACGCGCAGGGCCGTTGGGTTTTGGGCGTGCACATCGCTGACGTCAGTCATTACGTCACGCAACATTCGCCGCTCGATCAGGAAGCCGCACAGCGCGCAACGAGCTGTTACCTGATCAACCGCGTGATCCCGATGCTGCCGGAGAATCTCTCCAACGGTTTGTGCAGCTTGGTGCCGAACCGTGATCGCTACTGCTTGTCGGCGTTCCTCACGCTCGACAAGAGTCTCAAGTTAGTCGATACGCGTCTGGCAGAGACGATGATCAACTCGCGTCATCGCCTGACTTACGAGGAAGCCCTCGACGTGCTCGAAGGGCGTGTGGGCGGAGCATCCGGCGGAAAAGCGTGGCCGGCTGATCTCTTGGAAGTGGTGCGCCAGACCGGCGACATCGCGCAAGGTCTGCGCCGTGCCCGCGAGAAATCCGGTGCACTCAACCTGTTCTCGGTCGAACATCGGTTCTCGCTCGACGTCAATGGCGTGCCCTCGGGCATCGCGCACGAGACCACCGACATCTCGCACCAGCTCATCGAAGAGTGCATGTTGTTGGCCAACCGCGCGGTCGCCTCGTGGTTGGAAAAGCACAAGACGCCGTGTGTCTACCGCATCCACGAAGAGCCGGATGCCGAACGCATCAAACTCTTCGCGCACCTGCTGGAAGTCTACGGCCTCGACAGCTCGCGCATTCAGAACCGCTTTGGTTTGCAGAAGATGTTATTCGATCTGGCCAAGGAACCGCCGGCCGCGCGCTTGGTGCTCAACCTGCTGTGCCTGCGTTCGTTCAAGAAGGCGGTCTACTCGATCGACAACATCGGCCACTACGCGCTGGCCTTCGAATCGTACTGCCACTTCACCAGTCCGATTCGCCGGTATCCGGACTTGTTGGTCCATCGCTTGGCGAAGTACACGCTCAAGCTGAAGGGTTATCACGACACCGAGCAGCGTCGTGGTTACCTCGACGCACTGGCGCGTCAGTCGTCCAACTTGGAACAACGGGCGGAATCCGCGGAACGTGATCTGCACGCCCGCAAAGCCACGCGTTACCTCGCGGCGCGCATCGGCGAGGAATTCGCCGGCGTCATCACCGGCGCTACACCGGGCGGCTTGTCGGTGCAGCTCACCGAAACCGGCATGGATGGGTTCGTGCCGCTGCGCGAACTCAAAGACGACTTCTACAATTACGACGCCGAACGCTTCGCCCTGGTGGGCAAACGCAGTGGTCGGGTGCTTGGCATTGGCGAACAACTGGAGGTGCTGGTGGCCTCTGCCGATATCGAACGCAGCGACGTGGTGCTGGGCCTGGTCCAGCGTCCGCGCGCGGCCCGTTCCGGCGTCGAGGTGGGCGAGGGGGACTCCAAGCGTTTTGCCGCAGGCTCAGCGCGCAAACCCGGCGCACGCAAACGCGACGCGGTCGATCTTCCCGGTAAACCCAGTCCGCGCGACAACAAACACGAGCAGCGCCTAGCCAAGCAAGAAGCTAAGCGCGAAGAGCGCAAACGTCGGCGCATTGAGCGCTTGGCCAAGCAGAAGCGCAAGGGCGCTCGCTGAGGGGTTGCGCTTTGCGCTGCCGTCGTCGTCAGCGTTTACCCGCGGTGGATAACGGCCACTCGTCGGTGCGGAACGGGTAGGCTGGCAGGCCGACATCATCGACCAGATTGACGTCGGGATGGTCAGCCCAGGCGTAGCGCACGGCCACCGGCGTGGCGATCTTCGGGTGGCGCAGGGTTACGGTGTTGCCGATCAGCTTAGTGTCCGCCCAAACGAACTTGCGATCGCGTCCAGCCACGGCGAAACCGCGAGGTGCCTTGCCATCACGTGTGCGCAGGCCGCTGGTGGTGAAGGTCAGGTGCACGTCGTTGCCGGCGATGGTCATTGCGCTGAATTGTGGGCCGCTCCAGGCGATCGGCTGCTGGTAGACCGTGGCCCTGGCCCAGGCGGCGAGCCGTACACCGACGGTGTGTTTGTCGCGTGGATGGATGTCGTGCACGTCGCCGACATCGATGGCGGTGATGACGCCGATGCGGTTGCCGTGGGCGGCCAGCGCCTGCGCTTCGCGCAGCTCGGCCCACGCGCTCGGCACCGGTTCCGCCGGGTGGGCGCGGAAGCCGGCGAGCTGCACGATTCCGATGTGGATGTCGCCTTGACCCCAGGCCAGTCGCCAGTCGCGGATCAGGCCAGTCAGCAGGACGCGGTACTGCTCCGCGCGATCGACATTGCTTTCACCCTGGTACCAGATCAGCCCGCGCAGGGCGAAGGGCACCAAGGGTTGGATCATGGCATTGTTCAGCGACGCGGGCACGAGGTGGTGCGTGTTGTGCAGCGGCACTGGTGGAACGTCATGCTTGGGTTCTAGCGCGAGTTCGACCTGGTACCGCCAGGAGCCAGCGAGATCGAGCTGGTCCGGCGCGCTTTTGCTGGGGATTTTTTTGCTGGTCGTTTTGCGTTTGGTTGGGCCTTTGATGGTTGCCAGCGGGCGCAGCCATAACTGGTCGGCTGAGCCGGTGAAGCCGCCCACCCCGCCGCGGTTGAACACGCGAATCGCCAAGCACAGCGTGCGTTCACCAACGAGCGTCGCAGGAATCTGATACCGTCGCGGCAGCATCCGCGGATCAGCGACGTCCGTGCCGGTGCCGCCGATGCGCTCGCCATTCACGTACACGGTGTCGAAGTGGTCGATCGGTCCGAGCGACAGCTCCAACTCCTGATCTTTCCAGGTGGCCGGGATGGTGACGCTGCGGCGGAACCATACCGCACCTTCGCTCAGCAGGCCGGCGCGTTGCCAGGGCTGCGGCAGCTCGATGGTGGTCCACGACTCGTCGTCGTGTTTGGCCAAGTGCCAGCGTTTGCGCACGCCGCTGTTGCCGGGGTCATGGTGGTGCGCCTTGGCTTCCCAGGTGGCGAGCTGTTTCAGATAGACCGCTGAGTCCGCCTTGGGCAGCGCCGCCGGCACACGATCGAGGATCGGCCGCGTCTGTGGCTCGCAGTCGAGCACCGCCCGGCTCATCCACGATTCGGCGGGAGTGCCAGCCCACGAGCTATGGATCAGCCCGATCGGGATCTTGAGCGCGCGCTGCAATTCGACACCGAAGTGCCAGGCCACCGCCGAAAACTGCGCGGCGCTTCCGGCGTCACTACGGCTCCAGCAGGCTTCCGGCTGCACGTCGTCCTGCGGTGAGGTCGCTCCCGAGCGGGCGACGGTGAACAGTCGCAGATCTGGTAGCTCGGCAGCGGCCAGATGCCGGCCGGCATCGGCGCTGCAGGCCAGTGGCCATTCCATGTTCGATTGACCGGAACACAGCCAGACCTCGCCGATGGCGACGTCGTGAATGGTCACCGTCGCGTCGCCCTGGACCACCAAGTCGAGCGCTTGTCCCAGGTACGGTTCGGCGGCGAGCGACGGCAACTTCACCATCCACATGCCGCGAGCGTTGGCGACGGTGTCGGCACCGTGTCCGGCGAGGGTCACGCGAATTGCCTGGTTGGGAGTCGACCAGCCCCACACCGGTATCGGCAGACGCTGTTGGAGCACCATTCCATCACTGAATAGCCGCGGGAGCCGCATGCCGAGGGATTGAGGGGACGGCACCCGCAGGTCAAGTCGTCCTTGGGTACATCCGTGGACCGGTGCTACCGTGCTGCATGCCTGCTTGGTGGCTGGCGTGCGATCACGCTGCAGGACCGGAACTGGACAGGAGCGTGGAGTGGTCCAGAGTCCCGCCTCGCCCTGTCAGCGTGCACGGATATCATGTCACGGACATTGGACCACCAGAAACACCGGCAGCTCTCGTGATCGCATTTATTTCCGACATCCATGCGAACCTCGCCGCCCTCGAAGCGGTGCTCGCGGACCTTGATGCGGTCGGCACGGTGGAGCGTATTTACTGCCTGGGCGACGTAGTCGGTTACGGCCCGCAACCACGCGAGTGCCTCGATATCGTCGCCTCGCGCTGCAAGATGATCCTGATGGGCAACCACGAGCATGCGCTGCTCTACGGTGCCTACGGTTTCCATGCGGCAGCAAAACGGGCGATCGATTGGACGCGCGACACGCTGCAAAAAGTCCAGCCGGCGACCCAGCGCAAGGCGCTGATGGAACTGCTGCAGAACCTGCCGATCCGGCACGAGATCGATGACATCCTGCTGGTGCACGGTAGTCCGCGCGACCCGGTGATGGAGTACGTGCTCGAAAGCGATCTGTGGGAAGGGTCCGACTCCGACAAGATGGACAGCATCTTCGCCGGCTTCCAGCGTCTGTGTTTCGTCGGCCACACGCATCGTCCAGGGGTGTTCACCGACGACCGCTGCTTTCTGGCGGCGGCTGAACTGGCCAACGGCTTTGATGTCTCCGACGGCAAGTACCTGATCAACGTCGGCTCGGTCGGTCAGCCGCGTGATCGCAATCCTCTGGCCTGCTACACCCTCTTCAGCGGCGACGCGGTGTACTTCCGCCGCGTTGCCTACGACATCGACGACACCGCCGAACGGGTGCGCCGCATCGATCAGCTCGACCGTCGCTTCGCTGAACGGCTCTACCGCGGCGAATAGGCGGCACGAGCCGGCTGCGGCAGCGAGTCACTCACTGATGGAGTCCCCTTCGCGTGAGGGACCTTTTGCTTCGCGGTGCACCGGTGTTAGAAACTGACCGCCCAGGTGGGCTGCCTATCATGGCAAGGAAAGGATCGGATTCGGATGCCTAGGGTCGAGGCGAAGGTGGTGCTCAGCAACAAGATGGGGCTGCACGCCCGTCCCTCGACGCAGATTGCCACCACGGCCAGTCGCTACAGTTCCGACATTCACATTGCCAAAGACGAGATGGTGGTCGACGCCAAGAGCGTCCTCGAACTCCTGATGCTGGCCGCCGAATGCGGCACCGAACTGGTCATCACCGCGGAAGGCGATGACGCCAAAGTGGCGACGGCGGCCCTGGTCGACCTGGTCAAAGGACGGTTCGGGGAACTCGACGTCGATGCCTGACCGCGCACCGTCCCCGCCGAGCGCCCTGCCTCCGCTGAGCCTGCCTCCGCTGAGCCAACGCTTGGCGGTGGGCTGCGCCACCGTGGGCGGCATCGGCCAGCTGCGTCCAGGTCCAGGAACCTGGGCGAGCGTGGCAGCCGGACTGGTCGCCTGGGGTGCCATCCTCGTGATGCCGGTCGCACTGATCACCACGGCGCTGCTCGTCGGTGTGGTCGTCAGCACGCTGCTCGGACTGTGGTGTGCACCCGCGGCGATACGTCACTTCGCTAGCGGAGACCCCGCTCCGGTCGTGATCGACGAGGTCGCGGGAACGTGGCTGGCCATCGCTCTGGTACCGGCCACCACCCTGGCCACCGCACCACTCGTCAGCGTGCTGGTGGGAATCCTGCTCTTTCGCGTGTTTGACATCGCCAAACCTTGGCCGGTCGGTTGGTTCGAGCGTTTGCCCGGCGCGGTTGGCATCATGGCCGACGATCTCGCCGCTGGAGCAGTCGCTGGAATCCTGGCAGCTGCACTCCTGCACTAGAAGGCATTGCCGATGGCCACCCGCCGCAACGAACGCTCCAACACCCAGTCGCGCCCAGGCGCCCGGCCAGCGCCACGTGCTGCGACGGGAATGTCCGATGCCGGTCGGCAGGGCGCTTCGGGGGTGCATGCGCCGATCACCAATTCTGGCGTGCATGCGCCGATGCCAGGCTCCGGTGTCCACTCCGCTGCGGCTGGCTCAGGCCCACGTGCGGTGTCGGTCGACCGTCGTGCGACCGGCAACCGCAGCGATGGATCGGCCGGCAAGGGCAAAGCCAAACAGTATGGCCAACGCGGCATGGGCCTGCGCGCCAAGTTTATGCTGGTGCTCGCCGGCGTGACCGCTGCGGCGCTGGTTGCGCTTGGCGTCAGCATGGCGTTGACCACCAACACTTTCCTCTTCGGTCAGAAACAGCATTCCGGTGTCGAGATCGCGCGCATGGCGGCGCAGATCGGTGTGGCGGTCAACGCGCGGCTCGAATTCTTCCGCAAGCTCAAGGCCGATAAGAACTTTAGTGGTGTTGAAATCCCGATGCCGACCCGCGCCGAGATCGAACGCGACCTGATCACTTATCTCGACAATGCGCGCGACTGGACCGGTCGCGGCAACTTCTCTTCCAGCGATATCCTCTCGATCCGTTTCGACTGCCCGTCGATCCCGGAGATCAGCCAGGTCGGTATCGGCGATCTGGAAGAAGCCATGGGCCAGGTCGTATCCTATCCCAGCATCTACGTGCCCAAGAGTGGCGGCACAGTTCCGCTGCCGCCCGGCATCAGCGTGCGCGAAGGTGTCAAACGCGGTGGCAGCGGTGGCGACGTGCCGATCTATCGCTTCAAGATCGCCCTGCCGGCGAATTTCGGCCAAGCGTCCTCGGGCGGTGAACCAGCCAACGTGCGCGTCGACATCGCCATCGCCAGCGTCCAGCGCGTCAGTCAGAACCTCTTCATCACCATCGGCATCGCGGTGTTCATCGCCATCGGTGTGGTGGTCGCGGTGGCCAACTGGCTGGCCGGCAACATCACCCGTCCGCTCGATATGCTGATCGCCGACATGAAGGTGGTCGCGCGCGGCAAGCTCGACCACGAGACCAAGGCGCGCTCCAACGACGAGATCGGTACGCTGGCCAGCGAATTCAATCGCATGACTGGCAACCTCAAGATCGCGCAATCCGCGTTGGTGGAACAGGAAAAGGCCGAGTACGAGCTGTCGATCGCCCGCGAAGTGCAGCGTCAGCTGTTGCCCGCCGAAGCACCGACCATCATGGGCTATGACAGCGCAGCATTCTACCAGGGCGCCAAGGCGGTCTCTGGCGACTACTTCGACTTCATCCCGCTCGGCAGCGGCCTGTGGGGCTTCATCATCGCTGACGTGTCGGGCAAGGGCATCCCTGGCTCGATGGTGATGGCGGTGACGCGCACCATCGTGCGCCTGGTCGCCAACAAGTATCAGAACCGCGCCTCAGAGACGCTCAAAGAAACCAACCGTTTGATCTCCAAGCAGATCAAACGCGGCATGTTCGTCACCGCGTTCTACGCCATCCTCGATGAGAACACTGGTTCGGTGACCTACGCCTCGGCCGGTCACAATCCGATGGTGATCTACCGCGCGCGCACCGGCACGCACGAACTGGCCACCGGCAAGGGCATTGCGCTCGGCTTCAACGAAGGACCGCTGTTCGACAAGACCATCCAGGAGCAGACCACCGTCCTGGGACCGGGCGACTGCATGTTGATCTACACCGACGGTTTCCCCGAGGCCATGAACGCCAACAACGAAGAGTTCGGTGAAGAGAACTTCTACCAGGTGATCGCCCAGAACGGCCGCCTCGATGCGCGCGGAGTCATCGCCAAACTGGTGGAAGCCACCGCCGCCCATCGTGGAGACGCCGAGCAGTCCGACGACCTCACCATCATCGCCGTGCGCAACGTGACCACATGAAGTTCCATCACCACCTGACTATCAGCAACGACCACGCCTACCTCGCGCAAGTGCGCGACCTGGTGAGCCGCGGCGTGGGGGTTGGTGAGTTCCCAGGACACTTCCTCAATCGCCTGCAGATCGCCGTCGACGAGGCCGTGACCAACATCATCGAACACGGCTACGCCGGACATCCGCGCGGGTCGGCCCACATCGAAATCACCGTGGATGTCGACAGCGACCGCTTCCGCATCCAGATCGTCGACACGGGCATGTCTTTCGACCCCAACCAGATGACCGACATCGACATCCAGAGCCATGTCGCCGCCGGCAAGGCCGGTGGTTTGGGCGTGTTCCTGATGCGCAAGATCATGGATCAGGTCGATTACCAATATCAGTCGGGTAAGATGAACCAGCTGACCCTGGTCAAACTTCGCGGAAAGTAAGCGAAAGCGTAACGGTAGCGCTTCGTGAGGGTTTTGTTCCCTCGTTCCTGACCTCAACGCTTGCGGTCCCGACATCCGAACAAGCATGCACGCGCCTTGGTTGGATCCGTTGTCCAACTCCGCACGTCGCACCCCGCACTCCGCACGATAAAAACATGAAACTCGCCCAACGTGTCTCGCGCATCGATTCCAGCGGCATCCGCAAGATCTTCGATCTCGCCAAGTCGCTCAAGGACCCGATCAACCTCTCCATCGGTCAGCCGGATTTCCCGGTCGCGCCGCAGGTGAAGGAGGCGGCCATTGCCGCCATCCGCGCGGACAAGAACACCTATACCCAGACGCAGGGGATTCCTGAACTGCGCGAGTTGGTGACCAAAGAGGAAAAGAGCTACACCGGCCGCGACTACACCGGTGAGCAGGTGCTGATCACCTCCGGCGTCAGCGGTGGTTTGTTTCTCGCGCTGCTCGCACTCGTGGACGATGGCGACGAGGTGATCATCCCCGATCCCTACTTCGTCATGTACAAACACCTGGTGAACCTCTTCGGCGGCAAACCGGTCTACCTCGACACCTACGACACCGGTTTCGGCATCGATGCGGCGCGCCTCGAAAAACTCATCACGCCGAAGACCAAGCTGCTGCTGCTCAACAGCCCCGGGAACCCCACCGGCCGCATCTTCCCGAAGAGCGAACTCGAAGCGATCGGCCGGGTCTGCGCCAAACACGGCATCACCGTCATCTCTGATGAGATCTACCGCGCGTTCAGCTATGTGCCGATGACCTCGATGGCGGAAATCTACCCCGACACCGTCGTCCTCGTCGGCCACTCGAAATCCTTCGGCATGACCGGCTGGCGTCTCGGTTACGCCGCCGGACCGAAGGAGATCATCCAAGCGATGACCAAGGTGCAGCAGTACAGCTTCGTCTGCGCACCGTCGATCGTGCAGTACGCCGCACTCGCCTGCCCCACCGTCGACAACACCGCGAACATCGCCGCCTATCAGCGCAAGCGCGACCTGATGGTCGGCATCCTCTCGCAGAAGTTCGAACTCGCGCCCCCGGACGGCGCATTCTACCTCTGGGCAAAAGCGCCGAAGGGCATGACCGGCGACCAGTTCGTCGACCTCGCGATCAAGAACAACATGCTGATTATCCCTGGGAGCGTGTTCAGCGAACGCGCGTCGCACTTCCGCATCTGTTACACCGTGCCCGATGAACGGTTGAAGCAGGGGGCGGAGCTGCTCTGCCGCCTGGCAGGTGCCTGAAAACAGCACGCTGCCATTTTCGGCTAGCTGCAGCCGGTCAGTGTCGTTGGTCTGCCACGACCGGCGTTGGTCGCAGAATCAGCATCACCGCCACGATAATCAGCGCCCCGGCGAACAGCGTGCGTCCACTCAACGGTTCACCCAGCACCAGCCAACCGAGTAGCACTGCGACTATCGGATTGACGAAGGCATAGGTCGACACCCGCGCCATGGTCGAATGCCGCAGCAGGTAGACGTACGCACTGAATCCGACGATGGCACCGATGAAAATTAGGTAGGCCAAGGCCATCCAGGAGCGCAGCGAGATTGCCGCCACATCGACGCGAGTGACCTCGCCGCTGACCACGCTGGCCAGTCCCAGACCGACGGCGCCGCACACCATTTGCGCGCCGGCGGACATCCACGGGGATGCCGGCAGCGACAGACGTTTCGATGCCAACGACCCGATCGACCACGACAGCGCCGCGGCGACGATGGCCAACGATCCGATCACCACCTGCGCGGTCGGCGCGGTGCCGATGGGAGCTCCCACCAGCAACGCGACTCCGACCAGACCGATGGCGATGCCGCTGAGCGCCAACAACGGTGGCCTAGGTGAGTACCCCGTCACCCACGGCACCATGGTCATCCAGAACGGCGTGGTGGTGATCAGCAGCGCCGCGATGCCGGACGGCACCCAGTGCTGTGCCCACGCCACCGCGCCATTGCCACCGAGGAACAACAACGATCCCACGATCGCCGCCGAGCCCCATTGCCGGCGCGTCGGCAACGCATCACCGAACCAGCGGCGCGCGGCGATGAGCAACGTGCCAGCGATGATGAAGCGCGTCGCCGCCATGAGGAACGGCGGCATGGTCTCGATGGCGATGGCCATGCCGAGGTAGGTGCTGCCCCACACCACGTAGATCACCGCGAAAGCGATTACGAGATTGGTGGTCGATGCAGTTGGTGTCGTGGTCGTGGGAATGGGCGAGTTCATGTCCCACCGCCATGATCGGACGTGGGATAACCGTGCCGTGCGCGGCGTGCGACGTGCGAGGTCGGACCACCCGTAAGCCACCGCGGCGATGTCGCGAACCAGGAACGCTGCACGCCGCACGCCGCACCTCGCACATCGCCGAAGGCGACGGCGAAGCGCTGAATGAAGTTGATGGTATGAGCGTTGGTGATCATGGCAGGCTCCAGAAACGACCAGACCCGCTGCGATTGCAGCGGGTCCGGTAGGTGGGTGGGATGGTATTCGACCGTCATCCTCGTCCACGCCGGACCCGCAGGTCCACCCACTTCTGGGCGGCTACGGCCGGACGCTGGAGAAGAATGGCAACGAATGACATGGTAGCGGATGCTGCATCATCGCCCGAAAAGTCCAGCGGAGCGCGGCGATCGCATGCGTCGCACTTCGCACTTCGCACTTCGCACCTCGCACCTCGCACCTCGCGCCCGAGCGCAGCGAGTCCCAGTTAAACCACCAACCCCAGCCTTGCGGCTGGGGTTGATGATGTGCGCGAGAGCCGCCGGTAAGCCGGGTTCTGTCGTGAACGACCATTTCTCTCAGGTCCGACGTTGCCATCGGTCCTCAGGCGCCCACTTGCGACTCAGACGGTGCGGGCAGCACCTCGTCGCGATCTGGGCTTGCTCCGGGTGGGGTTTGCAATGCCTCCTTCCTTGCGGTCGGAGCGGTGGGCTCTTACCCCGCCTTTTCACCCTTACCGACGCCGGTTGCCCGACGCAGGCGGTTCGCTTTCTGTTGTACTGTCCCTATCCCCCCGCGACTGGAGACGGCTGGATTTACCAGTCACCCTGCCCTGTGGAGCCCGGACTTTCCTCGGCCATCTTGCGATGGACGCGGTCGTCTGGCGGCGAGGGGGCACTGTAGAAGCCGAGGCGTCGGACGCCACTGCCTCCAGCGCAGTCCTGCCTTGGAGCCGCCGCGCTGCCTGCGATAAGCCAAGCCAAGCCATGGCACGTGCACAACGCCTGATGGGAATCGACTACGGGCGCGTGCGCATCGGCATCGCGACCTGCGATGAACTCGGCATCAGCACGCGGCCGCTAGGGTTCATCCCGCGTGAGGACGATGCCAAGGCTGCTGCCATCATCGCTGAACTGGCGAAACGCGAACGCGCCGAGGCGCTCGTCATTGGCTTGCCGCTGCACGCCAATGGTGACGCGGGTGGCAACGTGCGCTGGGTGCGGGATTTTCTCAAGGAACTGGCGAAGGTGTGTCCGCTCACCGTCCATCAGGTTGATGAGCGGTATTCTTCGAGCGAAGCCGAGGCGATGCTCAAAGAAGAAGGCAAGTGGCCGGCGACCAAAGGGCAGGTCGACGCTAAATCGGCGGCGATTTTGTTACGGCGCTGGTTGGATGGGGAGACCTGAGTCAGTTGTCAGCGGCAAGCGGTTGCGGGGATGGACGACCGACGCGAGCTCGGCAAGGCGCTGGCTTTCACGTTCGGCTTCAACGAAAAGAGTGCTTGCCTGACTCGGCAATGCGCGTGCCGCGTGCACCAGTAGATCTACCAGTCGTTGTCGACGCGGCAGGTAGCCTGGGTTGTTGGCGACGGCCTGCCGCATAGCGGTGAGCGACTCCGTCCAAGCGCCACTGCGTGCGGCGTCGATGGCCATCAATTCCTGCGCCTGGGGATTCCACGGTTGTGCGTCGGCAAGGCGTTGGCTGAAGGGCAAACGGTTCATGCCGGGCGGTATGGCATCGACGATGTCGACCTGTAGTCCGCTGTCGGCTGGCCAACGAATGGCATCTTGATTGAGCGCGTCGGGGTGGGCGAGGAAAGCCGCACGGACTTGGTGAACCTGCTGCATATCCTGAAAGAAGCGTGTCGCCTGGGTGAGTTGACCAAGACGTGTAAGGCCAACTGCGAATCCGAAAGCCAGACCAAGCACGAGCAGCGTCACCACACTGCGACTGATGTTGCCCACCCCGACTGCATACACTCGTCCGCCTGCCAACACCGTGACGACGATCAGCGTGCCCCAAATCGCCGGGCTCTGAAGATTGAAGTCGACCAGGCAGTGCAGCGCGAACGCCGCGACTGCGAGCTGCCAGGCCCAGGCCGGTGGCAACGGCAGACGAGTACTGAGTGCTGCGACGCCAATCACCACTCCCGACAACACGAGTGGCCACAGCCACCACGTCATCTCTCCGGCGCCGAGTGGCCACCATTCCAGGTTGCTGGCGAGCATGCCGAGCGCGGAAAAAACCGGGAACATCAGCAAGAGCGGCCATGCTGCCTGCCACGTGCTTTTCACGTCGTTGGGATCATTGGTTACCACAGTTGGCGCGGTCGATCGCCGCCGGGCACACCATCCGAGCAACGCCAGCATGGCGAGTCCCGCGAGCACTCCGCCATCGACGGTCGCCTCCAGCACGTCGTTGTGCACATGCCGCGTCGGTTCAGCGTCGAGCGGCATGGTACGGGTGCCGTGCGCGGCAAAGCCGTTGATGCCGTGTCCCAGGAGCGGCGCTTCAGCGACCAGTGCGGCTGCACCTTCCCAATAACCGAGGCGGACCTTCGCACTCGCGGCACCGATATCGCGCAGCTGCGGAATGACCGCGAGGGCGAGGCCGCCGATCACCACGCCGATCATTGCCAGCGAGCCCAGACGTCCGGTGACGTGCAAGGTCCACACCAGCGCACCAGCCAGCGCCAGCGCTACGGCCGCGCCTTTGCTGGCGGTGCCGAGCGCAACGATCAGCGCCAGGGCGATCAGCAGTCCGGCGACCCCGCGTTGTGTGCCACGTCCCGCACTCATCACGCCGACGAACGGTACCGCCACTAACAACAGGAACGCCGCGAAGGTGTTGGCCAACGTGAACGTGCCGAACAAACCGCCATAGGCGACGCGGTTGGCAAGATCGCCATTGGCGTTCTCCAACGCCCCGATGGTCGGATCACCACCAGCCAGCGCCGCCGCCATCTTTGGCAACACCCAGGCCCACTGACCGAGCGCGATCAAGCACTCCACCGTCAACGCACCGGCCAACGCGCCGAAGGCCAGTCGTTCGCGGCCAGGGATCACCTGCATCAGGTACGCGGCGAATCCCAGGTGGATCACCGCCATGCCCCACAGGCCCATGCCGGTCGATGGATACGGTGAGCGCAGTGCCGCCGGCAACAGGATGAGCAACAGCGTCGCAGCAATCACACCGCCGATGCCGAATCGCCACGCGTTTACGCGACCACGCCACGCATCGAAGACCAGCCACGCCAGCGCGACGAGCGCCAACAGCAACCACGCAAGATTATCCCATGCGCCGGCCTGACCACTCCAGACCAGTGGACGCAAAGCGACCAACGCGACGAGCAGGATGTCATGGGCGCGACCAGCGACGTGCATGCCGAGCGGCATCTTCGCCAGCGCGTCAGTCATTGCGATCTCGCGTGGTCTCTAGTAGCACGACCACGATGAAGATTGCCGCCGACTGGCCGATGACCACCACGGCAGTAAGCAGATCCTGCGTGCGCAACTGCAAGGCACCGGCGGCGAGTGCGACCTGTACGGCAACCGCGGTCAGTAAGCGTCGACGTGGCGTCATGCCCAGGCGATGCAGGCGGTGGCTGATGTGATTGCGGTCACCTTGCATGATCGGCGTGCCGCGGCGCAGGCGTTTCACCACCACGGTGGCGGTGTCGAACAACGGCAAGGCGGTGATCAGGAGTGGTGACAGAACCGCGAGTTGGCTGCCACTTTCACCACTCGGCCAGAAGGTCACCGACAACGTGCCGGCACCGATGAGGAAGCCGAGCGGCAGCGATCCGGCGTCGCCCATGTAGATGCGCGCTGGGGGGCGGTTCCACACCAGGAAGCCGAGTACCGTGCCGACCAGCACCAGCCATAACCGTGCGAGTTCGGCGTCGCCACTCAGTTGCGCGCCGCTGAACAGCACCAGCGCGCTGACCACCGCGATGCTGCCGCACAGGCCGTCGTCGTGATCCAACAAATTGTAGGCGTTGCTCACCAGCACGAGCCACGCCCACGCCAGGCCGTAGGACAACCAGGGCCACGCGCGCAGCGAGTCGATCCCCAGGTCGCCGAACCACACCGTGCCGCCAGCGATCACCACCTGGGCGAACAGTTTGGTTTTCGCGCCGAGCGGTCGCAGGTCGTCGATCAGTCCGACCAGGAACAACGCAGCCGTGCCAGCGAACAGCGGCCACATCGGGCCATGGTCGGGAGCGCCCTCGGTTTCCAGCGCCGGCAAGCCGAGCGAGATGAGCAGCGCGCCAGCCAAGGCAATGGCCATGGCCGCTCCGCCACCATACGGCACGGCTCGGGTCTGTTGTTTATGTGCCTCCGCCCCTGGCCGATCGAGGAAAGCCAGCCGCCCGGCGACCGCCATCGCGATACGCGTGGCAAGCACGCTGATGATGAATGCCGCCAGCATGGGCAGCAGGAGGGAGCCGAGCATGGGATTGATGATTGCCACGGTCCGGTGGTCCGGAAGTCCGGAAGTCTGGAAGTCGGGAGAGACCGTGCTGTGCACGTCAACCCGTCCGATGTCCGATGTCCGATGTCCAGACATCGGACATCGGACATCGGACG
>JANPLC010000327.1:0-19161 GCA_031426335.1 Planctomycetota bacterium
CGGCCAATTGTTTCGAGATCGCCAAGCCCAGCCCGGTGCCGCCGAACTGGCGGGTGGTGCTGGAATCGGCCTGGGTAAATTTCTCGAACAGCAGGCGTTGTTTCTCCGGCGGGATGCCGATGCCGGTATCATGAATGGCGAAGCGGATCCCAGGCGCACCGGACGGCAACGGCGACGCTGAGACCTCGATGAAGACATGTCCCTGCAGAGTGAACTTCACCGCGTTGCCCACCAGATTGGTGAGGATCTGACGGATGCGTCCGGCGTCGCCGATCAGCGCGGATTCCAGCTCCGGAGCGAAGCGGCAGATCAGTTCCAGACCTTTTGCCTCGGCACGCGCCGCCAGCAGTTCGACCACGCCGCTGACAGCGGTCGGCAGATCAAAGGGGATCGGATCGATGGTCATCATCCCGGCTTCGATCTTCGAGAAGTCGAGGATGTCATTGATGATCGCCAGCAAGGCCTCGCCTGACTGGTAGATGGTCTGGGCGTAGTCGCGTTGTTCTGCATCCAGATGCGTGGTCATCAGCAGTTCGGCCATGCCCATCACCCCGTTCATCGGCGTGCGGATCTCGTGGCTCATGGTGGCGAGGAATTCAGACTTGGCGTTGGTTGCCGCCTCGGCGGCGATCTTGGCGCGGCGCAATTCGCTTTCGATATGTTTGCGTGCGGTGATGTCGGCCACCACCACGATGAAACCATCCGGGTGACCCTCGGCATTGTTCAACACCGCGGTGTAGGTGGCGACCTCGACGCCGACACCATCTTTGCGTTTGATGTGCAGATCGGTCGCTTCGCGATCCGACGTGGGTGGCTGGTCCTTGCCGGCGCGCATCAGAACGCGCAAGTGCGACGGCAGGCTTGCCGGCAACTGACGGCCCACGACCTCGTCGCTGCTCCAGCCAAAGATACGCTCCGCCGCGGGATTCCAGCTCGCCACCTTGCCGTCGCGGTCGAGCACGAAGATGCCCACCGGCGAAACCTTGATCAAGGTCGACAGACGACTGTTGCTGGCGGCCAGTTCCTCGACGCGTTTCTGCACCAGTGACTCGAGAATCTCCATGCGGTTCTTGGCGATGCGCGACAACGACCATTTGCGGCACAGCGCCATCGCCAACTGGGTGACCTCGACATTGTCGAACGGCTTCTTGAGGATGAGCACGCGATCGGTGGCGCCCAAACGGTTGGCCATGTCCTCCCACGAGTAATCCGAGTAGGCGGTACAAATGACGATCTGGATGTCGGGATCCTCAGCGAGGATGCGCATCGAGGTCTCCATGCCGTCCCAGCCTGGGGGCATGCGCATGTCGATGAACGCGAGCGCGAACGGCCGTCCGGCCTGCTGCGCCGCCGCCGCCAGACGATAACCCTCCTGCCCCTGCATCGCCGCCGTCAAGTCGAAGCTCGGACGTTGGTGCACCGGTGCCGCGGAGCTGCCGAATAGTTCGGCCTCCAGATCTGCCAAGTCTACCGCTCCAGCGGTGGGCAGCAGGATCTTGCGATAGTCCTCGTGGATGCTGGGGTTGTCGTCGATCACCAGGATGCGGTGATTGACCAACGGATCGCCGGGTGCGTGCTGAGCGACAACTGGTTGGTCGGACATCGGGAGTTGTTTCCACGCGTTGGATCAAGTGGTGTTGCAGGGTGAGGATAGCCCATAACCAGCAGGACCTCAACCCAAGACAGCGGATCTCTGGTACAGTCCTGTCGCCGGTGCGTCGTACAGTCACCGCACAGACGCCGCTGGCGGAGGCCGGGTTATCAGCTGAGTCCAGGTGCGCTGGCAATGCCGGGTGAGCGACCTAATTTCGCGCGCTCCAGCAGACGGCCCCTCGCCGTTGCTGCGCCGCCAGTGAGAGGAATCGCCATGTACCGGTGCCCCGTTCACTCCGACCTCCTGCGGTCCGGCGTATGACCGCGGTCACCGTAGTCGCGATGGGCGAGCATCTGCCGCTGACCTGTTCGCGTTCGGGCACCTGCTGCCACGGCAAGATGGTGTGGCTGAGTCCCTGGGAGTTGGCCTGCTTAGCGCACAGCAAGGGTGTGGACGCGCGAACCTTCCGCGACCGCTACTGCGAGTTCGGCGGCATCCGCCTGCGCTTCGATGGTCCTCCGGGGTGGAAAGGGCTGCCGGCGTGCAGCCAATTCATCCCAGGCGCTGGTTGCAGCGTCCATCCGGGACGACCACTCGCCTGCCGGCTCTATCCGTTGGGGCGCAAACTGCTCGGCAAGGACGTGGAGTACATCCACGACGGTGAGACCTTCCCCTGTCTCGTCGGCTGCGCCGAAGTGGTCGACCTGCCGCATATGACCGTCGCCGACTACCTCGCCGGCCAAGCCGTCGGCCCAGGCGAAGCGGCGCAGGATGCCTACCTGGAACTGATGCAGCAACTCGCCGACGGCGCATTTGTCTTGCTGCTGGAAAGCGGCCTCGCCGCCAGCGGCGATAAGAAAACCCTGCGTGGCTGGCGCGAGTTGGGTCGGGCACATCCGAAGGAACGTGCCGCTCGCATCCCGCCAGAATGGATGGACCGCCTGACGTTGCCTGGGCTCGACCACCTTCGTGACGATCCCGCCGCCTTCGCCAAGGCCCATCACGACCAGCTCCTGGCGGCCGCTCAGAGCGACTTCGCCAGCCGGAATTCCAAAGACGGCCTGCGCGAAGCGTCCTGCCTGATGATGGCGCTGGCGCTGCACCTCGCCCGCGGCCTGGGCAGCGACGTGGAACACCTCGCCGATCGCTGGATCGCCACGGCGAAGAAACACGGCGCGCGCGAATAACAAGCAAAGAAGACAACCAACCGCAGAGACGCAGAGGCACGAAGAGGGCCGCAGAGAAGCGGCCTGATGACTACCCAGCCCTGAATTTCCTCTGCGGCCCTCTTCCCACCTCTGCGTCTCTGCGGAAAACTTGGACTCTCCTCCATCGGTGATGTCGATAAACACCGGGATGTCCGCATTGCCTTACTGGGGTACCTCCTAGGCTCTTGCCCCTGCTTTTAGTTGGGAGGGCTACGGCCCCCCAACAACGGCCTCCGGCCTGCCCCCCACGACCTGGAGGGCAGGATTTTCGAACTTGGAACTGCGCACTCCGATGCCTCATCCGCAACACCTCATCCGTAACTTCTGCATCATCGCCCACATCGATCACGGCAAGTCGACCCTCGCTGAACGCCTGCTGCAGGCCACCGGCGCGATGAAGGCCAAGGACGACAAGGAACTCGAAGTCCTCGACAGCATGGACCTGGAGCGCGAGCGCGGCATCACCATCAAGGCCAAGGCCGTCAGCCTGTCGTATCTGCACAAGGACGGCCTGACGTACCAGCTCAACCTCATCGACACGCCTGGGCATGTGGACTTCAGCTACGAAGTGTCGCGTTCACTTCAGGCTTGCGAAGGTTGCCTGCTGGTGGTCGACGCGTCGCAAGGTGTGCAGGCACAGACCGTCGCGAACTATTTGCTGTCGTGCGAATTGAACCTCACGGTCATCCCGACGCTCAACAAGATCGACCTGCCGAGTGCGCAGCCCGACCGCGTGTGTGCGGAGATCGAGGAATCCCTCGCGCTCGACGCGACCTTCGCCATTCGCGCCAGCGCCAAGCAGGGCATCGGCATCCAGGAGATCCTCACCGCGGTCGTGGAGCGCATCCCCTCACCGGTTGGTGATCGTGCGGCGGCGACGCAGGCGCTGATCTTCGACGCGATCTACGACGACTACCGCGGCATCATCCTCTACGCGCGTATCAAGAACGGTCACCTGAGGAAAGGCGACAAGATCCGCCTGATCCGCTCGGGGAAAACCTACGAGATCAGTGAGATCGGCCGCCTGAAGCCACGCATGACCGCGGCCGACGATGGCCTGGTGGCCGGCGAGGTCGGTTACATCTGCGCCGCGATCAAGGCCCTCACCGACGTGAAGGTCGGCGACACCATCACCCTCGAGGAAAACCAGGCGGAACCACTGCCCGGTTTCCGCGAGATGAAGCCGATGGTCTATTGCGGCCTGTATCCGTCGGGCGAGACCACCTACGATCAGCTGCGCGAAGCGGTCGAGAAGTTCTCCCTCAATGACGCGTCATTCCGCTGGTCACCGGAATCGGGCGGCGCCCTCGGCCACGGTTTCCGCTGCGGCTTCCTCGGCATGCTGCACATGGAGATCTGCCAGGAACGTTTGGAGCGCGAGCACGACCTCGACATGGTGCAGACCGCGCCAACCGTGACCTACGTGGTCAATCTGCGTGCCGCGTCTGCCGCGCCGCTCTACGAAAAAGATGGCTCGCTCATCCCGCGTTCGATCGAGATCACCACGCCGGGCGAGTTGCCGCGTGATGGTTACGAATCGATCGAAGAACCGCTGGTGACCATCCACTTCATGTTGCCGGCGGACAAGATCGGCCCCGTCATGTCGCTGGTGAGCGATCGCCGCGGCGAATTCCTCAAACAGGAATACCTAGGCACCCAGCGCTGCGTGCTGACCTACAAGATGCCGCTCGCCGAGGTGATCTACGATCTGTTCGACAAGCTGAAGAGTGTAACCCAGGGCTACGGCACCATGGATTACGAATTCACTGGTTACCAGGTCGCCGACCTCGTGCGCGTCGACATCCTGGTGCACAACAATCCCTGCGACGCCTTGGCGTTCATCTGCCACAAGACCAACGCCGAGTTCCGCGGCCGGCAGATCATCAAGGCGCTCAAGGAAGAGATTCCCAAACACCTCTTCGAAGTCGCCCTGCAGGCCACCATCGGCACTCGCGTAGTTGCGCGCGAAACCATCAAGAGCATTGGCAAGAACGTCACCGCCAAGTGCTACGGCGGCGACGTGTCACGTAAGCGCAAGCTCCTCGAAAAGCAGAAAGAGGGCAAGAAGCGCATGAAGATGATCGGCAACGTCGAAGTGCCTCAAGAGGCCTTCATGGCGGTGCTGAAGTCACGGGCCGAGAGCGAATAACCTCGCGCCGAGTCGGAAAGCCACGGGCATCCCAGCGGAATCCTGGCAGCAACTTCGACGCAGAACGCCGCCGGCCTTTGACCAGGACGGGCCAGCGGTTATTCCACGTGCTCACCGGAGCACTCGATGAAACCCGCACTCCTCGTCGTCATCATCGCTGCTGTGGCGTCCGCCGGTGCGATGTACTTTTTCAAAGGCAACCTGACCAGTCTGCTGCAACAACGGCACGCAGTGCCGTCGCCGCTCTCCTTGTGCCAGCCGGTCGATGCAGCGGAGGCGCGCAAGGTCGCGCAGGTCGTGGTCGATGCCTTCAATGCGCTTGAACGCGCCCCAATCGATGCGCTGCTCGACATCGAGACGCTGTTCGGCGAAGCCATCCATCAGGTGAGCCTGAGCGATTTCGAACGACGCAACTTCATGACCGGTGCCATCAACGGGGCACAGAACACCAACAACATCCCGGCGCGGTGGATCACCGCCCTCGGGGAGAAGGGCCGGGTGAAGCTGCTGCGCATGCACCAGGTCGACGGCCAACAACGGGCACAACTGCGACTGCTGGTCGGTGAAGGGATCAACTACCTCGACCTGCTGATCGTGCGTACGCCCGCCGGATCCATCCGGGTGGTCGATTACCTGGACATGGCCACCGGTGAACTCCTCAGCCGGTCGATCTCCAGCGTCGCCATCCCGGCGTTGGCGGGCGTGATGCGCACGCCGCTGGAACGTTTGGTCCAGGGTTCGGGCGACGACTACGTCGCCAGCGTGGGCAAGGTGCCGGAGATCCGCAAACTCATGGATGAGGGCAAACACCAGGAGGCCATGGAGCGTTGGCGCAAACTGCCGGAAGGATTCCGCACCACCCGCCCAGGCGCGACGTTGCGCATGCTGATCGCCCAGGGTCTCGGCAACGAAGAACATCGGGCCGCGCTGCAAGAGATCGAACGGTTGTTCCCCAATGACGAGGCGCTGTCGTTGGTGCAGGTCGATGCCAATCGCTTGGCCAAACGTTACCCCCAAGCGCAGCAGGCCATCGATCGCGTCGACACCATCGTCGGTGGCGATCCCTACCTGGATGCCCTGCGGGCGAGCGTCTTCCTTGAAGCGGGCCAACTCGCCGAAGCGCAGGTCGCAGCAACCCGCGCCTGCGAACGTGAACCTGAGTTGATCGACAACTGGTGGACCAGCCTCGGGGTGTCGCTCAAGGCCGACACCCACGCTCTCACCGCGACGTTGCTCGATGAGGTCAAGACGCGCTTCCAGATCGAATTCCAGGATGACCTCGCCGCCATTCCGGAATACGCCCGCTTTGGGAAATCACCGGAATATGCGCAATGGCGCGCACGCCAGGGCAAGGTTACGCCGCAACCGGAGAAGACCCCCTGAGCGCCAACCGCCGACACCTCGCCTTGACCCCTTCCACTGGCGTTTCCATAGTCGTCGCATGACCCAGGCAGTCCGTTCCGGCGCCGGCGCGCAACGCATCGCGTTGTTCGGCGGTTCGTTCGATCCGCCGCACCTGGGGCACGTGCTCGCCGCGTGTTACGCCCGGGTGGTCGCGCAAGTCGACGAGGTGTGGGTGGCGCCGGTGGCGAAACATGCCTACAGCAAACCCATCTCACCGTGGGAGCAGCGCTGGCGGCTGTGCCAAGCCGCCTTCGCCACGCTGCCGTTCGTGCGCCTGTGCGATGACGAACTGCGCAATGCCAGTGGCTACACCATCGATTTGCTCGAACTCCTGCGCCGGAACCACCCACAGAACCATTGGCTGCTGGTCGGTGGAACCGACACCGCGCGTGATCTGCTCAACTGGCATCGTGGCGCGGAGCTGGTCACCATGATCGATGTCATCCCGGTGCCGCGGCGAGGTTACGACGATCATCCCGCGGGGCTGCCGCAGATCTCCAGTTCACTCATCCGCGAACTTTTGGCCCGCAACGAGGATATCTCCGCACTCGTTCCGCCCGCCGTGGCGAAGCTCATCGGCGCAGAGGGCTGGTATCGCTGAGCAGCGTCAGCGTCCAGCGCTACCGTTCAGCAATCACGGATGCCGAGCAGCCGACCATGGCGCACATCGACCCGGCGACGGTACACCAGATCGGTTCCCGTACGCAGCATGGTGAACTCCACATCCATGCCGTCCTCATCAAGACGGACCTCGTCGGCGGCGATGACCTGGAAATCCTCGGGCGACATGCCGCGACTCCACAGGTCGCGCATCAGCAGATCGAAGTGCAGCGGGAACTGTTCTTTCGGCAAGACCGCACGACTGAGCGGATTGACCGGGTGGCCAACCGCTGGCGTGGGATCCTCCGCCTGCGGCAGCGGCGCTGCGGGCGGGCGGGGCTGGGAAACACTGCGACGCGAGAAGAAGGGCATGGCTGGTCCTCCCGTTCTGGCGCGCATCGTTGCGCTTATGCGCGCGACTCAAGATGTTCACCGCTAACCACGGACAGCAACCGTGTCTGATACGCCGGAGCGTGTGGTGGGCGACGAGGGTCCTGCTACCGCGGCAATATCAGCCCAACCAGCGATCGCAGAAGGTCCGGGCCGCACGCGCGTCCGCGACCCCCTGCACGATCACCCGACCATCGCGGAAACTGGTGGCGGTCACCGCACCATCCTGCCAGCGCACCAGATGATCGTTCGCCTGCAGCACGGCCGCGCCCAGACGACCGGCGAGGGCCTTGAGGTCCACGCTACCGCGACGCACCTGCACCGCATCCCGGCCGCACAGGATCACGGCGGCCTCGTCACCCGCGCTGAGCAAGGGATAGGTCGGGTGGTCGCCACAGACGGCACAGCCGGGATGCCGCCAGCCATTCAGTCGCAGACGCTGAAAAGTTCCGCGCCAGAGATCGCAGGCCCACAACTCACGGCGTACCGCGGCGTCGTCGCCGACCAACAGCTTGAGCGCCTCAGCAACCTGCCAGGCCGCAACCATCTGCACGGCCGGAGGAATGATGCCAGCGGTGTCGCAGGTGGGTGTCTCGCCAGCGCCAGGGAGTTCGTCCTGCAGACAACGCAAACACGGCGTCTGCCCAGGGATGATCGGCGCAGACAGGCCGTAGGAACCGACGCAGGCGCCGTAGATCCACGACGTTGCCAGTTTGCAGCACACCTCGTTGACCAGATGCCGCGTCGGAAAGTTGTCGCAGCCGTCGAGCACCAGATCTACCCCGGCGAGCAAACGTTCGGCGTTGGCCGCGCGCAGATCCTCCACCAACGGCTCGATGACGCAGGTGCTATTGATGGCACGCAGTCGCTCCGCTGCCGCCACCGCCTTGGGTGCTGAACGACGAGCGTCGTCCTCGCTGAACAACGACTGCCGCTGGAGGTTGCTCCACTCGACGAAGTCACGATCGATCAGGCGCAGGAAACCGACCCCGGCGCGGCAGAGTTGTTCGGCGATCGCGGTACCGAGGGCACCACAGCCGATCACGGCAACCCGTGCCTGGTGCAAGCGGCCTTGGCCGGCGATTCCGATCGGGGCAAAACGCTCCTGACGACTGTAGCGCTCGTCGCGCATATCAGATTCGTTGTTCACGTGGTCGCCGGCAGCGGGCCTCTGATCTGCACCGTGCGCATGGGGAACGGGATCTCGATGCCTTCGGCGTTGAAACGAACGTGCAGGCGTTTGATCAGTTCATGGCGCACCAGGTACTGATCCTGAAAGGTCGCCGCACGCAGGATCAAGTTGAAGGTCACGCTCGAATCGCCGAAGCCGGTGAAGCGCACCACCGGCTGAAAATCACGCACGGCACCCTCGACGGTAGCCTGGACGTCGGTCGCCACTGCGATGGCGACGCGTTCGACCTGTTCCAGATCGCTGCCGTAGGCAACCCCAATCGGCACTGCCACCGGCAGATCCGGCGCTGGCAGGGTGAAGTTCGTGACGATCGCTGAACTGAGCTTGGAATTCGGTACGATCACCAAGTTTCCCGCCAACGTGCGGATGGAGGTGTAGCGCCAGGTCAGATCGGAGACGACGCCTTCATCACCGCTGTCCAGACGCACGACATCTCCGATGTTCACCTTCTTCGACGCGACCAGTTGCAGGCCGGCGAAAAGATTTCCCAGGGTGTCCTGCAACGCGAGCGCAACCGCCAAGCCGCCGACACCCAATGCCGTCAACACCGGCGTGATCTGCACGCCGAGCGAATCGAGGATCACCAGGAAACCCAGGATGTAGATCACCACCGCGACCAGGTTGGTGATGATCGACGAGGCCACCGCACCGCCGCCCGAACGTTTGGCCGAATGTGCCAACAGGCCACCGGCGACCCGCGCGACGGCGACCGTCAGCGAAAACATCAGCGCCACCACCAGGCCCTTCGACAACGCTCCCTGCCATTCCGCTTTCACTCCGACGCTCTGGCTGGCGAAGAACACGCCGAGCATCAGGCACCAGAAGAACGCCACCCCCTTCACACCATTGATGAGGATGCTGTCGTAGCCCCAGCCGGATTTCTCACTCCAGGCCTTCAACCGTCCCAACAGTACCCGTTCGACCACCAGCCCGATCAGGATACTACCCACGACCCACGCCACCGGCACGCCCCAGGTCAGCACGAGGTCCCAGGCATTCCCGGAAGCAGGGACAGCGGTAAGTACGGGGACGGCGTCGGACATGGCTGGCTCGCTGGGGCGAGGCGAGCCTCTGCGCACCACCCCCGACGCAAGTCAGGACGCAGAAGCCTCTGCCAGTAGTCTGTTTGTGTCACCCGACCTTGACAGCGGGGGTGGTCCTCCTAGGTTTCGCGGCCTTTCATGAATACCGGGTCCGTTTGCGGACCGCACTCGTCACTTTTCAGAGGTCACCATGGCTGTTCCCAAACGTCGCGTCTGCCCCTCCCGTAAAGGCATGCGCAAGTCGCACCAGGCCCTGACCGTTCCCGGCATGAGCATCGATTCCAAGACCAAGAGCCTGCACCGTCCGCACCACGTCGATCTGCGCACCGGCATGTACCGTGGCCGTCAGGTGCTGTTCCGTGATGACGCGCAAGGTTCGGGCGACGCCGACAAGGCCTGATCGATGCGGTTGGCCCTGGATGCCATGGGCGGTGATGATGCACCACGCGCCATGGTGCGGGGTGCCATCGATTACGCCCGCGCCCACCCGGCGCACACCGTGGTGCTGGTCGGTCGCGAAAGCGACATCGCCGCCAGTCTCAAGGCCGAAGGCCAGCCACTGACGAACATCGTTATTGAGCACGCGCCCGAAGTCATCGGCATGGCCGACAAGATCCAGGCG
Source organism: Planctomycetota bacterium (assembly GCA_031426335.1). Lineage (GTDB taxonomy): Bacteria > Planctomycetota > UBA11346 > UBA11346 > UBA11346 > BOG-1363. The sequence continues at coordinate 10,203 of JANPLC010000327.1, forward strand.
CTCAAAGACAAGCCCAACGATTCGATGAACCGCTGCGCCCAGCTGGTCAAGCAGGGCAAGGCGGATGCGATGATCTTGTGCGGCAACACCGGCTGCAGCGTGGCGGCGGCACAGCTGCACCTGCGCCGCATTCCCGGCGTCAAACGCGCCGGCATCCTGACGCCACTGCCCAAACCGAGCGGCAGTTCGTGGATCTGCGATTCGGGCGCCAACAGCGTCGGCAAAGCGGAACACCTCGCACAGTTCGCCGAGATGTCCGCGGCCTTTCTCACCAAGGTCTACGGCGTCGTCAATCCCAAGGTCGGGGTGTTGTCGAACGGCGAAGAAGAAGGCAAAGGCACTGAGTTGACCAGCGAAACGCTGGAACTGCTGCGTAAAACCAACGTCAATCTGGTCGGCTACGTCGAAGGCCACGACATCTTCTCGCCCAATGTCGACATCGTGGTGTGCGACGGATTCACCGGCAACATCGTGCTGAAATGCTGCGAAGGCCTCGAAGTCGGCCTGCGCCGCATCATCAAGGAAGAAGTCATGCGCGGCTTCTGGACCAAGCTCGGTGGCCTGCTGACCAGGCCGGCCTTCGCCGGGGTCAAACGTCGCGTCGACTGGCGTTATGTCGGCGGCTGCTTTCTGCTCGGCGTCGATGGAGTGACCATCATCGGCCACGGCCGCAGTGATCGGTTGGCGGTCTACAATGCTTTCTGCCAGGCGGCTAAAGCTGTCGAGACCAAGGCCGTCGAAGGCCTGCGTGAGCGTTTCCGCGACGCCTCCCGCGAGGTGTTGCCGGCTGAGGCCGGCTGAGGCCGGTTGAGCGCGCGACGCGTAAGATCGTCCCACGCTGCCGTCTGCTCAGTAATTCAACCGGTGTCGAATACCCCACTGAACCACCGCGGAACTCCGCGCGTTTGTCTGCTGGCGTAAACGTTCCCTCCTCCATGATCCCTGACATGTGTCCACAGTTCTGGTTTACCGGTTATCGCCTCCGACTCCTGGACTAGGGACGCGGCTCGCTTGATGCTTGCCAACTGCCCCTGGTCCAGATGGACCGGGGGTTTTTCGTTCCAGGCCGCTTTTTCTCTGGCTCCCTTGCCAAGGCCACCGCCATGCACCCGACCGATGATCTCCACGTGACCGACACCAGCCCCCTGATCGCCCCCGCGGACCTGCGCCGCGAACTACCGATGACCGACACCGCGTCGGCCACCGTGCTGGCCGCCCGCAACGCCATCCGTGGAATCCTGCGGGGCGACGATCAACGCCTGCTGGTGGTGGTCGGCCCCTGCTCGATCCACGACGTCGCCGCTGCGCGCGACTACGCTACCCGTCTGCTGTCGCTGCGCCGCGCGTTGGCCGACCGGCTAGAGATCGTCATGCGTGTCTACTTCGAAAAACCGCGCACCACCACCGGCTGGAAGGGACTGATCAACGATCCGCACCTCGACGGCAGCCATGACATGGCAACTGGCCTGCGCCTGGGACGGCGCCTGCTCATCGACCTCGCGGAGATGGGCCTGCCGGCGGCGACCGAACTGCTCGACCCGATCACGCCACAGTATTTGGCCGACACCATCAGCTGGACCGCCATCGGCGCGCGCACCACCGAAAGCCAGACCCATCGCGAGATGGCTTCTGGGTTGAGCATGCCGGTTGGTTTCAAGAACGGCACCGATGGGAGTCTGGGCACCGCCACCAACGCGCTGCTGTCTGCGCGCCACGCGCACCGCTTTCTTGGCATCGATCGCAATGGCCGGGTCGCCATGGTCGCCACCACCGGCAATCCGGATGGCCACCTGGTACTGCGCGGCGGCAAACATGGTCCGAACTACGCCGCTGAGCACGTCGCCGACGCGGCCAAGGCGTGCGCCGCGTTGGGCCTCTGCACGCGCGTGGTGGTCGACTGCAGCCATGACAACGCCAACAAGGACCACTTGCGGCAGCGGGTGGTCCTGGAGGACCTCGCCGCCCAGTTGGCCCTGGGTTCGCCGCATCTCGCCGGAGTGATGATCGAGAGCCATCTGATCGCCGGTCGACAGAACATTCCGCCCGACCGCCAGCTGGTTTATGGCCAGAGCATCACCGATGCTTGCGTTGACTTCCCGACCACCGAGGGGATGCTTCGCTTGCTGGCGTTGGCACTCGGCAAAGGCCGTCTCCAACCCCAGTAGCTGCCCACCGATGCTGGTGGTGTCCCGATACGCAGGTCTTCGACCTGCGTGAATTTTTCTGTGTTTCCTCGTTCTTCCTTTCGTTCGTCCCGCACACGGAGCTTCCATGAGCAGCATCCCGGTTACCGCTGAAGGCAAAAAAAAGATCCAGGCCGAGTTGAGTGAACTCACTGAACGCGTTCCCCTGATCGCCAAGGCGATCTCTGACGCGCGTGAGAAGGGCGACCTGCGCGAGAACGCCGAGTACCACGCAGCGCGTGAAGAGATGGGCATGATCAACGCCCGCATCTCCGACCTGAAGGGCAAGCTGTCGCGCGCCGTGGTGGTCGACGAAAGCCAGATCGACACCAGCAAAGTGTCGTTCGGTGCCAAGGTGCAGTTGCAGGACCTCAAGGACAAGAGCATCGAGGACTGGCAACTCGTCGGCGAAGGCGAAGACGATCCCCTGGAGAACAAGATCCTCACCTCCAGCCCGATGGGCGCCGCCATGGTCGGCAAAGCCGTCGGTGAAACTGTCGTGGTCAAGGCGCCCTCGGGCGACATCAAGTTCAAGATCAAATCGATCGCGTACTGACTGCGGCTTGCGCCTCGGCTCGACATCGCCGCTGCGCGGCTTGCCTGCTTCGCAGGTCACCGCTTCGCGGTGATCGTTCCGCTGCGATCCCGGCTACGCCGGGCTGTTGCGCTACGCGCAACCAAGCCTGGTCCCCGCTCGCGCGCGCAGGCGCGCTCGGGATTGTTGTTCGCGGACTCTGTCCGCTACGCCTGCCAGGGCCTCCGCCGGCCCTGGACCCGCAACGTCAACACCGTGATCAACACCTAGCACCCAGCGCCGAAGGCCCTCTCGGTGGCATTCGTGGACGTGGCCGGCAGGCTGCCGCGCATGTCCCAGACGCCCGCTGACGATCTCTCCGTCCAACGTGCCCGCATCGATGAAATCGATCGCGATCTGGTGAACCTGCTGTCGCAGCGTGCCCAGTGCGCGCAGCGCATCGGCCAAGCCAAGGCCACCAGCGGCAGTGCTGTGTTCGTGCCGCACCGTGAGCAGGAGGTGTTCAAGAAGATCGCTGCGCTCAATCAGGGGCCGATGCCGGAACAGGCACTGCGCGCGATCTGGCGTGAGATCATGTCGGCGAGTTTCGCGCTCGAACGCCGGCTGACGATTTGCCACTTTGGCCAGCCCGGCGCGTTCACACATATGGCTTCACGGCTGAAGTTCGGCGACAGCGTTGACTATGCCGCGGTCGATTCGATCAACACGGTGTTCACCGAAGTCGAGCGTGGTCACGCGGACTACGGCGTGGTGCCGATCGAGAACTCCACCGATGGTTCGATCACCGACACCATCGACGCGTTCCTTGCCACTCATCTGCGCATCATCAATGAGTTGCACTTGCGCATTCGTCATCACTTGATGGCCACCTGCCCGCGCAACGAGATCCAGCGCATCTATTCGCGCCATACGGTCTTTGGCCAGTGCCGTACGTGGCTGGCATCGAATATGCCGGGAGTCGAATTGGTGGAACTGGTGTCGACCACCAAGGCCGCGGAGCGTGCTGCGAGTGAGCCCAACTCTGCCGCCATCGGCCAAGCCGAGGCCGCGGCGATCTTCGGGCTGCCGATCATCGCCTCCGACATTCAGGACAATCCCAACAACATCACGCGGTTAGTCGTCATCGGTGCACCTGAACGCGCGGCGAAGCCGACCGGCAACGACAAGACCAGCCTGATGTTCGGCGTGCAGGACCGTCCAGGTGCGCTGTACGACTGCCTGCTGCCGTTCCACCGCGACGGCATCAACCTCTGCCGCATCGAGAGCCGACCGAGCCGCCGACGTCCGTGGGAGTACCTGTTCTTCATCGACCTGCTCGGCCATCAGCAGGACGCACCGATCGCCGCGGCGCTCAAGGAACTGGCGAAACACACCTCGACCTGCGAAGTGCTTGGAAGTTATCCCCGGGCCGAGCAGGCACTCAATGAATGACGTCGGACTGTGGTGTTGCGCCAGTAGCCAGCTCGCAATCCCGACTCAGGGATTAGGCTGTCTACGCCGATGATCGCTGCCCTGTTCGCTGGTCTCGCTGTTGGTCTGATCCACGTGATCTCCGGGCCGGATCACCTGAGCGCCATCGCGCCTATCGCCAGCCTCGAACGCCGCCGGGTGTGGGCGGTCGGTTTGCGCTGGGGCCTCGGCCATTCGCTCGGCGTGGTGGTGGTCGGCTTGATCGCAGGTTGGTTGGCGCACGCAGCGCTGGTCGAGCCGCTGTCGAACACCAGCGAACGCCTGGTCGGCGTCATGCTGTTGGCCATCAGCGCGTGGGGCTTCTGGCGCTTGAGTCGTCCCCGCGTTAGCGAGGCCGTGCACGATCACGGTGATGGCACCGCGCACACTCATCCAGCCACCACCCCTTCCGGCCGACGCTATGCGCCCTACGCCATCGGCATGCTGCATGGCTGTGCCGGCGGCTCGCATCTGGTCGGCATCCTGTTGGCGCTGGCGTTCCCGACGCTGGCCGGAGTGATGACCTACCTCGCGGGTTTTGTCGCTGGCAGCGTGCTGGCGATGTGCGCCTTTGCCGCAGGCATCGGTTGGCTCGGAGCTCTCGGGGGAATTTCACCACGGTTCCAGCGCGGGCTGGTTGGGGTGTCGTCGCTCGCCTCGCTCGTTGTCGGCGTCTGGTGGCTGGCCTAAGTAGTCATCAGCGCAGCTTGACCGTCGCTGCTGGAATAGTGGCCAAGAGCCTGGCTACTTGTTGTTGGTAACGTGCCATCAATTCCACCCCGTGGCGCTGCTTCGCCGCGTGATCGCCCAACATGCGCGACGCGAGCACCGGGAAGGCGACCTCTTGATACTGCGCGAAGATCGCCGGCAGATCGCTGGCTTGGTCGCACCAGAACACTTCGCGGTTGCCCAGTTCACCCTTCGCCTTGGAGCAGAAGCTGATGTAGACCACCCAGCGTCCTTCACGGGTGCGGAAGACCGACAACGAATGCCAGCGGCCGCCGCCGGTGAGGCTCTGCCACAGTGAGCGTCCGCCGATGCCCTCCTGATGGGCGATCAGCTCGCCGGTAAATGTCACCGGCGGTTGGAGTCCGCGATCAAGCGTCCATTCTTTCATCTCGGCCATGACCTGCGATTCCTGGGCGTCGGCTCCCCGCAGCGGGGGGCATCAGCAGCACACATCAACTGTTGGTACCGGTGCGCAGGCGCAGGTCCTGGATCTGCTTCATCAGATCGGCGATCACCGTCGCCTTGCCGTTGCCATCCGATTCGAGCTGTTCCTGGCGCTTGGCGGCGGCGCCGACCGCCTCGCGCGCTTCGCGCATCAATGCATCGAAGCGGACCTTCTGGCGCTCGCGACGGGCTTCCGCCTCGACAGCGGCGGCCTGAACGGTGGCCAGTTCCTTTTCTAGGGCGACCAGCCGGCTGCGTGCCTGGTCTGCTTCCGCCTTGGTACTGGCGAGTTCCTTCTGCAGGGAGACCTCACGTTTTTCCACCACAGAGACGCGTTCGCGCAGGTGAACTTCGCCTTGAGTCTGGCGCGCCAAGCGTTCTTCGAACTGCGCCAACTGGTGGCGCTGTTCATCAACGCGGCGTTCGAACTCGGCAGCGCGCGCCCGCGCCTGATCGATCTGCGCGGCGGTATCCGCCAAGCGTTTGGTCCAGGTACTGGTCGACTCCTTGCGTTCCAGCGCCTCTTTGGCGTCGCCGCGCGCACTCGCTGCTCGCGTCGCCTCGGCCTGCAAACGTTCGTTGTCGGCTGCCAAGCGGGTGTTGTTTTCCTTCAACTCGCCGAGCTGACGGCTGGTATCGTTGAGGCGACCGGTGAGCTGGCTTTCGCGTTCATCCAGACGTTTGGCCAAGGCCTCGTGATCGATCTGCAGGCGATCCGCTTGCGCCTTGAGACGGTCGCGTTCAGCACCGGCACTCGCCGCGGCAGACTTGGCCGCATCGCGTTCACCAGTGAGACGAACCTCCAGATCCTTGAGTGTGGTCTGCTGCGCGTTCGCCTGGGCACCGGCTTGCTGGGCTGCGGTAAGGCGTTCGCGCACCTGCGCCAGTTCGGCGGTGAGCTTATCCGCGCGTAGGGTGGCTTCCTGTTCGGTACGTTTCAGGGTGGTCACCTCCGCGGTGAGCGTGCGCGCCTGGGTCTCGGCGCGTCCCTGGGCTTCCGTCTGACGCGCACGTTCACGTTCGATCTCACTGAGCTTAATACGCGCCTGGTCGCGCTCTTGGGTCAGGGTCTGGAGGTTCGCCGTGACGCGATCCTTTTCGCTGCGCAGGGCCACCAGCTCCTGGTCGGCCTTGCCCTGTTTTTCCCCCAGCACGGCAGCCTCGGCGGTGAGTCGGGTGAGTTGCGCGCGGACTTCGGTTTCGGCGGCTTTGCTCTCGGCCAGCTGCTTTTTCAGCCCAATGAGCGTGTTCTCGCTTTGATTGACCGTCGCGTCGCTGGTCTTGCGCAGAGCGTCGAGGCGCGCCTGCAGTTCTGCGCGCTCGCGTTCTAGGCGTTCACGATCGGTGGCGATCTGGCGCTCACGGGCGGTGGCGAATTCGAGACTGGCGCTGGCCTTGGCGTGTTCCGCGCCGACGCGTCCGACCTCACCCTTGAGGCGGGCGGCTTCCGCGCCAGCGGTCTCGGCCTTCGATTGCAGGTCGGTCGCACGGGCTTCGAGCGCGGCGATGGTCTTACGCGCATCGGCCAGATCCGCCGTCCGCTGAGCCTCCGCCTGCTTGGCGATGGCATCGAGCTGCTGGAGCTTGGTCTCGGCGATGACCTTGGCGTCGAGCGCCAGCTTGAGTTCCCGCGTGTGGGTGTCGCGCAGTTGCTTGAGCTCCTGCTCGCGGCCCTGGGTCGAGCGCGCCTGAAGTTCGGCGAGTTGACGGTTGGTCGCTTCCGTCTGGGTACGCGCGGTCTGCAGCTCGCTGGTAGAAACGGCGAGCTTTTCTTGTGCCGCGTGCAGTTGGCGCGTGAGGTTCTGGAAGGCATCGCCGTTTTTGGTCTGCTCCTGCTGAAGCGCTTCTTTGGCCCGTTTGGCCTCGTCCTCTTTGAGACGGAGATTGGTGGTCGCCTGCGACAACTGGGCGCGCAGGGCAACGATGTCGCGGTTGGTAGTGTCGACGCCCTGTTGCGCGGACTTGCTGGCGCTGTCGAGCTGCCCCTGGATCTCGCTGATCTTGCGCTGGGCGTTGCTGGCAGCGTCCTTGGTCGCCGTCAGGTCGCGTTCCCGACTGGCCAGCGTGGTCTCGGCCTCGGCGAGCTTGACCTTGAGCGCGGTCAGCTCGGCGGATTCCGCCGCCGCCGCTTGGCCAATCCGTTCCTTCTGTTTCGTCAGCTCTTGCTCAGCGAGGGTGGCGCGCCGTTCGATTTCCGCCAAGCGGATCTTGAGTTGGGCCGCTTCGGCCACGGCGGCCTTCGCCGCGGTATGGTCCTTCTCGCGTGCTGCACGTTCAGCAGCCAACTCCGCCGTCAGGCGTCCGTCATCGGCCTTCGCGGTGGGAGCGGCTTTCGCTGCCTGTTCGGCGGTCAGGCGCACCCAGTCGACCACCACACTTTCGGTAGCGGCCGCCAACGAGGCGAGATCCTGATCTTCACTCAGCGCTTCGCGCAGCACCGAGAGCGTGATCTCCAGATCGTCGCTGCTGCCAGCAGGCATGGCGTTTTCGATCTGACGAGCGATCTCGGCGGCAAGGCTGCGAGCCTCAGCACGGTCGGACTTACGGGTGTCGGCTTCGAAACCGGCATCGCGACGCGCACGTTCCAACTCGGCGCGCAGGGACTTCTCCTTCAGCGCGTGGCTGTCGAGCGTCGACATCAGCTGGGCACGAGTGGTTTTCAGCTCCTGCTGGACCTTCTTCAGTTCCTCGGTGATCGACGCCGCGATCTTCTCGACATTGACTGGAGTGACGATGCTTTCGGCTTCGCTGCGCGCGCGTTCGGCCTCATTGATCATCATGCGCATGCCGGCGAAGCGCTCGCGCGTGCTTTTCATCGGCTTCGAGAGATCGTGCACCGAACGGGCGGCTTCGGCCAGACAACCGAGCGAATTGTTCTCAGGGAATACGTGAGCTTTCAGGCCCTCAGGTTTGACCGGTACACCGACCGCATCGATGCTGGCCTTCTCCATCTCGATCGCCATCCCACGAGTGGATTCGATGGCGGTGATGAGATTGGCAATGCCGTCACGCAGCAGAGGGCTGTCAGCAAAGGCGCTACCGCCCTGGACTTCTTCGCTGATGGCCTCAACGACTTTCGTGGCGACGGTGAAATCACGGAAGGGATCCGGGCTGTCCTGATTCTGCTGCGCCTGGAAGCGCCCGCCGAAATAATCGTCGTCGAGCGCAAAGACAGCTTTGATGAGCTTGCCCGACAGCGTGAGCTGCTGGACCATCCCCTTGCGTAGATTGGTGATGTCGGCTTCAAGTGAGACGATGCGCTTGGAAGCGACCGCCAGTGCCGGATCCGGCGAAGCATTAGACATCGGGGAGGTCATCCTTGGGACCTGATTCCTAAGGCGTTACCTCCGGTTGCCAACGTCCTTTGCGCCCTTGTCAGACCCAGGCGGTCGGCACACGGGGGAAAAGGGGCAAAGGCAAGGGGCTAGGGGTGAGGGGCTAGGGTGGTGGTAATGGCGCATGGGGCGGCCAGGGGCGTTATTCGGGCACTGCCAACCCGATCCCACGACCCCAGCCCCACACCCCAAGCCCCATGTAATACCCATCCATACCCCCCCCCAAAACCCCCATTCCCCCGGGCGTGGACCGCGGCGCACCGCCGTCCACAAACACCCGCCGG
>JANPLC010000328.1:0-19771 GCA_031426335.1 Planctomycetota bacterium
GCTCAAAGACGACGCCGCCTTCAAGCGCGCCACCTTCGAGAAGTTGTGGACCGAGGATGAGAAGGTCCTGGGCCAAGACCGCCTGGCAGCGCCGCGGGTGGAAAGCATCGTTCCAGGCAACGCCACCGATCAGCCCAAGCGTATCGCCCTGGGCGAGCTGGAAGTCGGCACGCGCTTCATCGGCATCATGGCGCTCTACGCCAAGACCGATGCCCGCGATGCTCGCGTGCTGGTCCTGCCGCTCAATGAAGCAGAGAAGCCGGTGATCGAGTTCAGTGGCTACGGCATCTCGATCGCTGGTGAGGCGAAGAAGCCCGCCAACGGTGATGATAGCAGCCAGCCCGCAGCCAAGGGCAAGTGATGAGCCGCCTCCAGCGCGTGCTGTGGCACGAAGGAATGCTGCTGCTGCCGCAGCATTTCCAACAGGCCGACCGCCATCTTGAGTCGCGGCTCGCCGCGGTGCTGGCGCTCAGCCAGCGGCATCCCACCGGTTTCACTCGGCTGGTGATCGACGGCGAAGCCCTGGCCAACCAGCAGCTCAAGCTAGTCGAGGCCGCCGGCATCCTGCCCGACGGCCTGCCCTTCGATATCCCTGCCGGAGATGGCGCACCCGCTGCCCGTCCCATCACCTTGGGGCCGACCCAGGAACGCCTGACCGTCTACCTCGCCGCCGCGCTGGAACGTCCGGGCGAAATCAACAGCAGCACCGATGGTCGCCGCGATGGCCGCACGATGCGCTACCGGGCGCAGGAACTGACGGTGGTCGACGACAGTGGTGAAGGCGAACGGCAACAGATCCAGGTCGCTGCGCGCCACTTGGTGCTGGTGACCGGCGACGAGACCCTCGATGGACTCAGCGCCCTGCCGCTGTGCGAGATCGAACGTGGTCCCTCGGGCAAACTCATGTTGTCGAGCCACAAGGTGCCGCCGTGCCTCACCGTCGATGCCTCGCCGGTGCTCACCGGACAACTCAAGCGCACGTTGGAAATCGTCGGCTCACGGGCGCAAGAACTGGCGCATAACCGTCGTCAACGCACGCAGGGCAAGGTCGAGTTCTCGGTCAGCGAGTCGGCCAATTTCATGATGCTGCACACGCTCAACGGGGCGTTGCCGGTGCTCACCCACCTGGCTGCCGGACGCACCCATCCCGAGACCCTGTTCACCGAACTGGCGCGCCTCGCTGGCCAGCTCGCGACGTTCTCGGCGGATGGTTATCCGCGCGAACTGCCGACCTATGACCATCAGGACCTCGCCGGTTGTTTCGGCAAACTCGATGAGCGCCTGCGTGCCCTGCTGGAAACCAGCATCACCATGCGCTACGTGCCGGTGCAGCTGACCAAGACCAGCGAACGCATTCATTCCGGTCGCGTGCCAGAGGCGGTCCTCGACGGCCACCGCATCTATTTCTCGGTGCAATGCGGTCTGCCCGCCGAACGCGTGATGAAGGAGCTGCCGATGAAGGCCAAGGTCGCCTCCGGTGGCCGTCTGCCGGGGCTCATTGCGCAGGCCATGCGCGGCCTGTCGCTGACCTACCTGTCGGTGCCGCCAGGCGAGATCCCGGCGCAACCCGGCTGTTCGTACTTCGAACTGTCGCGCGAAGGTGATCACTGGGATGGCATCACCGACACGCGCACCCTCGGAGTGTTCCTGCCACCGGAGTTCACCGATCTCAAACTCGAATGTATGGCCGTGAAGGACACATGACGAACGCGGAGTGCGGCAGGCGGCGGGCGTGCGATGTTTACCCGTTGCACGATAGGGCGCCGGCCGACGCCATGCGATTGACCTGCACCTCGCACCTCGCACCTCGCACCTCGCACTGCTTCGGAAAGAAATCGCGATGAACAGCACTGCCGTCCCCAGCCTGCCCATCGGTGGCGGACTCGCCGATCTCAGCGGACCGATCTTCAAGCTCGCGCTCTACCTCGACAAAGAGCCTGCTGATCTGGAGGCCGCCACGCTGGCCGCGCGCTTCGATGACGCGCTCAAGGAATTCGAAGCCGCCGCTACCCGCTACAACGTGCCGCTGGCGAACATCCGCTTGGCCAAGTACGCGCTGACCGCCTTCATCGATCAGAAGGTGCTGACCAGCAACCTCGCACTCAAAGACGCGTGGTTGGAAAAGCCGTTGCAGATGACCTACTTCGACGACTTCAACGCCGGCGAGGAGTTCTACGTCAAGCTCGACCAGTTGCGCAATTCCGGCGACTCCGGCCGCTTCGATGTCGAGGAGGTCTACTACCTCAGCTTGGTGATGGGTTTCACTGGCAAGTACGGCGACAAACGCGGCGAAGAACAACGCCGCATCCTGATCGACCGGCTGGCACGCGAAATTAGTGAGAGCCGTCAGTCCGGGACCAGTCTGTCGCCGCATTGGCAACAACCTGCCACCAGCGGCGCGGGCGGCACCAAGTGGTGGCTGCGCGCGCCGGCCTGGGCGCCTCCAGCCGCGGTTGCCGTACTCCTCTTGTTGTTATGGCTGCTGCTCGGCAGCCTGCTCTTCGGACGCGCGGACGAGTTCCCCGCCACCACCCTCAGCGCGACGGTGCCCTGAATGCGTCTCCTGGCCATCATCTCCGCTGCCGCCATCGCCCTCATCGGTGGCGCCTGGACCTCCAAGACCGTCGGCCTCTCGCTGAGTACCACCACCCAGATCATCATCACCGCGATAGTCGCGGTGCTGTGGTTGGGTATCGGCGGCGTCCTGCTGGTGATGCAGCGACGTTCCGCCGCCAAGGCGCAGGCCTCCTTGTCAAAAACCATGATCCGCTCAGCCAGCGGGCTGGCCGAGATGAACGATCAGTTCCAGAAGTGCCTGGGCGCCCTGCGTTCAACCCGCCCGGCCGCGCTGAATGTGCTGCCGTGGTTTCTCGTGATCGGTGCTCCGGGTGCCGGAAAAACCTCGTTGCTGGCCGAATCCGGCTTGACCTTCGCCTCCTTCGGCGCCGGCTCGACGCGCGCTGGCGCGCCCACGCGCAGCGCCGACTGGTGGTTCACCGAAGAGGCGATGTTCCTCGACACTGCTGGTCGTTACACCGCCGATTCAAGCTCGCAGGCAGAGTGGAAGGCATTCCTCGATCTGCTGGAACAGGCGCGTCCTGAACTGGCGCTCAACGGCGTGGTGGTCGCGATCAGCGTGCCCGATCTGCTCAAAAAGGACGACGCTGGCGTCAATGCCGCCGCTCAGCAGATCCGCGACCGTCTGAGCGAACTGAACCGCAAGCTCAACCTCGACATCCCGCTCTATGTAGCCTTCACCAAGTGCGATCTGATCGGTGGCTTCAAGGATTTCTTCGTCACGCTGCCGCCCCAGGGCCGCGAGCAGGTCCTGGGCCACACCCTGCCGTGGCAACCCGGCATGATGGCCGACATCCGCACGGTATTCACCCGTGAAACCGCGGCTTTGCTGCCCGGCCTGCGCAACCGCCGCCTCGGTGCGCTCGGTGGCGATCTCGGACCTGAACAGCAATACAAAGTCATCCAGTTCCCGCAGCAGTTCAGCGCGGTGCAGAAGTGGATGGGAGATTTCCTCGCCGCCCTGTTGCGCCCGAATCCGCAGCAGGCACTGCCGGCGCTGCGCGGCTTCTACTTCACCAGCGCGCAGCAGACCCAGCGCACCGCCGTCACGCCGGCCGCGGTGGCCAATGCCGTCGCCGCTGCTGCCGCAGCGCCCAAGGCCGACCTCGAAGCCAGCATCTTCATCCAGGCCAACGCCGTGCAGCAGGCCGCGCCGACCGCGGAGCAATGCCAGGGGCTCTTCATCAAGGACCTGTTGACCAAGGTCCTGCTCGGGGATCAGCGGCTGGTGCAGGTCTCCGGTGGCGTGCGGCGCAGCCGCGCGCTGTGGCGCTTGACCTCACTGGTCGCCTCCGCCGCCATGCTGGTGGTGATGTTCGTCACCCTGGTGAGCTGGTACATCGCCAACGGCCGTGAAATCGATCGCACCGTCGCCGCCAGCCGCGTGGTGCTGGAAACCAGCCGCAGCGAACCGACCAAGGCCGCGAGCAATCTGGCTGCGCTCGACAATCTGCGTGTCGCGCTCGAACGCCTGGAGAACCATTCCTCCAGCGGCGTCAATCATGTGCGCGAGAAGGGCTACCTGCTCTACCATGCGCAGGTGAAACGCTGGTTCCTGCTGCCGGCAGGCGACCGTCTGCGCAACGAACTGGAAAAACTGCGCACCGCCGAGGGCAAGACGCTCCAGACCTACGACCAGCTCAATGACCTCTACCGCACGTACCTGATGATCGCCGGCGAAGTCCCAGCCAATCGCGAGCTGATGGAACGAGTGCTGCGCGACGACCACCGCTGGCTGCTAGCAGTGAAGGATGGTTCCGGCCCGGCTGATCCCGCGATCGAGAGCGCTGCGTACAACCAGCTCACCCATTTCGCCGGGCACATGCACGAAGGTGATCCAGCAGTCTGGAAGATCGCCATCGACCGGCCGCTCAAGGAACGCATCGACTTCGAATTGCGCGAAGCGTTGTGGATCCCGCAGAGCTACGAAGACATCATCTCGACGCTCCAGGCCTCGGTCGCGAAGATCAACCGCGACAGTGTGCTGCCGGGCACCAACCGCACCCTGGTGGCCGCCGATTACGATTTCCCCATGCTCTTCAGCCAGCGTGGCTGGGACGAGACCATGGCGGGTTCGATCGCGGAAAAGAGCGAGGGACTCTTCAAGCAGTTCCAAGCGATCAACATCACCAAACCACGCGAGGACATCCGCGAACGTCTGCGCACGCGTTATGCCACCGACCTGTCGCGCCACTGGTTGCGTTTCATGACCGGTATCCGTCCGGCGAAATCAAACGATCTGCGCGAGGCCAGCGCCAATCTGCGGACGCTGACCGGGCCACAGTCGCCGTACCGCGACCTGGTGAAGGGCGTGTTCCAGGGCCTGACCGTGCGCTATAGCGTTTCCGATCTGACTAGCGCACCGAGCGACTCAGACATGAAGTGGCTGGAGGACGCCCTCACCGCACTCGGAACGTTCAGCGAAGCCGTCGACAAATTCGCCACCGCCACCGACAGCGGCCGTCGCTCGACTGACGTCGCCCGGCTGGTCGCCCTGCAGGCCGCCTACGAAAACGCCTGGGGCCAGATCGGCACGGCGTTCAAGGCGGTGGAATCCGCCGAACGCCGCGCGGCGCTGATGCAGACCTTCGAAAACGCCACCTTTGAGGTCCATCGCACGCTCAGCGCCGAAGTCACCAGCGAACAGGACGCGGCTTGGCGCGACAAGGTCTTCAAACCCTTCAGCGAGTCGCTGGTCGGACGTTTCCCCTTCGACCGCACGGCCAAGAACGATGCCACGCTGTCGAGTTTCAGCCGACTGTTCAATCCCAAGACCGGTCTGCTGTCCGCCGCCATCGCCGAGGTTGAGAAGCTACGCCCAATCAAAGTCGCCGGTCGCGATCTGCTGCCGGTCAACCGCGAATACGAACGCCTGATCGAACGGACCAAGGAAGTGCGCGCGGCGCTGTACGCCAACGACTCGGCCACCATTGCCGCGCCGTTCACCGTCACGCTCAACCAGCGTGGTGGGGTGAAGAACGTCGCGATCACCGTCGGTGATACCTCGTTCGGCCTGTATGACCGCCCGGACCGCCGCGGCACGTTCACCTGGAACGAAGCCACCGCCACCGGCGCCAAGCTGACCATCACCACCATCGCCGACCAGCAGATGCCACTCGACTTCACCAGTTCGCCATGGGGTCTCTTCCGCCTGCTGCGCGAAGGCAATCCGACGGCGCGGCCCGAAGGTGGTTTGACGTTCACCTGGGCTTTCTCGGCCAAGGCCCTGGGCAACAACGACCAGACCTTCAATGCCAGCGCGGTGCTGGAAGCCGGTGGCCTGGAAAAACTGGTCCCGCCGGACTTCTTCGGCGCGCTGGTGTGCCCTGACCACATTGGGCGCTGACCGCTGCTGAGCACATTTCGGTCGCGCAGTGGCGCCGCCCTGTGATGCCCCGCCCCGGATTCCCCAAACCTAGCAGGATGCTGTTTTTCAGCTGCCTGCTAGGGTGCTTTCCACTCGGCCGCAGCATGCGGCTGTGGGAAGGAACCGCTCATGGGCCGCATCATCGCACGCCTGATCGTCCCCTCGCTGGTCGCTGTGCTGGCGCTACCGGCCGCCGAACCGGCACCGCTCATGGCGCTGACCATCGGTGACGGCGCGCGGATGATCCAACGCTGGGACGCCAGTCTCTACGCCAAGTTGTGGAAAGAACGCGCGCTCGAACCGCTGCGGACGAAGGTCGCGGAACAACTTGCCGGCATCGAAGGCCCCCTCGGCTTCACGCTGATCGAGGCGCTCGCGGCGATGAAATCCGGCGATGTGCGCATCACCGGATTCATCCCGCCCGCACCTGCCGCTACCGGCGCAGCGCCGCAGCCCAAGGCCCGGTTGCTGGGACAATTCTACCTCGGTGCGTTTGCGCCTCGCCTCATGGAGTTGATCACTGCCGGCAACGCCAATGCCGAAACGCTGACCATTGCCGGCGCCGATGCCGCGATCCGGCCCGCCGCTGATGGCAATCCCGCAATCGAGCGCATGACCTTCGCGCGCTTCGGCGACCGTCTGCTGATTGACGCCAATCGTGATCAACCGCCCGCGCCCTACGAGGTGACGCCTGGGAAGACTGACCTCAGCCTCGCCATCGATTACCGCGCGCTGGTCACGGTCTTGGGGGAGATCACCGACGATCCCAAGGCGCGCGCGACCTTCGCCACCATGCGCTCGTTCGACCAGTACCTCGAACCACTGACGTGGGAGATGACCCTGGTTCCGGAAGGCCTGCACGAACGCCTCCACCAGAAGTTCACCTATCCTGGCGTGCTGCCGGTCGATCGTTCGCTGTTCGCTCATCTGCCCAGCAACACTCTGGCGGCGCTGGCGCTCGGCATCGACAGCAAGGCCGCGTGGAAGGCACTCGAACCCATGCTGCTCAAGCTGGCGGCTGATCAGGGCCAGCCGGTCACTGCCCCGCAGGTGCGGGCGCAGATCGACCAGGGACTGTCCGGTGCCGGACTGCCCCTGAACGCTGAGCAACTGTTCGACAGCCTGAACGGCACCGTGCTGATTGCGGTGACGCCATCCGCGCCATTCCCGGCGGTGACCATCGCGTTGCCGCGTTCTCCAGCGCTCGACCAGGTGCTGCGCCATGCGCTGACGAATCAGTTGATGATCGAGGTCCCCGCCGATGGCACCAGCGCGCTGCTGCCGGTACCCAACCTGCCGCTCCCGATCACGCTGATCGCGGATGCGAAACACTGGGTGCTGACCAGTGATCAGGCGCTGGGCAGCACCTGGTTCACGGCGAGTGACAACAACTGGAGTTCCAGCGTCGCGCTCAAGACCGCCTTGGCCAAGGCCACCACTGATGCCTTCCTTATCGGTGCCAGCGATACGCCGGCGGTACTGCGCGTGCTCGGCGGTTTCCTCCCGCTCATGCCGATCCAGGACGCCAAGGACAAACAGACCATCACCGTGATGTTGGCACGAGCGTCGGGCGTGGCCGCTACCGGCTACCTACTTGGCCAACACCGCGATGGCGGCTGGGAAGTAGAATCGCGTGGGTTGCTCGGCTTCGGAGCACTCCCGCTCATCGCCGGTGCCGCGGTCGCCAGCGCCGTGCCAAAACGCGGCAATGCCGCCGAGGTGTCGGTCGTCGCCCTGCTGCGCTCCGGCGTGTTCCCCGCCCAGATCCAGTTCCAGGCCGGCGCTTATGTCGATCAGAACGGCGACAATATCGGTGAGTACGGCTTCCTCGCCGAGATGGCCGGCGGCGCCATCACCGGCCAGCCAGACACGCTCAAGCTGTCGTTGCTCCCGGAAGTGTGGAACGCCACCCGGCCATCGGTGCATGGCTATCGCTTCTCGTGCTGGCTGCCGGATGGCAAAGGCGGCGCCATTGGCGCGAACGAAGGCGCACGGGCGCAGAATGCCGCGGCAGCCAAGGCCCAGAGCGAGCGTTTCGTGGTCTACGCCTGGTCAGCCGATGCCGCGGACAAACCGGTCTACGCCCTCACCCAGACCGGCTCGATCTATTCCAGTTCCGGCGTCACCATTGGCGCCAACGGCCCGGCGTGGAATGCGCTCTTCGCTGGCGGAGGCTGGGACAACGACCCGGCCTGGGAGCCTCAGCGGCGGCGGTGATGCACCGTGGGATTTACCCAACGTCACTGGCTGCTGTTTCCCAACCGCATCCTAGCAGGCTGCTGAAAAACGCAGCCTGCTAGCTGCGGACTTTCCCGGGGGCGACCTGCGGTCGCTATTTTCCCCGGGAAAATCCGCAGTGGCTCTTTGTCCAGGGGGGCAGACGCCCCCCTGTTACCCCCACGCAGTGTGCTTTTTCAGCACCCTGCTAGGGTAAACGCCATGAACCGCTCCTGCGCCATCCTCGCTCTCGCCACCGTTCTACTGTTGACTGCCTGCGGTGAGCCGCGGCGCTTCGGCGATAGTGGTGGAGTACCCGTGACCATCAACGCGCAGGTCGAACGCCCGTTCTTCAGCAGCATGGAGAACCGTCAGGGCCGACCCAGCGCCGGTGCCGGAGTCGGCTTCGGCTCCGGTGGTGCGACTGGCATCGGCGTCGGCATCGGGTTTTCTTTCAGTTCGACGCAGATCTACCTGCTCGGCGGCGATGCGGTCGGTCAGGGCAACATCTTCCGCAAGGAGATGAAGTGGGGCGACAACACCTTCAGCGTACCGCTCACCGCCGGACGCACGCTGCACCTGACGGTGCAGGCAGAAGGCGGACGCCGCGGCTGGGAGTCCATCGGCACGGTCACCGTGCCAGCGCAGGATCCGCAGATCGCCATCGTGCTGGATACCAACGGGGCCAAGATGACGGTGACTCCAGCGATCGCGCCGGCCGCGCCACCCGCACCGGTCGCGCCGCCGGAAACCCAGCCGGTTGCGCCGCCCGCCGCACCAGCCCAAGCACCGCAAGCAACGCCGACTCCGTGAGCCCTGGTGCTGGCCGCGATTGCGCCAGCGGCCAGCGGGCGTAGGTCTTGCGCCCCCACGACGGAGGTGCGGCGGCAATGGTCTCTCCCGGCATGAAACGCTACCGCGTGCGCACCGCGGCGCAGGCCTCACTGGTGGGCAGCCGCAGCGACGATCTCCTTGATCCTACCGCGCTGTTCGCGCGTCGCGCGCCATTGCGGCTGGAGATCGGCTTCGGTCACGGCGAGTTCATCTCATCCATGGCTGCCGCCCACCCGGAGGAGGACTTCATCGGCGTCGAGTACGATCCCCTGCGGGTGACCAAAACCGCCCACAAGTGCCTGCAAACCGGCGCGACCAACGTGCGCCTTTTCAGCGGCGAAGCCCACCGTTTCGTCCGCCACCGTCTGCCTCCGGGCTGCCTCCAGCGCGCCTACATCCTGTTTCCGGATCCCTGGCCCAAGGCCGGTCAGCGACGCCGTCGCTTGGCCAATCGCGCCTTCTTGCTCGACCTGGCCCACGCCATGGCTCCAGGCGGACGACTGATGTTCGCATCGGATACCCACAACTACGCCTTCCAAGTCCTGTCCAACGTCACCACGCTCCCTGGTCTCTGGCGATCCCTCTACCCAAGCGGCTACCGCATCGACATCGCGACGCGATTCCCCACGGTTTTCGAACGGCACAAAAAAGAGGAAGGCTGCACCATCGCTTATGTGTCGCTGGAACGCACCGAGCAGCCGGCACCCGAGCGCGCGCCCTGGCCGGTGACGCAGGCCGGCGACGCCGAGGCCGACGCTAACTGACCGGGCTTCCCGTCGTCGCGTCCACGCTGCATCACCCGCGCTCTTGCGAGCAAGAGGCCTGCCCTAGCATCGCGTGTCATGCACCACACCTCAGCGCGCGCTGCCATCACCAGTCTGCTCGCCGCCAAAGGATTCGGCGAACGTGGTCTGGCCTTGGTGCTTGCGGCAGCGTGCGGTGACGCCGATCAGCAGGCGGTGTGCTTGCGCCAAGCGGCACTGCAACGTGCGGCAGAGATGCGCCAAGATGCCACCATCAGTTACACTGGTGAACTGCTGATCGCGCCGATCCCGAACAATGAAGAAGAACTCTGCCGTCAACTTTGTCCGGCCACCATCGATCTGGCCAAAGATGTCGGACTGCAATTGTCCTGCCTCGCGGCGCTGGTCGCGTTGTGGCCACACGTGACGCAGGCGGAACGCGGACTGATGCGCCAGCGATTCCTCGACAGCTTGGTGAACGATCAGCATCCTGCTGAGGTCCATCTCAGCTCGGCGCAACTCACCGCTTGGCAACGTGACCTGCCAACGACCAAGAGCGAACCACATGCGAGCGTCTCAACGCTCAAGGGCCTCTTGCTGGAAAAAACCGCCAAAGACGCCTACCGCGTAATGGCCGATCATCTTGGCATCAATGCTGACCTGCCGACGCTCAGTTGGGTGCTGGGGGCGCTGACCGTGCAGGTGCGCCAGCGTTTCCACGATCCCGATCGACGACTGCTGCATGTATTGCTCGGCACCGTCGCTTGTGAGCGCTTGGCGGTCCACGCGCTGCCCGAACACCTCGCCACGCTCATCACCCAGCTCGGCCATCAGCTGTGGTGGTGTATTCATGGTGCCCGACTCGCACCCGTGCGTACCTGCATCGATCCGGCGACGCCGGACTTCGCCGAGGCGGTGGCGAGCGGCAACCTTACCGCAGCACAACGTGCCGCGCGGGCGCTGGCGAAGGATCCCGCGGCTTTCTGGGAACAAGCCTGGAAGCTGGTAGCCGAACGTCTCCACGCCAATGATCCGCACTGGTATGTCGCGCTCGAACTGGTGCTGGTGACGGCGTGGCGCACCAGCACCGATGCGGTGTCACCGGACGATGCCGCAGCCGTCGGCACGGTGCTCGCCGATCTCGCTTACCGCGAAAAAACCACGCCGGAACTCGCGGCTCAATAAACTCACGCGTTCACCCTATATCTGGCAGACGAACCGATTCTTCAACACGAAGGAACGAAGACACAAAGGGATGCAGAAAAAAGGGGTTCACCAGTTTGGTGACTCGCAGGTGACGCTCGAACTCTAATGAATACCTGCTGTTCTTCGTGTCTTCGTGTTGAAAAATCCCTGTGTCGATCGCCGGATCTAAGATCTAAGTTCACCTTGGCTTTGCGCTTTGCCGCCTCGCCAGCGCCCGCACTTGCTCGACCACCAACGCACAAAGCCATGGCAAGGCCATGGCTTTGTGCGAGCGGCACCGACGAACGACGAACGCTCAGGCCGTGAACAGCTCCGTCACCGGTTTGCCCTTATGGGCGATGGTGAACGGACGGCCGTCTGGCGAGGTGATGACCTTGTCGATCGGCAGGCCGAGACCGTAGGCGATGGTCGCATTGAGATCGGGGATGCTCATCTTGTTCTCGACGATCTCGGTGCCGTCGTTGTTGGTCTTGCCGTAGGCGTTGCCGCCCTTCAGGCCACCACCCGCGAGGAAAGCTGAGAAACACTTGGGGAAGTGGTCGCGGCCGTTGGTGTTGTTGATCTCCGGCGTACGGCCGAACTCCGACACCACGCAGACCAAGGTGTCGTCGAGCATGCCGCGGCTAGAAAGATCGCCGATCAGCGCACTGAGGCCCTGGTCGAGCGTGCCAGCGGTGTCCTTCAGGCGAGCGAAGTTGTCGTCGTGGGTATCCCAGCCACCGTGGCTGATGTCGACGAAGCGCACGTTCTTTTCGACCAGACGGCGAGCGAGCAAGCAGGCGCGGCCGAAATAGCTGTCGCCGTACTTGGCGCGCACATCCCCCGGTTCCTTGCTGATGTCGAACGCCTCGATGTCCTTGCTCGCCATGAGTTTCACGGCGTCCATGTACATGTCTTCGTGACCCTGCATCGACTTCAATTCATAGCTCTTGTAGAATTTCTGATTGAGCGCACCGAGCACGTCCAGGCGGTTGCGCATTTCTTTCAGGTCGACGCCATTAGGCGGCTTGATGTTGGTCACGCCACGATTCGGGTCACCCACCGGCAGGGGCGAAAGCTTGGATTCGAGGAAGCCGCAACCCGGATGGTCGCCGCCGCCGCCAACCATGATGCCGCCCGGCAGGGTCTCGCCGGGCTTAGCCTGGAAGTAGTTGCTCCACGAGCTGAGGCACGGGTGGCGGGTGGTGTTGATCGGTGCGTAGCTGGTGCGCATGTAGTACGCGGCCTGCTCGTGAGCACCTTGATTCGAGTTGATGCTGCGGATGACCGTGGCGTGCTTCATCTGCTCGGCCGTACGGCTCATCAGCTCACCGAGCTGAACGCCGTCGGCCTTGGAGTTCACCGCCTTGAGCGGGCCCTGTGACTTGGAGCCGGGCTTGGGATCGAAGGTATCGATCTGGCTCATGCCGCCACCCATGTACAGGTAGATGCACTTGTTCGCCGGCTTCTTGCGCTTGGGAATCGCCGCAACGGCCCCCTTCACCGGATCAGCAGCACTGAGCAGACCCTGGCCGAAGACCGGCACGATCGATAGACCAAAGGCGGCTTTGGCCATGTTGGCCATGAAAGCGCGGCGGGTCGGTTCATCCATGCGATTGAACGGGTTGATCACGGGGAACTCCGGGTACGGACTGGTGATTGAGGATGTTGAGAGAGTGGTTGTGTGTGAAGGCAGATGTGACTGCGGATCACTCGTTGAAAGCAAACTCAGCACTGTTGATCAGCGCCCAGCCCAGGTATTCGTCGCCACGCTTATTGGGCGCGAGCGACATCACCTTTTGGCCGTAGCCGACCTCGGACGAAGTGGGCATACGGGAGAGGATCGAGAGGTAGAGGATCTTGATTTTCTCGTCCGGCGAGCGGCCCTTCATGAAGTTTTGCTTCAAGACTGACTTGGCATCATCGGCCAGGATGGTCTGTTCGACGAAACCGTTCATCAGTTCCAGGCTTTGCGTCAGGTTGAGTGAATCGTGCGAACTGTTGTCGATCAGCTGACGGTTCGACTGACCGAACACGCGCAGGAAGTGACCGGGCCCCATCGGCGACGGCAGTTCGCTGGCGCGGCGGTGGTCACCCGGATCCTGGTATGACTTGTCGTAGTAGGGCGTGAAGACGTCAGCGGTGGTACGCAGGCTGTTCTGCTTGTTCTCCAGTTCCTTGATCTTGCCTTCTACGCTCTTGTCGCCACCGCGCATCTTTTCGCGCAGGTCGCGGATTTCGCGGCCGGCCTCGTCGATCTCATCCTGCGCTTCGCCAGCTTTCAGAATCATCTCGCCGAGTTGCTGCGGCTTCATGTCCTTGGTCGCTTCATAGAATTTATAGAGATGATCGGCCCCACGACCCTTGACGTTGTCGACGTTGGCGACGGTCAAGGTCATCAGGCTGTCCCACATCTGTTCCGCGGTGACGCGGCGCAGGGGCTGGCCTTCATGCTTGAAGTTGAACTTGTCGGGATCGCCGACGATCGACTGGCGCTGGTACGCGTCGGTGGCGCAGAGGATCTCCTGGAACTTCTTGAGGTCGTACTTCACGTCCTTCATCAGTTTTTCCAGGTGGGCAAGCAGTTCGGGATTGCTCGGCTTGGTCTCGTCGTCGAGGTTGTCGAGCGGCTCGATCAAACCGACGCGCATCAGGCGCTTCCACATACGATTGACGATGACGGTGGTGAAGCGGGGGTTTTCCGGTGAGGTCATCCACTTGGCGTAGGTCTCACGCACGCCGGTTTTCTTGTCCTTGAGGATATCCTGTTCGAACATCGTCATGGCGGTGATCTTCTGACCCGGACGCGCATCCTTGTACATGTAATCACGCGGCAGGCTGATCGCGCCGATGTCGGCGTTGCTGACCTTCATGCCCATGGTCTCACCCATACGGCGGGCGACCTGGTCGGCGGCGTAGGGCACTTTCTTGCCCAGGCTCTTCACCGCTTTGTTGAGTTCGCCTTCGTTGGTCTTGACGTCGGTACCTTCGGTGAAGGCCGCCATTTCGTAAAAGTCGCGCTGGGTCCACTTGTCGAACGGATGGTCGTGGCACTGGGCACAGGTCAGGCGCGTGCCCAAGAACAGGCGCACGGTGTTGGCCATGTTGTCGTGCGGCATGCCGGCGTCGGCGATGTAATAGCCAGTCGAACCATTGCCACGGGACGTGCCCGGGCCTTCAGCGCCGATCAGTTCAAAGACGAACTTGTCATAGGGTTTGTTCGAGCGGGTCGAATCCTTGATGTACTCCATGTACGGGACGCCGTCGTAACGGTCCTGCAGGCGATCGCGCGCGCGCAGCATGTCGGCCCAGAAGTTGAAGGTGTTGCTGACATAGGCTTCGCTGCCCAGCAGCTTCTTGACCAGCGCTTCGCGTTTGCCGCTCTTCTTGGTGCCAAGGAATTCGCCGGCTTCTTCCATCGTCGGGATACGTCCAGCGAGGTCGAGGTAGACGCGGCGCAGGAACTGCTCGTCCTTGGTCTTGGGGCGGACCTTGAGGCCCGGAGTCTTGGCAATCGCGGCGTCGACGATGGCATCGATGGCCTTGGCCTGCGCGCCGATGTCTTCAGCCCCGGCAGTCGGTGCGGCAGGTTCCGTCTTCGGATCAGACGGCGTGTTGTCCTGATCAGCGGGACCGCCGCCCTTCAATGCGCTGGCTCCCATCGGCCAAGCCAGGCCGGCGATGACAGCGAGGGGAAGGACGATCTTGCTCACGAGGTACATGCGGAAGCTCCTTGCGGAATTCTGAGATGCTAAGCGCGGGACAGATTGGCTGTGCTAGTGGATGGCGGCAGGCCCTCAGGCATGTCGGGCGAGTTAACTGACCTCATTCTATGCGTCACAAAACGAGCCTGCTTTAGCTCCATTCATAGCATACCTCCGATTGGATCGCTATCGATCAACGAGTGCCCAAACCCCGTACAGCGACTAGGTTACACGTTACTGACGTGATACGGATTCCGCCGCCAACCGATAATTCATTCAACGCGGATTCAGGTACGGCGAAGCGTCACGTCTTCGTGCAGCTGAACAGCGGGTGACTTTGCGCGCCAATCACGATTCGATGGCGATGCGCGAGAAGCGTGTGTCGGCGATGCGCCCAGCCAAGTAACGCGCGAGATGTTGACGGGCTTCGACGGCGGATGCGGCAATCTCAACTGAGTGCGGACCGGGACATGAGGTCGACACGTAATCCAGGCGGATGGTCCCGCCCTCTACCCAGAGGTGAATAGGGCCACTTCCAAACACGGAATCCCAACTCTGCTTCATACTCTGGATCTGCTCCACCCGATCCTGTTCCATCACCCGTTCACCATACGCCAGCGCGCGTTTGTGCTGCCACACCATCAGCTGAGCGAAAAGGTATCCGGCGATTGCCGCCAACAGGATCTCCATCGCCGTCTCCGTGTTGCGGCAAGGATACCACATTATTGGTCAGCGGTATCACACGAAGGCCCGGAACCGCCATCGACTCTGTAATCAGCAACATCGCCGGACGACGGGTGTCTCGCCGGTTGGAAACCGGCGTCCCGGGCGTCACCGTGCTGCGGGCGTCTGCTCCGGATCGCGGTAGTGGAACGCCACGGCGAAGATGATCAGCACCACGGTGGCGAAGCCGGCGAGCGGCAGCCACAGGCCGGACCAGTAGGGCAGCGATTCGGTGGCCGCGGAGACCACTGCCTTTCCCCTATCGTCGACGAAGGCCCGATCAGCGAGCATTCCAGCCACGATCGCGCCGACGTAGAGGCCGAGGCCGTAGGTGAAGAACAGGTTCATCGCCTGCGCCTGACCGCGGATCAGCGGTGACGTCACCTTGTCGACGTAGACCTGTCCGGTGATGAAGAAGAAGTCGTAGCTGATGCCGTGCAGCGCGACGCCGAACAGGAACACCAGGAAGCCGACGTGCGCCCACGGTACTGGGAAGTCACCGATGACTATGCCGGGATACGCGGGATTCACACCACCTTCGGCGAGGAACGGTGGCGGCACGGCACCCTGCGACGCTGCCCAGGTGAACAACAGGTAACGCACCACCCAGGCGAGGATGCCGCACATGATCATCTTCTTGATTCCGAGTTTGCGGATGAAGAACGGCATGAGGAACAACATGCCGGCTTCCAACCACGTACCGACGTTGCCCCAAATCGACGCGTGACTCAGCGCCATCGCGCCCATCTGATTGCCCAGGTAGGCGTAGTAGGCCGACAACGGGATGCACACCAGGAAGGCACAGACGAGGTAGGTGGCGAACGCCGGGTTGCGCCATTCCTTCCACGCGTCGACGAAGAACAACTCACGCCAGGCGAAGGGCTGGCCCTTCTTCGGCGCCGGCGTCTTCGGCATGGTCAGGCAGAAGATACCGGCGAGGAAACAGGCGACCGCGGCGAGTTGGAACTGCACCGGCTTCTCACCGGCTTCGATCAGCTTGCCATCGGCCCCCATGGTGGTGAACGACGCCGCGAGCACGAAACCGCCGGCGATCCAACCAAACGTGCCCCACAAGCGCACCAGCGGAAACTGCTCGTTGCCGCGCGGCAGATGACGGAAGGCCAGCGCGGCGGTGAGCGCCAGCGTCGGCATGTAGCAGAGCATGTGGGCGAAGATGCCGAGGTTGAACCAGGTACTCTTGGCCAGGGAAACACCTGCGATGGTCAACCCGAGAAACGTCTTCTCGACCATTTCGACCTGACCGCTCTTGCCTACTACCTCGTCGAGATATTTGATCTCGACCGCGGGCATGTCCCCAATCCACGGCAGACACCACATGATCGCACCGCCGACGATGAAACACACAGCGAGGACCTTCTCGGCATTGAAAAACCGATCGACACACAGCCCGAGGAAGAACGGCGCGAAGATCGCCCCCAGCGGGCTGGCGGTGTAGAGCCAGAACGCGTTGTGGCTCATCTCATGCGCGATCATGTAACGGAAACCCGTCAGGTACCACGCACCCCAGATGAAGAACTGCAGGAAGAACAACACCGACAAGCGGGTGAGTATGAATGGCGGTGCGAGCGTCTGCATGGTCATTTCCTGGGAGCGCCGACTTTAGTCGGCCAGGGGCAATTCCAACGATGTTGATCCACCACGGACGTTCCTGGTGATCCCACTCGGCCGACTAAAGTCGGCGCTCCCAGGGGACGGAACTTCACAACGCCACCACTTGGCCGGAGCGGATGGATTGCTCGGCAGCGAGCACGATCGCCAAGCTATCGCGCGCGGCGGACCAGTGTGCGTTCAAGTCGATGCCCTCGCAAATGGCCTTGAGGAAGAACGCCTGCTCGCGTTCACACAGTCCGTCGTGATCCGGTTCATCCGCCATGCTGATGATGCGGTCCTGCTGAGTGAACTCGTTGGCCTTGTCGATCGCAGCATGGTGCACGCGAATGGCGCTGGTCGCGGAATGCTCACCGACGTCATCACTGTTGCCCTCACCGATTTTGTCGCTGGCTTCGATGGTCACTGAGCCCTTCGGCCCGACGACGTCCTTCACGAAGAACGCCGCGGTGCTCATCATCGGGCCCCAGCCGGCTTCGTACCAGCCGACCGAACCATCAGCGAAGACCACTTGAAGCTGGCCGTAATTGTACATCCCCGGTGGCAGATCGTCGGTCAGACGCGCGCCGATCGCGCTGACGCGCAGCGGCTTTGAGCCGGTCATCTGGCACATCACGTCGACGTAGTGCACGCCGCAGTCGACGATTGGCGACGACGACGCCATCAGGCTGCGGTGCACGTCCCACATGCGTCCATGACTCTGCTGATTGAGGTTCATGCGCATGACCAGCGGCCGGCCAAGCTGCTGCGCTTCGCGGATGAACACCTGCCAAGACGGGTGATGGTGCAGGATGTAGCCGACGACGAGTTGCCGTTTAGCAGCACGCGCCGCGGCGATCACGCGTTCACACGACGCGACACTCGGCGCGACGGGTTTCTCAGTGAAGACGTGGCAACCCTGCGCGAACGCAGCGAGGGCGATCTCTTCGTGCGTGTCGGGATACGTCGAGATACACACCGCGTCGGGCTTGGTCTCGGCGAGCGCCTGTCTCCAATCATCGAACAGCGCCTGGCCACCGCCAAGTTCCTGATCGACTGCACGTTTGCTCTCGCCACGCGCCACTAGTCCACAGATGCGAAAACCGGGAATGCGATGATACGCCTTGGCGTGCGAGCGGCCCATGTTGCCGCAACCGATCACCAGGACACGGATCTCAGCGGACATGCAGATTCTCCAGCGTGACGGTGGGCATGCTGTCGTCTCGACCAGCGCTTGTCCTCGATCATTCAGCCGGATCCGTCAGCTTTGTCCCACACAGACGTGATGGAATAACGGCCCTCCCCCGGACCTTGGGCGGCAACGCCCACCCGTTGCCCAAGGTAGGATGCACCATGACACGCACACCACTGCTCACGCTCCTGCTGCTCGCCACCGTCCATGCGGGCAGCGCCGCGGAACTGCCAGCAGGATTCACCCCGCTGTTCAATAACAAAGACCTCACCGGCTGGTGGGGCCTGGGCACCGAGGATCCAGCGAAGTGGCGCGCGCTGCCCGCGGAACAACTCGCGGCGAAGAAACAGGCGAGCCTCGCCGACATCGCTAAACACTGGAAGGTCGAGAACGGCGAACTAGTCAACGACGGCAACGGGCTTTACCTGACCACTGACGCCGACTACGGCGACATCGAGTTGCGCCTCGACTACAAGACCGTCGCGGGAGCCGACAGCGGCATCTACCTGCGCGCCATTCCCCAGGTGCAGATCTGGGACACCACCGAAGCTGGCGGCAAATGGAACATCGGCGCGGACAAAGGCAGCGGCGGCCTGTGGAACAACGCCAAAGGTTCGCCCGGTCGTGATCCCGTGGTGAAGGCCGACAAACCGTTCGGTGAATGGAACTCGGTGCGCATCGTCATGGTCGGTGAACGCGTGACCGTATGGCTGAATGATCAGCGCGTAGTCGACCACGCACGCATGCACAACTACTTCGCCAAGGACAAGCCACTGCCGCGCACTGGTCCGATCCAACTGCAAACCCACGGCGGTGAGATCCGTTGGCGGAACGTCATCGTGCGGCCGATCCCAGGCGATGAGGCAAACACCCTATTGTCCCTCGACGGCCCCGAACCACGCAAGGTCAGCCAAGGCTTCACCCCCATCTTCAATGGCACTGATTTCACCGGCTGGAAAGGCCCGGTGGAAAACTACCAGATCACCGACGGCGTGATCACCTGTCTCCCAGGCAAGGGCGGCACCATCTTCACCGACACCATCTACCGCGACTTCACCGCGCGCGTCGAGTTCCGTCTGCCCGCAGGCGGCAACAACGGCCTTGCCCTGCGTTATCCAGGTACCGGCGACACCGCCTATACCGGCATGTGCGAACTGCAGGTGCTCGACAATGACAGTCCGAAGTATGACAAGCTCGACGTGCGCCAATACCACGGCTCCGCCTACGGCATGGCCGCCGCCCAGCGCGGTTACCTGCGCCCGACCGGCCAGTGGAACTTTCAGGAAGTCACCGTGCGCGGCTCGACCATCCGCGTCGAACTCAACGGCACGCTGATCCTCGACGCCGACCTCAGCAAGGTCACCGAGTTCATGGGCAACAGCCCACACCCAGGAAAAGATCGCACCGAAGGCCACTTCGGCCTCGCCGGCCACAACGACCCGGTGGCGTTCCGCAACCTGCGCATCACGGCGCATTGAAAAAAAACGTCCGGAAGTCCGGAGGTCCGGAGGTCCGGAGGTCTGAGACACTCCTCACCGAGCGAAGTCATCGGGACGCCGACTCGAACCACTCATCGCCAATTCCACGAGACTACCGGAGCTCCGGACTTCCGGACTTCCGG
>JANPLC010000329.1:0-2917 GCA_031426335.1 Planctomycetota bacterium
CCATACGTTGTCACCGGTGTCGGTCGCCTTCGCCAATGACGAGGGGCTGATGGATCCGGATGCGCACTGCCTGGGCCGGTGCGGTAGTAGGCTACGTAAGCGTCGACGAAGTCGAAGACCTGTTGCAGGCTCGGCATCACATACGGATCCATCAGCCCCTCGTCATTGGCGAAGGCGACCGACACCGGTGACAACGTATGGTCATTGGTCTGACTCGGTCCGCGGAAGAGCTTGTCGGCGACAAACCGGTGCTGGATCTGCCACAGGGTCAGGTCCTTGATCAGGACCTCGTCAGCAAACTCATACGGAGTGCCATCGGAGCGACGGGCCTTCTGCGCCATGATGTGCGGATCGTGGCTCAGCACCGGGATGCCGTTGCGGGTGATACCGCAATCCAGCTCCAGCGTGGTCATCAGATTATCGAGCGCGACCTCCATCGCCGGCAGGGTGTTCTCCGGTCGCAGGTCGCGCCCGCCACGATGGCCTTGCGCGTCGAACTTGGTGATATCGATCAGGCCGGCAGGTGTCAGGAAATCGCCGGCGGTTCCATCGTTATTGGCATCAAAGGACGCCACCGCCTGGAACAGCAAGTCGGGTCGATCGGAGATGATGCCGTTGAGCTTGAGCCGCATGAGCTCAGTCATGCGTGCCGAGTTGTTGACCGTCCAGCACACCACCGGGTGGCCGGCGGCTTGCAAAGACGCGACGTTGAAGATGTCGCTCGCTGCCGGCGCCAAACCAGAACCAGCGGGTGACACCGGACCGCGGGCGTAGTGGTCCACCAGCGGATTGCCGTCCACCAACATGACGTGGTAGGGCGAGAATACCGGCGGACGCAGGTTGCCATGCGCCTGCGCATGTGCGCGCACGGCGTTCATGATGCGCAGCGCTGAGGATTCCTCTTGATAGGGATTCTGCGGAGCGCGGATGAACTGGCCGGGATTCTCGAAATCCGGCAAGGGGATCGGCGCTTCCAGCAGCGTGCCTTCGGGGCTGGTGTGCAACAGGAAGGGGCCGAACTCGTCACCGAACCACAGGGTGCCATCTGGTGCGCGCTGCATGGATTCGATATCGAAATCTGCGCCGGTGAGGATGCGCTCCTCAGTGAAGTGGTTGGTGATGGCAAACGGGACGTGGTGGCCGGGATCCTTCAGTTCGAAGAAGCCATTTACCTGGATGGTCCCTGGGCCGCCAAGAAAGGTGCGGAAGAGCGGCCGGATGCGGTAGACACGGAGGTGGTAGTCAGCGGAATTCTCCTGACTGCCGAAGCCGTTGTCGCTCATGACCAGGTAGCGTCCGCCGTGTTCGCGCAGGATCGCCGAGAAACCCTGTATTGGCTGCTTATTCAGGAACGGGACACTTTGACCATTGATGGGTCCGAGGCCGAGGTATTGGCCAGAAGTCGGACCATTGGCGAATGTCGCCGCCGGCAACACCGCGCGGGCGATCAACTGGTTTTCGCTCGCACAAGCACCGAGCGACAGCGCGGCAAGGGTGATCGACATCAGCGACTTAGGCAGTGAACCTCGGCGGTGGGGTGACGTGGTGGGGGAAGGAATGGTGTGAGTGCGCATGGATCCTCCGTGAGAAATCCGGAGCGGAGTGCCCGGATGCCAAGCACACTGCACCCACAGATGAATCCTTGCTGACGATCCGGTGACGGGCTGGAGAGAGTTGGTTAAATATTCCATGCACGTATTTGCAGGAATTTGCATGACGCAAAGCGAACGCCTGCTGACGGAACCGCGGCGCCGCCAGGAAAACACCTGCACCAGCGCTCCCGTCGCCCTAGGCGGCGGTCCGGCCTAGCCGGATGTTCCGCGCAGCGCTGATGCCGTAGCGATGATCCTTTCGTGAACGAATGCGCTGATCGCCCTGATAGTCACGACCGCTTTGCCACGGCCGCTTCGAGTGCTGCGATGTCGATCTTCACCATGGTCATCATCGCCTCGAAGGCGCGCTTGGCCTCTTTGGGATCGGAACTGGTGGTCAGGTCCAACAGGCGCCTCGGTGTGATCTGCCAAGCAAACCCCCACTGGTCTTTGCACCAGCCGCAGTCGCTCGCGACGCCGCCATTCCCGAGGATCGCGTCCCAGTAGCGGTCGGTCTCCTGCTGGCTGTCGGTGACGACCATGAAACTCACCGCCTCATTGGGGATGAAGTTCGGGCCCCCATTGAGGCCAACAAACCGCCGTCCGAGAACCGTGAATTCGACGGTCAACTCGCTGCCCTTTTTCCCGCCAGGAAAATCGCCAGGAGCCTTGTTCACACGGATCACCCGGCTGTCGGGAAAGGTGGCGGCATAAAAAGCTGCGGCTTTGCTGGCTTGGCCGTGGTCGAACCAGATGCAGGTGACGAGGTCGGTCATGGGTGATTCCTTTCGCTGTGAGCGTGTGCTCAGTGAGTTCCGGGTTGCCGGGCTGGTGGTGTGTGGGCAACGATGCCGAGTTCAGCCCAAGTGCAGTGTGGACAGATCGACCAGGCGACGGACTTCGACCGTACTGACGCGAGCGCCTGGATGCTTGGCTGCAATGGCGATGGCGTCATTGAGGTCACGCACATCGACCAGGTAATAGCCGCCAAGAAATTCATGCGTTTCCGCAAAGGGACCGTCGGTCACCAAGCGTTTTCCCTGGCGGATGCGGACGCTGGTGGCGGTCGTCGCAGCATGGAGGGGCGATGCGGCGACAAACTGCCCGCGCTTGGCCAGAAGCTGCGTCTGCCCGGCGGCCTCGGCCTGCGCTGCACAGAGCGCCGCCGGACCGGCCTGCTGCCACAACGCATCATTGTCATAACACAGCAACAGGTAGCGCGCCGTGTCAGGTGGTGACGAGGCGTCGAAGCGTGGAGCCGGAACGCCGTCGAGGTGCTGTACGGGCCGGATCTCGATCGTTCCCTTGTCTGCCGCGGGCAGACG
>JANPLC010000330.1:0-1977 GCA_031426335.1 Planctomycetota bacterium
GAAGTGCGCTTCCGTGTCGCCAAGCCGGCCAAGGACGATCGCGTGCTGCTGGGACTGAAATCTCGTCCGAAACACGTGCCCAAATATTCGGCGCCGGACTACACGCACATCGTTGCCGGCAAACCGCTTGCTGGTGCTGAAAACGCGGTTTTTCCTGCTGATGCTGGTGTGATTGACGTGACCAAGCCCCCCTACAACGCGGTCGGCGATGGGAAAACTGATGTTACTGCCATCTTGCAGAAGGCATTGTCGGACCATCCCAACCGCGGTGCGATTATCTGGCTGCCGAACGGCGTCTACCTGATCAGTGACACCTTGAAGTGGCCGCACGGCGATCGCGGCGGCTGGGAAGAAAAGGACACCATCCTGCACGGCCAGAGCGAAGCCGGCACGGTGATCCGCCTAGCCGACAGCGCACCCGGCTTCGGCAATCCCAACCAACCCAAGCCCATCATTTGGACCGGCGGTCCGCCAGCTCAACGCTTCAGCAACGAGATCGCCCACCTGACCATCAACAGCGGCGCCGGCAACATCGGCTGCGCTGGAGTGGAGTTCACCGCCAACAATCAGGGCGTAGTACGTCTCGTCACTATCGTCTCCAACGACGGCCAAGGCCTCAGCGGACTGCGGCTGAGCGCCGGTGAGAACGGCCCACTGCTGATCACCCACCTCACCGTCATCGGCTTCGACGTCGGCATAGACGCCGCCGGCGGCATCAACAGCCAGACCCTGGAGCACATCACCGTCAGGCATCAGAACCGCGTCGGCGTGCAGAACTTCGGCCAGCCATTCAGCATGCGCCGCCTGACCAGCACCAACACCGTGCCGGCGCTGATCACCAAAGGTGGACAGACGGTGCTGCTCGATAGCACGCTCACTGGCACCGGTGCCGCCAAAGATTTTCCCGCCATCAGCGCCGCCGGCCATCTGGTCGCGCGCGGCGTCACCACCAGCGGCTACGCCCGTGCCCTCGATCACCGTGGCGGTGACGGCGTCGCTGCGGCGACCATCAGCGAATACCTCAGTGCCAAAGCCGTCAGCCTGAACGACGGTGCGCCGACCAGCACACTGAACCTGCCGATCAAGGACACGCCGGTTGTTCCGTGGGACACGCTCGACCAATGGACCTCACCGCTCGCCTTCGGCGGAAAACCGGATGACAAGGAAGACGATACCGCCGCCATTCAACAGGCGATCGACGCCGGCAAACCGACCGTCTACCTGCCACGCGGATCGTGGAAGATCAGCGGCACCATCCAGGTGCGCGGCAAAGTTCGGCGCATCGTCGGCTGCCGCGGTTTCCTTGATCTGGACAAGATGGACAAGCCCGCCTTTGCGCTGGCCGACGGCAGTGAACCGGTGGTGGTGATCGAACGACTCAGCGCCGGTTACAACCAGACGCCGACGTTCGACAACGCCAGTGCGCGCACACTGGTGATCAAACACTCGCTCAACGTCTGTGGCCATTTCACCGGTACCGGTCCGGTGTTCATCGAGGACTGCTGCTCAAATCCGACCACCAATTGGCGGATCAAAGGCCAGACCGTGTGGGCCCGCCAGTTCAACGTCGAGAATGAAGGCACACACGTGATCAACGATGGCGGCACGTTGTGGATCCTCGGCTTCAAGACCGAGCGCGGCGGCACGCTGATCGAGACCACGAACAACGGACGCACCGAAGTGCTCGGCGGCTTCAGCTACACCACCACGGCTGGAAAACTCGCGCCCATGTTTGTGGTTCGCAATGCAACCTTCGCCGCGACCTTCAGCGAAGTCTGCTTCCGGCCCGACCCCTACGTGGTGATCGTGCGCGAAGAACGCGGCGGCCAGGTGAAAGAACTCGGCAAGGACGACCCGCGTTATGGCCGTGTGCTGACGTTGTTCACGACGCTCAAGAAGTGACGGCTGCTACCTTCCCCCCTGGGAGAGGCGAGCCCCAGCTCGCCTTGTCTTTGGTTCGATAGTCGCTCATTCATG
>JANPLC010000331.1:0-3188 GCA_031426335.1 Planctomycetota bacterium
GGTAAAATGGCTGAAACTGACCCCTAAACGCTCACGCCTCGATGCCCTTCCCGAACTGCGGTCAGCGGCCATCACCGACGACGCGCTCGGCATCGTCACCGCCATGGGAGTTTGCTTGCGTGGTCCAGGGGGTGCGGACTACACCGCCGAGTGGCAACGCGAGTTGAGCGGCACCGATGCCCGCGAGGTGTTGGCCATGTGTCTGACAGCACGCGAGCCGATCCGCCTACCCAGCGGAATGCGACGAGAACGAGAAGCGTGGAGAGAACTCCCCATCGAAGAACGTCGCAGCATCATTCACCAGGTCTGCACCACGCATGGCATTCCGATCGAGAAGCGACCGGCAGCAGAGGAGCCGTCACCATGAGTCCGAGCGGTCTGCGTGGAGGTGATCAGTGGTACAACGCACGGCCGCAATCGCTGTGCTTCCGCGCTGCCGTGGTCGTGCATCGGCTTGCCGTAGCAGGCAGCCATGATGTGGCGACTGCCTGCGGAATCTCACCGACGAAGGCCAATGAGGTATTGCGCGCCTGTCTCCGGCGTCCGCATATCTACCACATCCAGCGCGTGGCACCTGGGCGCTATTCGCCCATCCTCCCAAGCTCCGATTGTGGGTAAAATGCGTGTTTTTGTTCCACGTGGAGCACAAACACACATTCGTCATCCCGAATGACAGGCAGCAGCGCGATGTGTAGCGTGCGCCGTCATGCGCACCCTCATCTGCCTCATCAAGCAACCCTCCGAAACCTACAAGGCGTTCAACGATCGTCTCGCTGATGCCTGCGCGGTCTTGCGACCGTCCGGCGCTCGCTGCGCGCTGGTGGGATCTCAACCCAAGGTCGACTTGATCGCACTGGATGACGACGATGCGCCGGTGCGCGTCGCCGTGTGTCCACTGGATGCGAGCAACGATGCCGAAGCGACACGCACCCAGGAACGTCTGGCGCGAGTCCTAGCGGCTGCCGAGGGCAAGCCGGTCATCACCGCTGATACCGAACCGCCGTTGGTCACCGTCTGCATGTGGCCGTTGGACAACGCTGCTGCTGAGGAGCCGGCCAATGATGGTGATGGCCAGACCGACGAGCAAGGCCACACGACCAGCAGCGATGACGATTCCTTTGAGGATGTGATCACCGCGCCCACCACGCCAGAAACTGCTCCGCCTGCTGCCGAGGCTGCACCGGCCAGTGCAGGCCGCCCACCGTTCGGATTCCGTCGCCGTGGCGGTCGTTTGGAAGAAGATCCCGATGAGGCTGACATCGTGCGCACGGTGCTCGATGCCTACGATTCCGGTCTGACCGACGATCGCATCATGGGTGAGCTGACGGATGCCCACGGCGAATGGGTGCGCGAGCATTGGCAGCCCAAGGAAATCCCACGCCATGTCCGCCGCATGATTGAGAAGGCGGACTTTTATCGCCGCAAGTTCGCACCGGAGGCACGATGAAGCCCAGGACACCTGCTGAGGAACTGATTGCGCAGACCTTGGCGAATGCCCTGCGCGGCAACCTCACGCTCGGGCCACTCGATGTGATGCGACTTGCGACCGCCGCGCGTGAGGTCGAATCGCATCGCATCGCTGGTCTGGCCTTAGAGCGCTGGTTGAGCACCGATCCGCGAGCCCGTGAACTCCTGCGTTTCTTTGCCCATGGTCCTTGATCGTTTCCTTGCAGTCCGCAACTTAGCCACCCGTCTGACCAGTATCCCGCCCCTGGGCCAGGATATCCGTCGCTATCCACAATTTTCTGGGAAAAGTGGTGGATAACCACAGCCATACCAAGTTAGCCGCAGCGTGATTGCTTCCGCCCCTGAGCGCTCCGACATTCAATGGCACCTGGACCTTAACTGGCTCAGGCACTATCGCCCCAATGGACCGGACTGGCTCGCGAATTTAACCAGAACTGACATTATCATGTCGGCGATGTTCAAGCCTTCGCGGGGATACCGCGTAATGCTTTCGGAACTAATGGCTGTGATTGGACCTCCCGATTGGGTTATGGGCACTTACGCCAACGGGTGTTCCTATTACCATCTGTACAGGTTTCCGGGCAACCAGCATGAATACACAATGGTTTTCATTGTTATACGCGGGCGAATCGTGGAAGGCGGGACCAATTCGATGGTCAATTTTGGTCTCTCTTCGGCCAAGCGGCTAACCAGTCACTGATCGGGAGCCCATGTCATGCCGCCGCGAACGGACGCACATCTTCCGATTGCCCACAACGATCCTGGCGCGACCATCGGTTATACGGCCGTGGCCCCCGATACTTCTATGCTAGGCATCTCAGTATGCGGTTAACCCTGGCGGCTAAGGAAAAGCTGCAAGAACAGTTGCTCAATCGACCTACTGGCTCAAATGGCGTGCTTGGGCTAATGGTTCATTACGGAATGCAAATTACCGACGAATTGGGCCGCTCCGCCTCACTTAGCGAAGAAAAGATTCTTGGTGTTTGTGGCTGGTCCGACCAACAAGCTGCGGAAATGCAAGTTGTGACTATTCTTGGTGTTCAGGTCACCGTTACGGATCGCACTTTGGCGGAACTGGACAAATGCATTGTTGATTACGTTGAATGGACCGACCTAGCTACCGGCATCTGGCAGCCATATTTCCGGCTTCGCGATGCCTAACAAGTCGCTGACCTGGGAGTGCATGTCATGCCTGTTCTAGTAGACACACCTCTTCTACTCGCCCACGGCGCTTCTGACGCGATCGTCCCGGTCACGGCCATGCACCCCGGTATACGGTATTTGGCTTACACGCGCTCCCTGGACTTTCCAATTACCATCTGTCGTCACTTTTCCCGTCTAAGCTCCATCGGCCAAATGCCCCCATTACCTTTATGTTAGCATCGGCAAGTCGTGCACCCAAGTACGGCGCACGACACGTCCTATTTTATATGAAATCACACGGTTGGCGGATGCCAGCCTACCTCGTTCATAAGTACATGGGGCGTCCGCAATATGTTAATCGTCGCGGTCTGCCCCACGACTTCGCGTGGCACAATATCAACTTTCTTTGCGAATCAGTTTATTGCCATGACCATGTGCTCGCCTTCTATCGCTTTGGGTCCTTGTACCGTAACCCGCATTCGAACACCCTCAGTGCGATATCAATACGTTTGAAAGATGGTTCGTTCCGCAGGCACGCATGGCTCTACAGGACCTACCTTCCTGCCCACGGCCGCCCC
>JANPLC010000332.1:0-1810 GCA_031426335.1 Planctomycetota bacterium
CGAATTCCAGAAACTGTGGGCCGACCTTGATCGCGACCTGCGTCTGCCGCCCGACGGTCTGAGCGCGTGTCTGGCCCTGCTGGCCCGCTGCATCACCGTCGCCAGCGACTTCGTCACCAACGTCGCCACCGCCAGCGATGACGAGCTACGCTGGTGGGCAGGCGCCTTCGAACAGGAATGCCGCGATCACCGCGACCACCTGGAGGCCATCGCGCCGTGGTCGCGCCTGCCGCCAGTGCCGGACATCCTTTTCGAACTGCCGCTCGACGAGGGCAAACACCTCGACGTGCTGCGCGTTGCGCTCGCGCGCCTCGACCAGTCGTTGATCCTGGAGGAGATCGCCGCCTTCCACGGCACCCTGCTGCCGCAGCTCGACTGGTTCCTTGACGAGTACGGTCAGCGCAGCGAACCGGCGGTGAAAACCGCCATCGGCTGGATCGCCAGCCTGCGCATGCAGGTGAGCGTCGCCGCCGATCGCGCCGAAGGATTCCGCCGCCGCCTGGTCGCCATGGCGGAACTCGCTGGCGAACTCGCCGAGATGGAGTGGGGCTTCCTCTTCGATCGTGGACGCGATCTCTTCGCCATCGGCTACAACGTCGCCGACAACCGCCTCGACGGCAGTTATTACGACCTGCTCGCCAGCGAAGCGCGGCTCGGCAGCTTCGTCGCCATCGCCCAGGGCCAGATCCCACAAGACCATTGGTTCACCCTCGGCCGCTTGCTGACCTCGACCCGTGCGGAACCGGCGCTGCTGTCGTGGGCCGGTTCGATGTTCGAATACCTGATGCCTGGCCTGGTGATGCCGACTTACCAGGGAACGCTGCTGGACCAGACCTGCCGCGCGGTGGTGCGCCGGCAGATCGACTACGCGCGCAGCCGCGGGGTGCCGTGGGGCATCAGTGAATCCGGCTACAACCTCACCGATGCGCAGATGAATTATCAGTACCGTGCGTTCGGCGTGCCCGGCCTGGGACTCAAACGTGGTCTGGCTGATGACTTGGTCATCGCCCCATATGCCAGTGTCATGGCGTTGATGGTGATGCCGGCGCAAGCGTGCGCCAACCTCCAGCGGCTCGCGCTACTCGGCCACGAAGGGCAGTACGGCTTCTACGAAGCCATCGATTTCACCCCGGCACGCATGCCGCACGGCATCGCTGGCGCCGCGGTACGTTCGTTCATGGTCCACCACCAGGGTATGTCGCTCCTGGCGCTCGACGCGGTGTTGTGCAATTGGCCGATGCAGCGGCGCTTCCTCGCCGATCCGCTGTTCAAGGCCACCGAACTGCTCTTGCAGGAACGGATTCCGAAATCGGTACCGGTGGTCTACCCGCATGCCGCTGAGGCCGGCGTCGATCGCGTCGCCACGGCAACGCCGGAAGCGACCATGCGCGTGTTCACCAATCCGACGGCCAGCCAGCCCGAGGTCCACCTGCTGTCCAACGGCCGCTACCACGTGCTGGTGACCGATGCCGGTGGCGGGGTCAGCCGCTTCAAGGGTGCGGCCCTGACGCGCTGGCGTGAAGACGCCACGCGCGATGCGCATGGCACGTTCATCTACCTGCGCGACATCGATCGTGGCGCCACGTGGTCGACCAGTTGGCAACCGGTCGGGGCGACGCCGACTTCTTATGAGGCGGTGTTCCTCCAGGGACGCGCCGAGTTCAAACGCATCGACCACGACATCGAGACCCGCACCGAGATCGCCGTCTCGCCCGAGGACGATGTCGAACTGCGGCGCGTGACGCTGATCAACCGGTCGCGGCAGACGCGCATCATCGAGGTAACCAGCTACGCCGAATGTGTGCTCGCT
>JANPLC010000333.1:0-6359 GCA_031426335.1 Planctomycetota bacterium
GCCGTTTGGCGCGGAGGCATGGCCGTAGGCCATGTTGAGCACCAAACGGTTCGTCTGACGCCGCCGCAGCCGACGAGGGCTGGGCGCAGTAGCAGAGGGGTTTAAAACCACTCCTAAGGCTCTGGATAGATCCAAGGCATGACATCTTCACCGCCAAGACGCCTGCGATTTGAAACAGCCTACTAGACTCCGCTCGCCGTGCGAAACGCGCGCCAGCCGCCGTGGGCGGTGATGTCGGTGCAGCCGGCCACCCCATAGGGCTCGCAGACGAAACCGTTCACCACACGACCGTCCTCCAACTCGATGCGTCCGATTCCGAGCGGCATCGGGATACTCGTGACGAAACGACCGAAGGCGGTTTCGTCGAGGCGCCAGACTTCGACCTGGATGTGGCCGCCCCCTTCCGCGACGCGGACCATGCCGGGTTTCGGCGGGGTGGTCGGCAGGTGGTAGAGGCGGTACTTCGCGGCGGTACGCGTCGTTTCTTCCAGCTGTGCGCCGTGATCAGTCAGTTGGCGATTCAGTGGCTGACCGGTGAGGTGCGCGCCGACGACGGCCAACGCCACGCCCCAGCCTGATGGCGGACGAGCGGCGGGCACCAATGCCGCACGATCATTGCCCAGGCCATGGCCAGTACGCGCATGCAGCGCAGCACCGAGGTCGGCGAGGAACGCATCGCTCCACGCTGGCGCGAACAACGTCACGCTCGCAGCCAGGCCGTCCGCCATGGTCCCGACCGGCACGCTCAGCGCCGCGGTGTCGAAGAGGTTGGCGAAGTTGGTAAAGGTACCGAGGCGGCTGTTGAGCTTCACCGGATCCGCCAGGACCGCATTGACCGTCGGATATTCGGGTACGGTGGGCAGCATGAGCGCATCACAGAGTGCCCAGGCGGCTTCCGCCGCGCGACGCAGTTCCAGCAAGCGATAGCGATCGCGATGCGTGGTTACTGCCGTGGCGGTCCGTCCACTCAAGATGATGTCGCGCACCACCGGATGGCATTCATCGGGATGGGCCGCGATGAAATCTCCGACCGCAGCGGTGCGTTCAGCGACCCACGCGCCGCCGTAGAGCGACGCGGCAGCCTCAGCGAACGGCGTGTAATCGATCTCCACGATCGAGCAGCCGAGTGTGCGCAAGCTGTTGCAGGCGGTGGTGAATGCATCGCGCACAGCGGGTACACAGGTCGCCAACACCATGTCGGACGGAATGCCGACGCGCGTCCCCCCCGGGAGCGCCGAGCACCAGCTCGGCTTGGCGTCAGGCTTGACGTCGATGCCGAGCTGGTGCTCGGCGCTCCCGGGTTTGGCCACCGGACGTGCCGGTTGTGCTCGGCGTGAGAGCGGATCCGCCGCGTCGAACCCACCGATGATGTCGAGCACGGTCTTCGCGTCGGCGACACACGACGCGAACACGCTGACACAATCGAGGCTGCGCACCGCCGGCACGACTCCGCGCGTGCTAACGAGTCCGCACGTCGGCTTGAGACCAACGATGTTGCCCATTGCCGCCGGCACCCGACCTGATCCCGCGGTGTCGGTGCCGAGGGCGAACGGCACCAGACCAGCAGCAACTGCACAACCGGAACCGGAACTGGAACCACCGGGAATGATCGTCGGAATGAGCGCATTGCGTGGCACGCCATACGGCGAACGCACGCCCACCAAACCAGTGGCGAA
Organism: Planctomycetota bacterium; assembly: GCA_031426335.1. Taxonomy (GTDB): domain Bacteria; phylum Planctomycetota; class UBA11346; order UBA11346; family UBA11346; genus BOG-1363. The sequence continues at coordinate 1,677 of JANPLC010000333.1, forward strand.
TTGGTCGAGGTTAGTTTTGCCGATCGGAATAGCCCCCGCCGCGATCAATCGCTCGACTGCCGGCGCATTGACCGTCGGTGTGTAGGCAAACGCCGGACAGCCAGCCGTGGTTGGAACACCCGCGAGATCAATGTTGTCCTTGATGACAAACGGCACGCCGAACAACGGCAGCGTCGCAGGATCGCGCCCGCGCAACGCCCGCGCATAAGCCTGAGCTTGCTCGTGCGGCAACAGGTGGATGAACAACGCCGGATCGTTGTGCGCGGCGATACGATCGTAGGTCGAGGCAACGACCTCCGCCGGCGTGGCACCGGCGCGGTAACGTGCGGCCAACTCAGCGAACAGACGACTCATGCAAATCCTCCATCGATCAAAACAAAAAGGCAAATCGAACCGCAGAGACGCAGAGATGAGAGGAGAGCCGCAGAGAGGAAGCGTTTGGGTCTATCTGCTCTCTCTGCGGCCCTCTTCGTGCCTCTGCGTCTCTGCGGTTTGATCAGCTGTCGGGTGCCCGGAATGGTCGACGACTGATGGAGAATCGGTATCACGACGGCCTCCCTGCGGCTTGCTGCCAACGCCCACGTTCGGCGGCGAAGGCAGCGTCACGTTTCTTGGTGAAGGCGGCGATCTCGCGATCGTTGTCCGCCAAGAAGTTGCGGTATTTGGCGAGCGAGAACTCGCCGTCCTCGATGCGCAGCTTCAGACGACCGCGCGGGAACTCCTCGCGTAGGCGTAGCAGTTCCTCGGCACTCACCGGATAGAAGCGGATGCGATCGAATTGGCGCAGCAGCCACGGCGTGCCCTTGGCAAAGTCCGCCGTCGCGCGCCAGGAGTTCCACACCTGAACCGTACGTCCGACGAACTGGTAACCGCCGGGACCCTCCATGCCGTAGACGCACATATAAGCGCCGCCGATACCGACGGCGTTTTCTGGCGTCCAGGTGCGCGCCGGGTTGTACTTCGTCGTCACCAAGCGATGGCGTGGATCGACCGGCGTCGCCACCGGCGCACCAAGGTAGACGTCGCCCAGGCCCAGTACCAGGTACTCCGCACCATAGACAATGCGCTGGACCTCGTCGATCGAGTCGAGCCCGTTGACGCGACGGATGAATTCCAGATTCGACGGGCACCACGGCGCGTTCTTGTTCACCGTGCGCATGTAGATGTCGATGGCCTTCTGCGTCGCGGGGTCGTCCCACGACAATGGCAGGTACACGGTGCGCGACGGCACCACCAGATGATCGGCGTCCGGCAGAAGGGCCTCCGCGTCAATCAGCAGCTTCAGCAAGACCGCCTCGCTGACGACCGCGGGATCGTAGTGGATCTGGAGTGAACGGATGCCGGCGGTCAGATCGATGATGCCGACCAGCGCCTGTGCCCGTAAAGCGGTCTCCAGCGCGAACACCCGCATGCGTAAACCGAGGTCGAGCACCAGCGGGCCGTATTCGATCAGCAGGTATTCATCGCCCGCGCGACGGTAACACACCGCGGGCGCACCAGCGGCACCTTTGCTGCGATGCAGGACCGCGTCCTGTTCCGGACGTGCCGTTGTCGGCAGCGCACGTCCGGGCGCAGCGGCCTGTTCGCGGGCCGCCGTATGATCGAGGCGCACAAAGCGCACCTGATCTCCGGCTTTGAGCTGACCGAGTTTCCAGCGTTCGGCAGCAACCACGACGACGGGACAGACGAAGCCGCCGAGGCTTGGGCCATCGGGGCCGAGCACCACCGGCATATCGCCGGTGAAATCCACGGCACCAAGCGCGTAGGCGTTGTCGTGGATGTTCGACGGATGCAGGCCCGCCTCGCCTCCATCAGTGCGCGCCCAACGCGGCTTGGGGCCGATAAGGCGCACACCAGTGCGATTGGACTGTGGGCTGACACTCCACGTCGCGGCGAAGAATTCGCGGATATCCGCGGGCAGGAAAAAATCAGGCGCGCCGTGCGGGCCGTAGAGCACGCCGATGCGCGATATTTTTTCGTAGCGCGGGATCGCGGCCTTCGGCAGCTCCGCCGGTTCAGCAACCGGCATGAGGTCGCCGATGGCGAGTTCGTCGCCGGCGCGCAGTTCACGTCCGAGTGGGCCACCGAAACCACCGAGCGTGAAGGTGCTGCGACTGCCGAGGTAAAGCGGTGCACTGATACCACCACGAATGCTGAGGTAGGTGCGCGCGCCGCCGTTCTCCAATGCGCCGAGACGTAGCACCGCACCCGAAGGAATGTTGATCGGCTTCCACCACGCGACCGGCTTGCTGTCGAGATCGGCTGTGAGCGCCGCGCCGGTGAGGGCGATCACCGCTGAACGTCCGAAGCGCAGCGCCACGCCACCAAGCGTCATCTCCAGGCCCGCAGCGTTGTCCGGATTACCGACCACGCGGTTACCGAGGCGCAGCGCGAGATCGTCCATAGGTCCCGACGGCGGCACGCCCACTGCCCAGTAGCCGATGCGCCCAGGCGCATCCTGCACGGTGGTCTGGATGCCCGGCGTCAGCACCGCGATGTCGGCGGGTGGCATCGGCAGGCCGATGAGCGCCGCGGTCGCAGTGCCGTCGGCCACTGCCGGATGCGCGCACAGCGCGGCGATGCGGCGTTGATCGCTGGTGACGCCGGCCAACTGCACGGCAGCGACCTGACGGGCGAGGGCGGCGAGGGCGGCCGTGGCATCGATGCCACGCGCAACGAGGTAGACCAGCACCGTGCCGGTGGTGATCGCGTCACCGATGTTCACGCGCAGATCCGCTCCCTCGGGCACCGACGCCGCAATCAACCGTCCGGCACCACGCGCGACGATACGCGCACTGGCGATGGTAGCCTCGCCCTGGGTCGGCTGGATCGCGGATGTCGACAGCTCCTCGACGATGGCCTCGCCCTCGGCGATGGCGAACACCACCTCCATCGCTTGCCCGCTCGGAAGCTCGCCGACCAGGGACGCCGCCGCACGATGTAGCTCCGCCCGTAGCTCGTCGAGCGCTGGAGCCGGACGCAGTTCGATAACGCACTTGTCGCCCTGGCGCAGCGTCAGATCGCGGTCGATCGGCGGCTGTCCGGCGGCGATGATGACACCGACGCGACGCACCCATTGCGGCGCGCGACCGAAACGCAGGCCGAGTTCTTCGCAGCGTTCACGTAGGCGGTGACGCGTTTGGGGCATGATGACGTCAGCAGTGCTCATACGTCCCACACCAACATGCGCACCGGCGACGGATCGTAGGCGTTGCACGGATTGTTGAGCTGCGGGCAGTTCGACACCAGCACCAGCGTATCCTGATCGGCTACCAGTTCGACGTACTTGCCAGCGTCGCTGACACCGTCGGCGAAGGTCAGACCTCCAGCCGGCGTCACCGGGACGTTCATAAAGAAGTTCACGTTGGATGACAGATCACGTTTTCCGAGCTGCTGGCCGGTCGCTTGCGCATGCTGCGCTAACGCGAGCAGGAAGGTGTCGCGGCAGTTGTGCATGTGTTGTTTGTCGTGGGCGTAACGCACGGCGTTCGATTCCGCGGCACAGGCGCCACCAAGCGTGTCATGACGACCACAGGTATCCGCCGTGATGGTCATCAGCGGACGACTGAGATTCGACAACAGCTTCGTCCCCGTCGTGAGGTAGACGCGGCCCTGCACGCGAAGCGTGGTCGCTGCGCAGTAGCGCTCCGCCTGATCGTGAGCGTTGTAGAACATGGTGTCGACCGCTTGGTTGCCTTCGAGGTCGACGATACGCAGGGTCTGACCTTTCTTGATCACGCGCGTCCAGCCGTCGCCGGAGTCGACGACGTGGTTATGGATGGCGGTGGCGGAATCGCGCGGGCTGATGGTGAGCGTCATGACATTTCTCAGCGGTAGAGTTGTTCGGTGCGTTCAAACCCACGGCCATTCTCTGGCCGTGATACTCGACACGGATCCGCCGGTCCTGGGGCGTCCGCATGCCACAACTCTATGCCGATGGGTTTCGCCACGTAGGCCGGCGATGGATCGAGCGGATGCGGAACCGCGGTGAACACCGCCAGTAATTCCATCTCGCTACGCAGATCGATGCTTGATCCGGCGCGGCTGTTGCCTGGGACGAAATGCAGGTTCGCTTGTTCGTCGGCTGCGACCTTGGTGAAGAAGTTGACATTGGCGACGATGTCTTTCGCGCCGAGACCGTGTTTGCCCAGTTCGATCAGCAGGTTGTCGCGCGCGTTGCGGTACCACTCGTTGCGATGCGTCTGGTAGGTGCGTTCGCCGTAACGCACACGTACGTCCTCGGCGGTGTTATGACCGGTCATGGTGTCATGCCAGCCGCACGTGTCACCGGTGATGGAGCAGAGGATGCGCCCCATGTCCGAATACAGCACGCGACCGGTGGTCAGGAAGGCGGTGTGCTGCGCCTTCAGGGTGTCCGCCATGTTGTAGCGTTCGAGTGGCTGCACGGCGTTGAAGAACAACGCGACGACGTTGCCGCCGCCGTCGATGTCAGTCAGGCGCACGCCGGTATGGCGCGGCAGTCGCCACGACCACATCGCGCCACCACGAAGCGTCTCGCGGCGGATGAGTTTGTTTTCAGGAATGGCGGGCAGAGCGGTCATGGCGACACCAGTGGACGTGTAAGGACGGGGCGGCCTCCTGGGCGCGCGGACTTCAGTCTGCGCCGCGACATGAGCGACCGCATAAAGGTTGCGCAGACTGAAGTCCGCGCCCCCAGGGGGT
>JANPLC010000334.1:0-2382 GCA_031426335.1 Planctomycetota bacterium
CTTGTCCGCCGTTCGCAGTGCCGCCGTTGTCGCGCACGGTAACGATGATGGTGGTGATGCCGCTGGCGTTGGCGACCGGGGTGAGCGTCAACGCACCAGCACTCTGCGGACTGGTATAAGCCAGCGTTGGATTGGGGATGATATCAGGGCGCGACGAAATCGCGGTGATGGTCAGGACCTGGGCCCCCTCGCTGGCGGGACCGGCGCTGATACCGCTCAGCGCCAGGATCTGCGGCGGAGCGTTCTCCTGGATCACCAGATCACTGATGATCGCCAAGGTCGGCCGGTCGTTCACCGGCTGCACCGTCACGGTGAACGTGCGAGTGGTGACATCGATCGATCCTTGTGCTGTGCCACCATTGTCGCGTACCGTCACCGTCACGGTCGCAGTCCCGACCTGGTTCGGGACCGGTGCCAGCAACAAGGTGCCGGTACCGGACGGCGAGGTGTAGACCACCGTCGGATCGAGGAGCAACGCGGTATTGCCGGACACCGCAGAGATCGTCAGTACCTGACCAGGGGCATCTCCCCCATTGGTGATGCCGGTCAAGGCCACGCTGAGCACGCCGCTATCTTCCAGCACACTGCGGTCGGCGATGGCGTCGATGGTCGGCGTGCTGTTGACCGCGAAGAGCGTCACGGTGGTGGTTGCCACGACGCTGGTGAGCGCGCCGTCGTTCGCCGTCACCGTCACCACCCGCGGCGTGGTCGTCGGATTGGCCGAGGTGTTGTTGAACGTCAGCGAGCGCAGGACCGACTGGTAAGCCGCGGCAGACGCCACACCGCTGAGACTGAGCACACCGGTGCCGCTATCGTAGCTGGCGCTGATCCCGCCACTGGCGCTGACCGCCAGCACTTCATTGGTGCCATCGAGCGGATTGGTCACGGTCACGGTCGCCGCGGCGAGTTGCGCGCTGTCGACATCGATGACCGTCAGGCCCGGATCGACGATCAGCACGGCGCCATCGCCTTCGGTGAAGTTGGCGGCGAAGTCGACGCCACCTGCAACGCCGTTGAGATCAACCACCGGAGCATCCAACACCGTCGCGCAAGAAATGGCCCGGGTCACCGTGTTCGAAGCAGCGGCACCATCGTTCACAGTGAGACTCACCGTCCGCGTCATCGTCGTCGGATCATCGCTGGTATTGCGATAGGCTACCGCTCGCAGCGCGAGCTGGTAATTCGCCACCGTATCGGCGCCCGACAGACTCAGGGTGCCCGTGCCCAGCGTCCAGGTTCCGGCGATGTTGCCGACCTGCACGTACGACAACACATCCTCTCCGCTCTGGTAATTGCCGGTGATCTGCACCACCGCCGACGTCAGGTTCGGGCTATCGATATCGGACACCGCGGTGGTCGCGGTGATCGCCGTCGCCGGATCGTTCTCCGTGTACGCCAAGGTGCCGGCTTCTATCGCAGCCAACACCGGCGCATCATTGACCGCCGTGAACGTGATGGTGCGCGTCACGGTGTTCGAAGCGGCGGCGCCATCATTGGCAGTAAAGCTCACCGTCCGTAGCACCGCACTCGGATTGTTGCTGGTGTTCTGGTAGGTCACCGCCCGCAGCGCGAGTTGGTAATTCGCAACCGTGTCAGAGCCCACCAGGCTCAGCGTGCCTGTGCCGACCGTCCAGGTACCGACGATGTTGCCGACCTGCACATACGACAGGACATCCTCACCGTTCTGATAGTTGCCGGTGATTTGCACCACCGCCGACGCCAGATTCACGTGGTCGACATCGGCCACCGTGGTCGTCGCGGTGATCACCGTCGCTGGATCGTTCTCGGCGTAGGCCAGCGTACCGGCCTCGATCGCGGCCAGGACTGGCGCATCATTGGCCGCCGACAGCGTGATCGTCCGCGTCACGGTATTGGAAGCGTCGGTGCCATCGTTCGCGGTGAAGCTCACCGTCCGCACGGCCGTGCTCGGGTTGTCACTGGTGTTCTGGTAGGTCACCGCCCGCAGCGCGAGCTGGTAATTCGCAACCGTGTCAGAGCCCGCCAAGCTCAGCGTGCCCGTGCCCACCGTCCACGTGCCGACGATGTTGCCGACTTGCACGTACGACAGCACGTCCTGACCGTTCTGATAGTTGCCAGTGATTTGCACCACGGCGGAAGCAAGATTGGCGCTATCAACATCCACCACCGTCGTGGTCGCGGTGATCGCCGTCGCCGGATCATTCTCGGTGTACGCCAGCGTGCCGGCCTCGATCGCGGCAAGTACCGGCGGACTGTTGGCTACCACGATGTCAATCGAAGCGACGTTATAGACCACGGTAATGGTCAGGCCGGTGGTGTTGTTGTTGAGCTGAATGCTGGCGAACGTGCCGGTGATGCTGCCACTTTGAATCACGCCGGTCGCGGTTCCCGCGCCACTGAGTC
>JANPLC010000335.1:0-7335 GCA_031426335.1 Planctomycetota bacterium
ATCTATCGTCGCCTGCGCCCGGGCAACCCGACCGATGAAGCGAAGGTCCGTGAGTTCTTCACCGACCGCTTCCTCAATGAGAGCCGCTACAATCTCGGTGCGGTCGGTCGCTTCCGTATCAATCGCAAGCTCAAGATCGAAGGCGAAAGCCGCGTTCTTACCATCAACGACTACCTCAGCGCCCTCGATTACCTGCTGGGCTTGATCCGCACCAACAACAGCGCCGGTGAAGTCGACGACATCGATCACCTTGGCAACCGTCGTGTGCGTCCGATCGCTGACCTGCTCAGCGACGAACTGCGCGCAGCGATGCTCAAGCTGCGTCGTGCGGTGAAGGAAAAGCTCTCGCGCGATCTGCAGGCCGAAGACCTCGCCGCTGCCCTCGCGCCGCGCAACCTGTTCAACAACCAAGCGGTCGATAGCGCGGTGCAGAACTTCTTCCAGCGCGGTGAACTGTCGCAGGTGGTCGACCAGTCGAACCTGCTGTCGCAGTTGACCCACGAGCGCCGTCTGTCCGCCCTTGGACCTGGCGGTCTCAATCGTAAGCGCGCCGGCTTCGAAGTGCGCGACGTGCACACCTCGCACTATGGTCGTATCTGCCCGATCGAAACGCCTGAAGGCGCCAACATCGGTCTGATCGTCTCGCTCGCCATCTACTCGGCGGTGAACGAATACGGCTTCCTGGTCACCCCGTACCGCAAGGTCTCGAAGGGCAAGATCAGCGACGACATCATCTACCTGATGGCGGATGAAGAGGCCGAGGCGCGTATCTGCCAGGCCACCGTCGAGATGGACAAGAACGGCAAGATCACCCAAGACATCTGTCAGGTGCGCTACGCCGGTCAGTTCACCGAAGTCCCGACTGAAGAAGTCACCTACGCCGACGTGTCGCCGAAACAGATGATCGGCGTGTCCGCCGCGCTCATCCCGTTCCTCGAACACGACGACGCGAACCGCGCCCTGATGGGTGCGAACATGATGCGTCAGGCGGTGCCTTTGCTGATCAGCGAAGCTCCGCTGATCGCCACTGGCATGGAGATCGAGATCCCGAAGTCCTCGTCGATGGTCGTCATCGCCGATGAAGATGGCCCGGTCAGCTCGGTCGATGCCAATCACATCACCATCAACGGCCGCAAGTACGAGATGCGGAAGTTCCACGGTCTGAACGAGCGCACCTGCCTCAATCAGACCCCGATCGTCAAACTCGGCGAGAAGGTCACCAAGGGCCAGATCATCGCCGATGGCGGCGGCACGGACAAAGGCCAGCTCGCACTGGGCAAGAACATCCTCGTCGCCTTCATGCCCTACGACGGCTACAACTTCGAAGACGCCATTGTCGTCAACGAACGCCTGCTGGCGGAAGATCGCTTTACCTCGATCCACATCGAAGAGTTTAAAGTCGAGATCCGCGAGACCAAACTCGGCAAGGAAGAGTTCACCCGCGAAATCCCCGGCCGTAGCGAAGAATCGCTGCGCAACCTGGATGAGCGTGGATTCGTCCGCGTCGGCACCCAGGTCCGTCCTGGTGACGTGCTGGTCGGCAAGGTCACGCCCAAGAACAAGAGCGAGCTCAGCCCGGAAGAGAAGCTGCTGCACGCGATCTTCGGCCGTGCTGGCGAAGACGTGCGCGACGACTCGATGGTGATGAAGCCTGGTATCCGCGGCGTCGTCACTGCGGTGAAACGTTTCCAACGCCGTGCCGCCTTGACCGAGAAGGACAAGAAGGAAGAAGCCGCGCGCATCAAGATCATCGAAGACCGCTTCACCAAGCAGATGGCTGAACTGGCCCGCGAGAAGTTCTCCCAGATCTGGGAAGTCGCCGGTGCCAACGTGGTGAACATCGAGACTGGTGAAGTCGTCGAGTTCAGCACCTCGATGAATGACGAGGAAGTCCTGAAGCTGCACAAGGAGCTCCAGGTCACCGCGCTCAACTTCGTAGGTAGCAAGCGCCGTCGTGCGCGCGCCATCTACGATGAGTTCGATCCGCGTATCGACGACATCAAACACGCCTGTGAGAAGGAAATCGTCAACGCCAAGCGCGGCGACGATCTGCCCACCGGCGTGCTCGAAATGGTCAAGGTTTTCGTCGCACGCAAACTGACCCTCAAGGTCGGCGACAAAATGGCTGGTCGTCACGGTAACAAAGGCGTGATCTCGGTCATCGTGCCAGAAGAAAACATGCCGTTCCTGGCCGATGGTCGGACGATCGACATCGTGCTCAACCCGCTCGGCGTGCCGTCGCGTATGAACGTCGGCCAGGTGCTCGAAACGCACCTCGGCTGGGCGGCAAAGATCCTGGGTGTGCAGTGCTTCACTCCGGTGTTCGACGGTGCGAGTGAAGATCAGATCCGCGAAATGCTGGTCGAGGCCAAGTTGCCGGTGGAAGGCAAAGTGCATCTCTATGACGGTCGCAGCGGCGAACGTATGCACCAGAAGACCACCGTCGGCATCCTGTACATGCTCAAGCTCCACCACTTGGTGGAAGACAAGCTGCATGCTCGTGCGACCGGTTCCTACTCGCTCATCACCCAGCAGCCGCTCGGCGGCAAGGCGCGCTTCGGTGGCCAGCGCTTCGGTGAAATGGAAGTGTGGGCGCTGGAAGCCTACGGTGCAGCGCACGTGCTGCAGGAAATCCTCACGGTCAAGTCGGACGACGTCGACGGCCGCACGCGCATCTACGAGTCGATGGTCAAGGGCGATGGCTCGCTGACCTACGGTACGCCGATGGCTTTCGAAGTGCTCATGAACGAAATCCGCGGCCTTGGCCTGGATATCCGCCTGCATCGCCCGGAGGACATGTCCTTCGACAGCACGCCGGCGACCCTCGATTTTGGTGCCCCCGCGGCCAAGAGCGAACCCATGGCTCCGGATGCCGCGTCCGTGGCCGAGCCAGCCGACAAGGGTGCCAAGGACGACTAAGCGATTGCAGGAATCACCCAGGGGTGCCCCTGGGTGGTGCGTGACCGACCTCTATTTTCATCATCTCACGGGAAGCCCAGTACCATGATCGACATGCTCGACCCGACGACCCTGCAGAGCCCCGACTACAATGCGGTATCCATCCGCTTGGCGTCGCCGGAAGTCATCCGCTCCTGGAGCCAGGGTGAGGTCAAGCGGCCGGAAACCATCAACTACCGCAACTACAAGGCGGAACGTGATGGTCTCTTCTGCGAGAAGATCTTCGGGCCGACCAAGGACTGGGAGTGCTTCTGCGGCAAGTACTCTGGCGTGAAGTACAAGGGTATCGTCTGCGAAAAGTGCGGCGTGCTCGTGACCCACAGCCGCGTGCGCCGTGAGCGCATGGGCCACATCAACCTGGTCAGCCCCGTCGCGCACATCTGGTTCTTCAAGACCATGCCCTCGCGCCTGGGCATCCTGCTCGGCATGAAGTCGTCGAACCTCCAGCAGGTCGTCTACTTCCAAAAGTACATCGTCACCGATCCGGGCACCACTCCGCTGGAGTACATGGAAGTCCTGACCGAGGAACAGTACCGCAAGGCGCAAGAGAAGTACGGCGATGACTTCAAGGCCATGATGGGTGCTGAAGCGGCGCAGGAACTGATTCGCCACCTCGACATCGATCGTCTGATCAGCGAACTGCGCGAAGAGCTCGGGGGAACCCGCGCCAAGCAGAAGATCGAAAAGATCATCAAGCGCTTGAAGCTGGCTGAGGAACTGAAGTCTTCGGGTAACGATCCGCAGTGGATGATCATGACCACCGTGCCGGTCATCCCGCCGGATCTGCGTCCGCTCGTGCCGCTGGAAAACGGCAACTTTGCCACCAGCGATCTGAATGACCTCTATCGTCGCGTGATCTATCGTAACAACCGTCTGAAGAAGCTGGTCGAGCTCAACGCCCCCAGCATCATCATTCGTAACGAAAAGCGCATGCTCCAGCAGGCGGTCGACGCGTTGTTCGACAACGGTCGCTGCCAGCGTGCGGTGTTCGGCTCGGGCAATCGCCCGCTCAAGTCGCTCACCGACATGATCAAGGGCAAGCAGGGACGTTTCCGCGAAAACTTGCTCGGCAAGCGCGTCGACTACTCGGCCCGCTCGGTCATCGTCGTTGGTCCGCGCCTCAAGCTGCACCAGTGCGGTCTGCCCAAGTCGATCATCCTCGAACTGTTCCAGCCCTTCATCATCCGTGCGCTCAAAGAGCGCGGCTACGCAGAGACGGTCAAGGCCGCCAAGCGCAAGCTCGAACGCCGCGACGAAGAAGTCTGGGAAGTCCTCGATGACGTGATCAAGGGCCGCGTGGTGATGCTCAACCGTGCACCCACGCTGCACCGCATGGGTATCCAGGCTTTCGAAGTGGTGATGATTGATGGCTCGGCCATTCAGCTCCACCCGCTGGTCTGTCAGGGCTTCAACGCTGACTTCGACGGTGACCAGATGGCCGTCCATCTGCCGCTCTCGATCGAAGCGCAGACCGAAGCACGCGTGCTGATGTTGTCGACCAACAACATCTTCTCACCCTCGAACGGCAATCCGATCATCTCGGCTGACCAAGACATCGTCCTTGGTTGCTACTTCCTGACCCTGGCCAAGGAAAATCAGGCGGGCGAAGGCAAGGTCTTCAGCAGCTTCAGCGAAATGCTGATGGCGCTCGACTGCAAGGTCGTCGGTCTGCACTCGCTGGTGCGCATCCAGCTGCCCAAGGGCCACCGCATCGATGACGGCGGCCCGGTGAAGAAGACCCTGCCGGCCACCACGCTCGTGGAGACGACGCCTGGCCGCATGATCTTTAACGAAGCGCTGCCCAAGGGCATGCCGTTCTACAACAAGACTCAGGACAAGGGCGGCTTGCGCCGCGTGATCGCCGACTGCTTCGAGTACCTCGACCGTCGCAGCACCATCGAAGTGCTCGACTCAATCAAGGAACTCGGCTTCAAGTACTCGACCCATTCGGGCATGAGCTTCGGCGCTGCCGATCTCTACGTTCCGGAAGAGAAGGGCGCGATCGTCGCCGAGGCGGACAAGAAGGCGCAGAAGTACAACAAGGCCTACCAGCGCGGTCTCATCACCGCGTCGGAAAAGCACCGCAACATCGTCGAAACCTGGACCCACGCGACCGAAGAGCTGTCCAAGGCGCTGATGGAACGCCTGCGCAACGACACGCGCTACGGCGAGGATTACATCAACCCAGTGTTCGTCATGGCGACCTCGGGTGCGCGTGGTTCGGTGGCCCAGATCCGTCAGCTCTGCGGTATCCGCGGCCTGATGGCCAAGCCGAACGGCGAAATCATTGAGACCCCGATTCGCGCGAACTTCCGCGAAGGCCTGAAGGTGCTCGAGTACTTCACCTCGACGCACGGCGCGCGTAAGGGTTTGGCCGACACCGCGCTCAAGACTGCCGACTCGGGTTACTTGACCCGTAAGCTGGTCGACGTGTCGCAGGACGTGATCGTCAGCGATCTCGATTGCGGTACGGTCGGTGCGGTCACCAAGGCGGTCGTGTACGAAGGCGATATCATCAAGCTGTCGCTCTCAGACGCGATCACCGGCCGTACGGCGCGTGACACCATCGTCGACATCATCACTGACGAAGTGATCGTGCGCGAGAACGACATCATCTCGCGCGACAAGGCCAAGGCCATCGAAGCCCTCGGCTTCGAAAAGATCCGCGTTCGCAGCCCACTGACCTGCGAAGCCCAGAAGGGCATCTGTCAGAAGTGCTACGGCATGGATCTGAGTCGTGGCTTGGCGGTCGAGTTCGGCGTCGCGGCCGGCATCATCGCTGCGCAGTCGATCGGCGAGCCGGGCACCCAGCTCACCATGCGTACGTTCCACATCGGTGGTGTGGCCGGCGTGAAGACCGAAGACACCAACTACAAGGCACGCAAGCCGGGTAAGCTGGTGTACGAGAATCTGCGTACCGTCATCAATGACGCCAAGGAAGTGGTCGTGCTCAACCGTAACGGTGAGCTCGCCATCCTCGACAAGAACAACCGCGCCATCGAACGTTTCAAGGTTCCGGTCGGCTCGAAGCTGCTCGCCAAAGATGGCGCGCTGATCGAGAAGGGTCTGATGGTTGCGGAATGGGAAGCGGCCAACATCCCGATTCTGTCCGATGTCGGCGGTACCGTGCGCTTCGAGCACGTCATTCCCGAAGTCACCATGCGTGAAGAGCGCGACCCGGCGACTGGCATCATCAACCGCATCATCCTCGAAGGTAAGGGCGATCTGCATCCCCAGATCTTGCTCGAAGACGACAACGGCAAGCCGATCGCGCACTACCCGATCCCGGAAAAGGCCACGCTGCGCGTGGTCGAGGGCAGCAAGATCGCTGGCGGCACGTTGTTGGCCTCGACGCCGCGCGAGATCGCCGGTACGCACGACATCACTGGTGGTCTGCCACGCGTGACCGAGCTCTTCGAAGCTCGTCCGCCGAAGGAACCGGCAGTGATGGCGGAAATCGACGGCACCGTCGACTTCGGCGAGCGCAAGCGCGGCAAGCGCACGATCATCGTGCGCGGCGACTCGGGCACTGAGGTCGAGCATTCGATCCCGCAGGGCAAGCACTACCGGGTGCACAAGGGCGACCGCGTCAAAGCGGGCGATGCCTTGGTCGACGGCGTGCTGGTGCCGAAGGATCTGCTGCGCATCTGTGGTGAGGAAGCCCTGCAGGAATACCTGCTCGGTGAAATCCAGGCGGTCTACCGCGCGCAGAACGTGAAGATCGACGACAAGCACATCGAGACCATCATCCGTCAGATGCTGCGTAAGATCGAGATCATGGATGCGGGCGACCTGCCCTACCTCCAGGGACAGCTGGTCGACAAGATCCGCGTCCGCGAAGAGAACCAGCGCGCCATCGCCGAGGGCAAGCGCCCAGCGACCTTCGAGCCCAAGCTCATGGGTATCACCCGTGCAGCCTTGCAGTCAGAAAGCTTCATCTCGGCGGCCTCCTTCCAGGAGACCACCAAGGTGCTGGCCGATGCTGCTCTCGCCGGCCGTCGCGATCCGCTCGCCGGTCTCAAAGAAAACGTCATCCTGGGCCACTTGATTCCCTGTGGCACCGGGTTCTTCACCTACAAGGGCGCTCAGATTGAGAAGCTCGGAGAGCCGGTTGTAATCCCGGAAACCGTTGCTAGCGTCCGCGCCCCCGTTCAGGAGTCCGTCAGTGCCCACGATTAATCAGCTGATCCGCAAGGGGCGTCAGTCCCAGACCACCAAGAGCAAGAGCCCGCAGCTGGAGAACAATCCGTTCAAGCGCGGCGTCTGCCTGCAGGTCAAGACCATGACCCCGAAGAAGCCGAACTCCGCGCTGCGTAAGATCGCGCGTGTTCGTCTGTCGAACGGCAAGGAAATCACCGCTTATATCGGTGGTGAGAA
>JANPLC010000336.1:0-19705 GCA_031426335.1 Planctomycetota bacterium
CCCCCCCCTCTCCCAGGGAAGGCATCTCATTCAACGTTTGGCGAGCGCGTCGATCGCAGCCTGTTCATCCCCGTCATCAACGCAGTCGAGCAGATCACAGAGGCCGAGATTGCCTTTGAAGACCGCGACCAGCATCAGAAATGATTTCAGCGTCGCTGCATCCCACTCATCGGTCAGATGCCGGATGCCGTAACGAATGATCGCCTGGACGCCGGCGTGGTACTCCGCTTCAAGCCAAGCAGGCAGCGCCGGATTGTCGTCGTAGTGGCGAACGCGTTCGACGCCGGCGGCGAAGGTAAAGAGGTTGTAGTCGAACAGATCCTGTTGTTCACAGATGCGCATGATCTGCGGTACGGCGGCATAACTCGCGACCCCGACATCGTCCTGGTGGAAGAGATCGTTCCACACCACGTACCAGAACTGTTCATCGGAGAGTTTGCCGGCCAGGAACGCCGTCAGCCAAGCGGAGGCATCGAACGGGACGCGGTGCGCGCCGTCGAAGTTGGACCAGCGAGGATCGTTGAGGGACATCATCGTTTGGTTCGCCTCATCGTTTCGCTCGATACTTCATGCGTTGGGAAGGATCATTCGCGCGCTCACCCTTCCAGGTAATAATCCCCGCTGATCTCCGTGATCCGCTTATCCCACTTAGCGAGAAACTGTTCTTTCGTCGCCGCGAACAACGGGCTGATTTCGAGCGTAGCCTTGGCCGGCAACGTCACCTGCACGCCAGTAGCGACGAACCATGCGGCGTACTGCGCGCTGGCGAGCGCGACGGCAGTCGCCGGGCTGTCGACGTTGGCTTTGCCGTTGGTCTCCGTGGAGTTCTTCACCGGTGCGAATTCCGCATCGCGGTCGATGGCCATGCCGATGCTGACCTTGGCTTCCGGCAACAGGTCGAAGATGAAACGTTCACTCTTCCAACCTTTCACTTCGGTGATGGCGCCATTCACCCAGGCCTTGAGCGGTTTGTTGCTGCGGTGCAGCGGGATCTTGTAGCCCGCGGCGTCGAGGCGCGCGAGGTAGTCGATGCTCCAGCAATGCATCGCTGGTGATCCCCAACGATAGATCAACTCGCCCTGGGCATTACGACTGCGCGCCTGTTCCGGCGTCACTTCGGTGTATTCGATGATGCGGTCCGAGGCGCCAACGCGGACCAGATGGCCGACCTTCTCATCCGGGTTGGCCTTCTCCAAGACCTTGGTGATGACGTCGGTTTTTTCCGCGGTCGCGAGACCGACCAGTTCGGCGTCATCGACTGGTGCGAGGATGTTGTCGACCTGAATGTAGACGAGGTGCTTCACGCCTTCTTTGGTCAACAGCGCCAGATTGCCGGATTTCACCAGCGCGGTGAAACATCCGCCGTGGCCGTCCGGGTTCTCCAGTAGTTTGCCTGGGGCAGTGAGCAGCGCGCGACCGTGTTGGTCGAGGCTCGGCACGGTGCCCTGCGAGAAGAAGCGCACCTGCTGTTCAGCGAGTCCGAACCAGCCGTGTGCTTGGAAAAACTCGCGGGTTTCCTCATCGGTCATCGGACTGGTCATCACCAGGAACGGCACCGCGCGGCCGACGCGCCGCGACAGCGACAGAACTTTTTCCGCCTGCAGTTGGTAAATACTTTTTCCGGAATGCGGCGCGACCTGGAAACAACCCTTCGGTGCGCTGGTTCCCAGGCGCGTGCCCTGACCGCCGGCGACCATCAGCACGGCGACGTGGCCAGCGCGGTAGGCGGCTTCACCAGCCGTGGCCAACTCGCTGTGTCGACGTGCGCGCTCATCCATCGTCACCACGCGGCTGGCACCGACCTGACCCATCGGCGGCGGCTCGGCGTGGTGCGCCATTTCTTCCCAGTCGATCTCTGACACGCGGCGTAGGAACGCATCGCGTGTGGAGGCGTCCAAGCTGGCGACCTCGGTGAGCAGATGCTCTTGGCCGTGGCGTTTGAGAAGTTCGGCGAGGGCGAATAGATCAGACATATCCGTGCAGGGTGCATCCGCACCACGGTGGTCAAGGCAGCCGAGGTGAATCCACGGGTGACGTGCTGATGCTCAATTGGCGTTTGGTTGGCCTGCGTAGATTGATACGCCGTCCATTGTGCCATTCGTCATCTGCAAGAAACACGGCGGCAACGTCGCACCTCATGGGTGCCCTCACGTCGCTGATTCAATAGGAGCACACCGACCACCCGGACATACCACATGGGTGGATCTGGATGGGTTCTTCCTTCATGGCTGGGTTTGCGACTCGTGCCTAGGGGTGCTGAATGACCATGGATTCCAGGCTTATGTGATTCGTCATAAGGGATTCCCTGAATATCCACCTGAGGACGAAATTGATCCCCTGATTCAGTTACAGGATTTTCAGCCGATGTGCCCCACGTGCTTTGAAGAATTGTCGCACGAGCCGGACAAGTGATCACGGTTGTGATGAAACAACAAAGCCGCCGTGGGCGAACCCACGGCGGCAGAGAGAGAAGCGAGTGGATCAGCGATCAGGTCGCGGCGGCAGCGTCGACGGGCACGGTGACCACGTCGACGTAGCGACTGCGGAACACCACTTTGCCGTCGTTCAGGGCGAAGAGCGTGAAGTCGCGGCCCTGGCCGACACCGCGGCCTGGCTTGAACTTCGAGCCGACCTGGCGCACGATGATGCTGCCGGCGGTGACGGTCTCGCCGCCATAGGCTTTGATGCCACGGCGCTTCGGATTCGAATCGCGGCCGTTCTGCGTCGAGCCGGTACCCATTTTATGAGCCATAAAAACCTCGCTGAGTCGTACGGTGAAGGGGCGGAAAGCTAACGGGCGAGGGGGGCTTGGCAAGAGGTGGGAGGAGGAGCTTCGCATGAGCTGCGAGCTGCGAGTTCGCCCCCTGGCGTTTGGGGTGGTCTGAACTCGCAGCTCGTAGGCCGCAGCTCGCAGCTTCCCCAGGTAAGCCCAACCACCTTCGCACGTTGGCGCGCCCGTCCGTCACGCTATACCTCCGCCCCAACGGATGGGATGAAACGCATGGGAAGACCCGCACGGGTTGTGGTTGCTGCTGTATTGCTCGCGCTGGCCGGATTCCTGGTGCTGTCGTTCGTCACCTATGCCCACAGTCAGGTGGCCGGCACCGGTGGCGAAGGGCGCAACTTGTTCGGCGGTCTGGGGGCCTGGGTGGCCCTTGGCTTCATCCAGATGTGGGGCTTGGTGGCGTTTTTCGTCCCCGCGCTGCTCATCGGGTATGCCATCGCGGTGTGGCGCGAGGCTGACCTCGACAACCTCGGGCGGCGGCTCACTGGCGCGGCGTTGCTGGTGCCGGCCGCATGCGGCCTGGTGCACCTGCTGCCGTTGACGCGCTTGTTCGACGTCTTGCTGGTGCGCTGGGATCAGCACCAGTTCCATGGTCTGGGTGGCAGCCTTGGCGGCTTTCTTTGCGCACATACCGGACCCTACGATCAGGCCAGCACCGGCGTGTTGGTATTGCACCTGGGACCGTGGGGCGCGGCCGGTGTGCTGCTGGCGGTCGGCGCTGCGGCACTGCTGCTGATGAACATCGGCTTGCGTGCGTTTGTACGGCGTTCGTGGTCGGCGATGCAGACCTGGAAACAAGCGCCGGCGTTGGAGATGCCCGAGCGTCCCGGCCGCGTCAAACCCGCGTTCGATCCCAACGCCAAACAACAGCCGCTGCGCGGTCGGGCGACCACCGCCATCCACGAGGTGACCAAACGCATCGCTCAGGACGAGTCGGCTCTGCCGGCCGATGCCGAAGAACTGCTGGAAAAGATCCGGCTGCAGAAGCAGGCGTTGGCGCGGCGCAACACGGGACCAGGTGCGGCGGAAGCGATCGCGCCGTTCCAAGACACCCCGGCGGCACCGGCCTCCAGCAACACCGCGGCGGCCAAAGCGCCGGCAGTTGCGCCGGCCTCGGCTCACGTGGCCCCCGCGGAACCGCAAGAGCCCGCCGAAGTTTCGGCAGGTTCTGCCGAGCCGGCCAAGCCCAAGAAGAAACCCAAGCCGCGCGAAAGAACCAGCGACGATCCCAACGCGTACGTCCTGCCGCCGGTCGATCTGCTTGACGATCTGCCGGAGAAGCGCCACGCCGAACACGATGCGGAGAAGAACCAGATCTCACGCGCGATCGAAGAAGTGTTCTCGCACTTCGACGTTGGCGTGCAGGTGGTCAACGCGACACGTGGCCCGGTGGTGACGCAGTATGAGATCCGTCTGCTCGACCAGTCGATGCGCGTGCAGAAAGTCGAAGGCTTCGAAAAAGACTTGGCGATGAAGCTCGGCACTGAAGGCATCCGCATCGTCGCGCCGCTGCCGAACAAAACGACCATCGGCATCGAAGTGCCCAACCGCGTGAAAGAAGCGGTGGTGATGCGCGACCTGGTGGAAGAAATCGATCCGGGAACCATGGCGCTACCGATCGTGCTCGGCCGCGACGTGGTCGGTAAACCGATGCTCGGCGATCTGGCGAAGATGCCGCACTTGCTCGTCGCTGGCGCCACCGGCATGGGCAAGTCGGTGTGTATGAACGCGATGATCTGTTCGATCTTGTTGTTCAAACGCCCGGAAGAAGTGAAGTTCATCATGATCGACCCCAAGATGGTCGAACTCGCCGGCTACGAAGACATCCCACACCTGCTCGCCCCGCCCATCACCGAGATGACCAAGGCGCACGCCGCCCTCGAATGGGCCTGCCGCACGATGGATGAGCGCTACGAATCCTTGCGCCAGACCGGCGTGCGCGACATCAAGGCCTACAACGACCTGACGGAAGACGACATGCGCTTCCGTTTGGCCAAGCGTGAACTCAAGCCCGAGGACATCCCCACCAACGGCGAGAAGATGCCCTACATCGTCGTGTTGGTCGACGAATACGCCGACTTGATGATGGTGAACAAAGAGGTCGAGAAATCGATCGTGCGCTTGGCCGCCAAGTCGCGCGCCTGCGGTATCCACGTGATCCTGACCACGCAGCGTCCCTCCGCCGACGTGGTCACCGGCCTGATCAAATCGAATTTGCCCTCGCGCATCTGCTTCCGCGTGGTCGACAAGAACAACTCGCGCGTGGTGCTCGACGTCAGCGGCGCCGAGAACCTGCTCGGCAAGGGCGATCTGTTGTTCCTCCAGCCCGGCACCAGCGCGCCGATCCGCGGCCAGGGCGTGTGGCTGAAGGACTCCGAGATCAACGCCATCATCGAACACGCCAAGGCGCAGGGCAAACCGACCTACAATGAAGACGTGCAGAAGGTCGGCGCGGTACAGATGGAAGGCGGCGGCAGCAGCGGCTCTTCCAAAGGCAGCGAGTGGCTGAGCGATCGCCAGTTCCACGAAGCGGTCCAATCGATGTACCGCCACAATCGTTCGGGCGCGGACTTCTTCCGTCGCAAACTGAACATCGGCTACAACAAGGCGACGGCCTACGTCGAGCAGCTCGAAGACCTCGGCTTCCTCGGCCCGCAGAAGGGCACCGCCCCGCGCGAGATCATCCGCACCTGGGATGAGTGGATCGACCAGCTCAAGGGCAACGGCGTGACGTGGGATGAGGAGGATGACCTCTACCACAATCCGCTGGAGATCCGGCAGTAGTCGCTGACTCACCTTTCCACACAGGAGTAGCTATGTCGATGCTGAAGCGAATCTGGGAAGGACATCAGCAAGCGTTCCTCATGTCGATGGTCGTCAGTCTGTGTTATATGCCTATGACCATTGGCTTGCCGGTAATGAAGTTCATCAACTTCGAGAACCCGACCTACGTCATGTTATTTCTTGGGGTGATTTTTTTGTTGGTCGCCTTGGTGTCTCCGCTGTTGGTGGTTCCCTGCGCACGTGCATTCGGTTTCACGTTCAATCGTGATCCGGCTTCTCCGAGCGCGGCGAAGGATGAAGCGTCCAACCGTTGAATGACTGAGCACCGCCCCACACGTCGCCCGTCCTTGCGATCCGGCTCCCGCCCGGTGTTCTGCCACGCCATGCGAGTGGCGCCCATCTTGTTGCTGTTGTGTCCGTCGCTGATCGTGTGCGCAGCGGACACCATCCCCGCCCTGACCGCCGGAGCCGGGCCGCTTGAAGGTCCGACCCTGCTGGGTGATTTCGGTGGCCTGCGCTCGGGTTTCGCGCAACACGGCCTGGTACTCGAAGCGCGCATCATCGCCGATGGC
Source organism: Planctomycetota bacterium (assembly GCA_031426335.1). Lineage (GTDB taxonomy): Bacteria > Planctomycetota > UBA11346 > UBA11346 > UBA11346 > BOG-1363. Next base: position 6,142 of record JANPLC010000336.1, read on the forward strand.
ATGACCGCTTCGCGTGACGGCTTGGTCACCGGTGAGCGGCGTGGCGCGCGCTACCTGGTCGAGGCCGGCGTGACCATGGACATCGCGGCTTTCGTCGGCCTCACCGGAGCCGGCAGCATCACCGCGACGTGGCAGACGCTGGCGGGTGATGACCTGCTGGGTGAAACCGGCGTGCTGCAGAATGAAAGCTGGATCAACACCGACGACCGCAACCAAGTCGGGCGCTTGTTCTATGTCCAGCCGTTCTTTGATGGCGGCTTCACCATCAAAGTCGGCAAGGACGAGGTTGTGCGCGACTTTGGGCGCAATGTGTTTGCCGCGGAATTCCTCAACGTGTCGGCGCGCAGCGAACCGACGGCGTGGGCCATGCCAACCTTCCCTGACAGCGCGACGATGGCGCTGGCGGCGCTCGATATCGGCGGCTGGATCGCGCGCGTCGGCGTCTACGACGGCCGGGCGGTCACCAGCGGCAAAGAAACCGGCAGTGATTGGCTGGAGCTTCCTGAGAACGATGTGTTCCTGATCGCCGAAGCCGGCTTCACCACCGATGACCGTCGGCGTGGTCACCAAGCTGGGCTGGTGGTCGGCGCGTGGCAACACACGGGTAGCTTCACCACCTTCGACGGCGACACCAAGTCCGACGTGCGCGGCTACTACCTGCAAGGTGACCTCATGCTGATGCAGGGGGCCGATCCGCGCAAAGTGGAGGGCCTCGCGGGGTGGGTCCAGCTGGGCATGAGCGAGGACGACGACCTCAGTGTTTATGATCGCCATGTCGGTATTGGCTTGGTGTGGCGTGGGCTCATCCCGTCGCGCGCCACTGACGCCATCGGCCTCAGCCACTCATGGTTGCAGACCAGCAGTGCCACCGGCGCGCCGAGTGACGCGGATGAACGCGTGCTGGAAGTCTTCTACGGTTTCAAAGCCGCCGGCTGGCTGACGCTGCAACCGGACTTCCAATGGTTCGTCCATCCGGGCGGCGTCAGCAGCGAGGACGACTTGTTCATCGGCAGTTTGCGCGGAGTGGTGTTGTTCTGAGGTGAAGTGGTTGGCGCGTGAAGTGCAGGTATTTGGACGCGCGACGTGCTGAACCGGCGTGCTAGGGACACGTTCATCACCCGATCGATTGCGGCTTTCCTTCGCCATGATCAGCCATCAGACTGCGAACGGAGACTGTTTATGCCGACCCAATTCAGAGCCGTGCGCCAATCAAGGATCTGGTGGACCTTCGCCTGGTTGTGCGTCATGCCCGTCTGTTTGACGGCGGCAGATGACGTGATCACCACCGTTGCCGGTGGCGGAACCGTCGGCGCGATCAGCGATGGTGGGCTGGCGGTTGATGCACGATTCTACGCACCGTTGCGCAGCATCGTTGATGCGGCCGGCAATGTCTATTTTTCCGAGTCAAATTCCTGTCGTGTGCGTCGCATAGATGCATTGACTGGAGTGGTGACCACATTTGCGGGCAACGGTACCCCAGGCACGGGCGGTATTGGCGGTCCGGCAACCTCGGCGAATCTGTCTTGGCCGTGCGGTTTGGCATTTGATGCGGATGGTAATCTCTACATCACCGATCGTGGAGTTCGCGACACCACGTCCTTTTCTCAGCCGCATCGCATCTGCCGAGTGGATCATGTGACCGGCCACATCACGGTCATCGCTGGCGCGGGTCCGCACGGATTTTCCGGCGATGGTGGCCTTGCGACGGCGGCGACGTTCAATTTTCCAAGTGGAATCGCAGTTGCGCCTACAGGTGAAATCTACATCGCCGATCAAAATAATCATCGTGTGCGCAAGTTCACGGTAGGTGGCAACATCTCGACCATCGCCGGTACCGGCGTCGCAGGATTCTCTGGTGAAAACGTCGATGCCACCACTGCCCAACTGAACCAGCCCAATGCGGTGGCGCTGGATGCTGCCGGAAACGTCTACATCGCGGACGAGTACAACCATTGCATTCGCATGATCGATACGGCGGGCAAGATCCACACGGCAGTGGGAATTGGCGGCAGCATGGGATTCACGGCGGACGGTAGTTCGCCAACAGCGACCAAGATGCAGCAAGCTGGCGACATCAAGGTCGCCGCGAATGGGGATCTGTACTACGTCGATGTCGGCAACCGACGGGTGCGCAAGGTCAGCGCGGGCATGGTGACTACGGTGGCTGGTGGCGGGACGGGGCCCTTTTGGGGTGATGGTGGCCCGGCGACTGCGGCGATCATGAGTGCGTTCTGGGATGTTTCGTTGGCCACTGATGGAACTCAGGACCTCTTCATCGCCGAATTTGGCAATTACCGCATGCGCAGAGTTACTCGATCGACCGGCAAGATCTCCACCTTCGCCGGTGGTGGCGGAATGAATGATGGAGGTACGGCCTTGCAGGCGGCGATCAGCCAGCCGTCGGATGTGGCACTGGATGCAGCAGGCAACCGCTACGTTGTCGACCAGGGATTTCACCGTATCCGGCGCATCGACGCTGGCACCGGTGTCGTGACGACGGTGGCGGGCAATGGCCAAGTGAACTATGGTGGCGATGGTGGAAACGCGTTTCAGGCAGCGATTAGATCTCCGTACTCGCTGGCGATAACCACGGCTAATCAGCTCTACTTTTCCGATTCAGGCAATCACCGCATACGCAAGGTAGACCTGACGACCGGCATCATCACCACGGTGGCTGGGACCGGCATCAGTGGCTACGATGGCGATGGCACTGCCACGTCAGTGCGATTGTCATCTCCGCGCGGTCTCTGTCTGGATGGAGCAGGCGGGTTGTATGTGGTTGATTCGGGAACCTATCGTTTGCGGCGACTCGATCTCACGTCCGGGGCGTTGGTGACGATTGCTGGGGACGGGACGAATTTGACCACTGGCGACGCAGGCCCTGCGGCCAGCGCCGGCCTCGCTGGTCCACGGGATGTCTGCGTTGATTCGACGGGAGTCGTGATCGTTTGTGGTACCACCACTCGCCGCATCGCTGCTGGTGGGGCGCGCATCATCTCCTCGCTGCCGATCGCATTCGCGGGTAACGGATGTGCGGTCGATTCACTGGGGAGGCTCTACATCTCGGATGTAGCATCAGATCAGATCGCACGCCTGGAGGTCGGGGCCTTGTCGACCACCTGGATCGCGGGCAATGGAGTAGAGGCCTTCAGCGGCGATGACGGACCCGCCACCGGGGCGTCATTGGATACTCCGACGGGATTGACACTCGACTCCGCTGGTCGCCTGTTGATCGCGGATCTAGGGAACCAACGAGTCCGCCAAGTGACCTTCGCACCGGTGGTGCCGCCACCCGCAGGAGGAGGCTCGTCTTCCGGTGGCGGATCATCCGGCGGGGGCTGTGGCCTTGGCGGAGCTGCGACCACCATGTTCCTGCTGTTGTGTTCCGGCTGGTCGATCATCCAGCGCCGTCGTCGTGAGACCTGAAGAAGGGCTACGACAGGCCACAGACCCGGTCACCAACACGTGTACGGTAAGCCTTGGCGCCCCTTGCGCGTCTTCGCCGCACAGGCTATCCCTCCCCACCATGTTCCACCTGCACCACCTGCGTCGCTACACCGGAGCCCTGGCTCTGGCCCTGGCGTTTGCTGTGTTGCTCAGCTCGCTGTGCCCCCGTGGGTGGTTCGTCTGTGTGCATGACGAGGCCCTCGTTCTGGTGGATGGACACCATGCCAATGAGCACGCTGGTGAATCCGCCACGTGTGGCGCTGAGGATTGTTGTGCGGGCGACCAAGAGGGATGCCTCGACCTAGCGCTGTCGCTGGTGCTCAATGATCAGACGATGGCCTTGCCGATCTGGAACGTGCTGCCAAGTGGTCCGGTGCTGGCCAACCTCCCGGATCTGGCGGCGGCGGCGCGGGCTCGCACAGATGGGCTGCCGCGGCCAGACGCCGACGCGCAACCACCGCCGTGGTCGTTCGTCTGCCACATCCGCCTCTTGGTGTGAGGTCATCCGTCCTCCTACGGCAAGTCGCCGCAGGAGCCGTTTACCCATGCCTGGCGGACACGTGCTGCGTCGCCCACTCCCTACCATCCTGAGTCTTGCCGCCCTGAGCCTTGCCACCTGGGGCCTGAGCGGTTGTGCCACGTACCGTGAGCAACCGGTCGACCTCGCGGCGTTCGACGCGCAGTGGCGCACCCGGCACCAGCAGGGCGCGGCGGTTTCCGCCTTTGCCCGCGACCTGCAGGAACGCGGCGCGGCGGTGCCGCTGCGCATCGTGCTCGACGATGGCATCGACTTGACGGAGGCCGAGGTGCTCGCGCTGGTGTGGAATCCTGCGCTGCGGCAGGCGCGGGCGCAGGCCGGCATCGCTGCTGCTGAAGCTCCGCACGCGGGCACGTTGGCGGCGCCAGAGGTTGAACTCGATGCCTTGCACGCGCTCGAATCGGTGGCCAACCCGTGGAAGCTCGCTGGCGCGCTCAGCGTCAGCTTGCCACTGTCGGGGCGCCTGGGATTGGAACGCACCCACGCTCAACGCGTGGCCGCGGCCGAACACCAAGCCTTGCTGACGCAGGAATGGAGCACCCTCGCGGTCTTGCGTGATGCGTGGATCGCGTGGTCGGCGGTGACCGTCGAACAACTCCAGGCCAGCGCCTTTGCCGACGAGGTGGTCCTGCTGGAGGGCGTCGCCGCCCGCTTGCGTGATGCTGGCGAACTGTCCGCGGTCGCGGCGCGCGCGGTGCGCATCGCCGGCCTGCGCGCCAGCCTCACCGCCCGCGAACTTAACGCCGAAGCCGAACGTCAGCGGCTCGGCTTGCTCGCGCTGATGGGCCTCGCGCCGGAGGCGCCACTCGTACTCCACCCGACGCTGCGTTTGGGCGACGACCTGATGCAACGCCTCGGTGATGCGCAGCTGCCGGACGACCCGCGTCTGCGCGTTGCGTTGGCCGCGCATCAGGTGGCTGAGGCCAAACTGCGGCTGGAGATCCGTCGGCAGTATCCCGACCTGCGGCTCGGTCTCGGTTTCGAGGACGATCGCGGCGACCAGTCGCTCGGCCCGGTGATCGGCTTCAGCCTGCCGCTGTGGAACACCAACGCGCAAGCCATCGCCGGTTCTGACGCCACCCGAGCGGCGACTGCCGAGCAGATCACCGCGGCCTACACCGCTGCGCTGTTCGATCGCGCCCAGGCGCGCGTGGTGTTGAACGATCGCCGCGCTCGTCTGGGCGACCTGGAAGGCACGCTGGTGCCACTGATCGATGCGCAACTCGCTGACACCCGTCGTCTCGCCAGCCTGGGCGATCTCGATGTCGCGCTGTTGCTGGAGGTGTTCGACGCCGCCTGGACCTGTAAACGTGACCTGGTGCGCTTGCGCGCGGATCTGGCGCTGGCGCACAATCGCTTGATCGCCTTGGCGTTGCCGGGCTGGATGAGCGCACACGATCAATCAACCGCCGAGGACGTCAAAAGCGTCGAGGGTGTGAAGCCATGAGCATGATTTTCTCATCGATTTTTTCTCGGCATCCTCGGCGCCCTCGGCGGTTGGTCTGGTGGTCGTGTCTGATGTCCGCCCTGTTGTTGTCCGCCTGCGGCGATCACGATCACGACCACGCGGAGAAACCGCATGCGGAGCCGACCGGCCCCACCAACCGCATCGCCGTGGGCGAGAACGTCCGGCGCAATTTGGGCATCACCTACGTGAAGGCGGAATACCGCGTGGTGTCGGCCACCATCCGGGTGCCTGGTCGCTTGGTCTCGCCGCCGGAGGGTATCCGCGAATGTCGTGGGCCGTTGCCCGGACGGGTGACACCGGCGGTGTCCGCGTTCCAAGCGGTCAAAGTCGGCGAGGTGCTCTACCACCTCGACTCGCCGACCTGGCGTGAACGTCAGCGCGAGCTGGCCACGCTGGCGGCGGAAGTCAGTCGCGCCGACGTAGAGGTGAGCGTGGCGCTGGCGGAACGGGCGCAGGCGCAGCGCACGCTGGCGGCGTTGACCGCCAACGTCCCGCTGCACCGCGAACGTGCCGAGACCCTGCAAGCCAGCGAGAAACTCTGGCAAGAACGCGTCGCCGCACTCGAAGCCATCCAACAAGCAGGTGGTGGTCGCGGAGCAGATTTGGCCGAGGCGCGTGCGCGTCTGGCGACCGCGCGGACCGAACGTGCCGAAGGTGGCGAGCACCAGGCGGAGCACCTGCTGGAACACGCCCGCGTCGATGCGGCGCTCAACCGCCAGGGTGATGCTCCGTCACGCCTGGGCGCGGAGATCGACGCGGCGCGCGCGGCCAAGGAATCGGCCCAGGCGGCGTATGCCCTGGCCTTGCGCGCGGCGGCGTCCTTCACCGGTCACAGCGTCGAGGAACTGCTGGAAGCGGTCGACGTGCCCCTCGGCGAAACGCTTGCTCCCGATGCCGGCAAGGTCCCGCGCTGGCGTACCATCGATCGCTTGGCCATTCGCGCGGAACGCGCGGGCGTGGTGCAGCTGGTCGCGGTGTCCGCGGGAGCGTGGATCGAAGAGCACACCCTGGTGTTGGCGGTAATCGATCCGCTCCTGGTGCGCTTCGAAGGCCAAGCGTTGCAGTCGGATCTTGCCCGTCTGCGTGGTGGCCAGTCGGCCGTCATCCTCGCGCCGCCCCCAGGTGGCCCCGACGACCGCCTGAGCGGCAAGCTGGCGATTGGCCCGAGCGCTGATCCGGCGAGCCGCACCGTGCCGATCGCGGTGATCCCTTCGGGCCGCACGCCGTGGAGCCGTCCTGGTGTCACCACAGTCGCCGAGATCACCGTCGCTGGCGGTGATGAAGAGTTGGCCGTGCCGCTCGCGGTGGTGGCGCAGGATGATCTCAAACGCCTGCTGTTCCGCCGTGATCCCAAAGATCCCGACCAAGTCATCCGCATCGACGCCGACCTGGGCGTCAACGATGGCGTGTGGGTGGTGGTGAACTCCGGCCTGAAGGATGGCGATGAAGTGGTGCTCGGTGGCGTGTACGAACTCGCGCTCAGCGGCGGTGGCGCGGCCAAGGGCGGACACTTCCATGCGGATGGGACGTTTCATGCCGATGATCACTAGCTCGGCGCGCACCCCGTCACGACGTCGCCGCTGCGCGGCTCGCCTGCTGCGCAGGTCGCCGCTACGCGGCGATCGTGACGGTGTGACACCGGCTTCGCCGGTGGGTCCTGCTACGCAGCACCGCGCCGGTCCCCGCTCGCGCGCGCAGGCGCGCTCGGGGGATTGTTGTTCGCGGGCTCTGCCCGCTACGCCCGCCAGGGCCTCGGCCGGCCCTGGACCCGCGCGGCCTATTTTGACATCGCGGGTCGTGGTCGAGAGCGAGTACTCATGTTGAAATCCACCATCACCTGGTCCCTCCGCCATCCGTGGTTGGTGATGGTGTGCGCCGGCCTGCTCATGGTCGCCGCTGGTCTGACCGTGCCGCGTATGCCGGTCGATGTGTTTCCTGAACTCAACGCGCCGACGGTGGTGGTGATGTCGGAGGCTGGGGGCTTGGCGGCGGATGAGGTCGAAGCGCAGGTCAGTCAACCGCTCGAAAACGCGCTTGGCGGTATTCCCGGACTGCGGCGGGTGCGTTCGTCGTCGGCGACCAGCCTGTCGCTGGTGTGGGCGGAGTTCGCCTGGGGCGAGGACATCTTCCGTTGTCGTCAGCAGGTGGCGGAACGCCTCAGTGCGGTGCGTGAAGGATTGCCGCCCGGCGTGCACAGCGAACTGACGCCGGTGACTTCGATCACCGGAGAGATCATGCTGCTGTCGTTGTCCTCGCCCGACGGCAGCGCTTCGCCGCTCGCGCTGCGTGCCTACGCCGAGTTTGATCTGCGTAGCCGCTTGTTGTCGGTGCCCGGCATCGCGCAGGTGGTGGCCATCGGCGGCGAACTGCCGGAATACCAGGTCAATTGTCGGCAGGAGCAGTTGCGTCTCTACGGCCTGACGGTGGAGGACGTGGTCGGCGCCGCGCGCCAAGCGCACACCACCGCCAGTGCCGGGTACTTGCCGGATGTCGGCAGCCTGGAGTTGCCGATGCGTCAAACCGGACGTGTGCGGTCCCTCGACGACATCCGTGGCACGGTGGTGGCGATGCGCGATGGCGTGCCCATCACCATCGGCCAAGTCGCGGAGGTGGCACTGGCCGGTGCGCCGAAACGCGGCACCGGTGCGGAGAACGGCCGTCCGGCGGTGGTGCTGACAGTGCAGAAATCACCGGACACCAACACGCTGGAGTTGACCGCCGCGATTGATGCGTCGCTTGATCGACTACCGTTGCCTGCGGGCATGGCACTGAACCGGCATGTCTTCCGCCAAGCGGACTTCATCTCCCTGTCGGTGAACAATGTCATCCGTGTATTGATCGAAGCCTGCATCTTTGTCGCGCTGGTGGTGGCATTGTTCCTGGTCAATGCACGGGCCAGCCTCATTACCTTGACCGCCCTGCCGTTGTCCTTGGCGCTGGCCCTGGTGCTGCTGTGGGCCTGGGGCCTGACCATCAACGTCATGACCCTTGGCGGTCTGGCGGTGGCGATCGGCGAATTGGTTGATGACGCCATTATCGGAGTCGAGAACGTCCTGCGACGATTACGGGGAAATGTTCAGGCGTCGCCGCCACGATCGTTCCTGCGCGTGGTCCTGGATGCCAGTAACGAAGTGCGCTCGTCGGTGGTGTTCGCCACCGTCATCATCGTGCTGGTGTTCGTGCCGTTGTTGTTCCTGCAGGGCCTGGAAGGGCGGTTTTTCCAGCCACTCGGTATCGCTTACATCACCGCCATCCTCGCCTCGTTGCTGGTGGCGTTGACCGTCACGCCGGCGCTCTGCCGCCTGCTGCTGGCGGGACGGATGCCGGCGGAGCACGAGGGCCGCTTGGTAGTGTGGTTGAAACGCCGCTATGAACCGTCGCTGCGCTGGGCCTTGCGGCATCGCCGGACGGTGGTGTTGGGGTCGTTGACGCTCACCGTCTTGACGCTGTTCATCGCCCGGGGTTTCGGCACCGGCTTCCTGCCGGCGATGAATGAACTGACCTGGACGCTGTTCATCAATGCGCCACCTGGGACGTCGTTGTACGAAAGCGATCGTCTGGCGATCGGGCTGGAAAAACGTCTGTCGGAAGATCCGGCGGTAGGCGCGGTGGTTCGGCGCACCGGGCGCGCCGAACGCGACGAACATGCGCATGGAGTCTCGAATTCCGAAATCGAAGTCGCGGTCAAGGCTGGGCACACCAAGGCCGAGGCGCGTGCCGCCATCGACCGCGTGGTCCGTGATGTGCCGGGCCTGACTACCACCATCGGACAGCCGATCGAACACCGCCTGTCCCACATGTTGTCGGGTACGCCGGCGGCCATCGCCATCAACGTCTTTGGCGAGGACCTGTCGACGCTGCGCCGCCTCGCCAAACAGATCGAAAGTGCACTCAAGCCCATTCCAGGCGCCCGCGACGTGGTGGCCAATCGTGAGGTGATGATCGCCACGTTGCCGATCCGTTACCGTCCGGCTGATCTCGCGCGTGCCGGCTTGACGCCCGCGGCGGCGGCGGAGCAGGTGCGCGATGCCCTGGCCGGTGAGGTAGTCGCCGAGGTATCCGAAGGGGTGCGGCGTTACGACTTGGTCGTGCGTCTGGCGGCCGACGAACGCGACTCCATCGAAGAGGTGAAACGTCTGATTCTGCGCGGCCAGGCAGGTGCCATGGTGCGCTTGGAGGAAGTCGCCGACATCGGCCGTGAACGCGCCAGCGATCTTATCGTGCGCGAACACGGCCGGCGCAAGGCGGTGGTCTCATGCAACGTCGCGGAGGGCGCCAACCTGGGTCAGTTGGTGGCGCAGGTGCAACGCGTGGTCGATCCGCTGGTCGCTGCAGCGGGCTGCACGGTGGTCTATGGTGGGCAGTTCGAAGCGCAGCAATCCGCCTCCGCCACCATCAGCGTGATGGGCAGCGGTGCGGCATTAATGATCCTCGGTCTGCTCGTTCTGGCCTTCGGTCACTGGCGCCCGGCGGTGTTGGTGATGATCAACCTGCCGCTCGCGCTCATCGGCGGCATCGTCGCGGTGTTGCTTGCCAGCGACGGAGGGCTGCGCTGGTTGTTCACCCTCGGTGCCAGCGGATCGGCACCGGTGTTGTCGATCGCCAGCCTGGTCGGCTTCGTCACCTTGTTCGGCATCGCCGTGCGCAACGGCATCCTGCTGGTCAACCACTACGCGCACCTGCGGCGCGTCGAAGGCATGCCTCTGGAGGAGGCGGTGGTCAGCGGTTCGCTGCAACGGCTCAGTCCGATCCTGATGACGGCGCTCACCGCCGTGCTTGGACTGGTGCCGCTGGCGTGGGCCGCGGGCGAACCCGGCAGCGAACTGCTGGCGCCGCTCGCCAGCGTGGTCCTGGGCGGTCTGGTGACCTCGACCGCGCTCAACCTCATCGTCGTCCCGGCGGGGTACGTGTGGTTCTGCCGCGACCTGCCGGACCAGGCCAAAGCCGAAGAAGATTTCACCACGGCGAGCGCCGCTGGCGCCACGGTGGTAAGCTCATGAACCTTCGTGCGCGGTGGAACCGCTGGCGGTTTGGCGACCTTGTCGGTCGTTGGTCCGTCCGCGGCGTCCTCGGCGACCTCGACGGTTCATCCCGGTTGTCAGTATTCACCACCCCAGTCCCAAGGAGACTGTCCATGCGTCATCTCATCGCTCCCCTGTCCCTCACGTTCAGCTTGGCGTTGGCGCTGGTCGCTGCGCCGACGTTTTTTGCGCCGGCACTCCAGGCCGAAGACAAGAAAGAAGACCCCAAGCACAAAGAGGGTGAGCACGCGCACCAACACGCCGAACCCAAGCTCATCGGAGAGGTAACTCTGGGTGGCACGGCGTTCAAAGTCGAGTTGGAGAACAAACTGGAAGCCGGCAAAGAAGTCGAAATCAAACTGACCCCCAAGGGAGCATTGCCCAAGGGCAAGGTCCGTGGCTGGGTCGGTATCGAAAGCGGGAAGGGTTCCATGAAGGGCCATTCCCACGCCGAGGATGATGGCCTGTGTATTCACGCCGAAGTGCCGGAGACCATCGCCGCCGACGCCAAGATCTGGCTCGAAATCGAAGTCGATGGCGCCAAGAGCAAGGTCAGCGTAGCGCTGCCGAAATAAGCCCAGAAGTAGCTGGCAACTCGCGCGGGCCACCCAGGTCACCTGGGTGGTCCGTTGCGTTTGATCCGGGAGGCGGGCGGCGGATGAGCCAATTTCCCACGCACCACTCCATCGGGCATTGCGTCGGCTCGGCGCAGCCACACAACCCACCACATGCGTGCCGTCGTGATCACTGCAACGTTGCTTGGATTGATGGTCCCGGCGTTTGCTGCAGATGACCCGTTTGCCGACCTCAATCTGGAAACCCACGGCTTCGTCTCGTTCGGGTATCTCAAATCCTGGGGCAACAACTGGCACGGCGAGACGCTCGACGGCACCGACGAGTTTTGGGAGGCTGCCGGTAACGTCATCGCCCGTCCGATGGATCACCTGCGTCTAGGCGCGCAGTTGTTTGTGCGCGACCTCGGAGAATACGGCAACGGCCAGGTCGAACTTGATTGGGCCTACGCGGATTGGCGGCAAAACGACGCCATCGGAATTCAGATCGGGCGGGTGAAGATCCCCTTTGGACTGTATTGTGAATCCCTGGACGTGGATGCCGGGCGAGCGTCGGTGTTCCTGCCCGCCATGTATCCGACCCGTGCGCGCGAGATCCTCTTGTCGACCGATGGAGTGAAGTTGTATGGCAAAATGGGCGACTTTGATTGGGCCGTTTACGGCGGCCAGCGCCAGTTGGAGAACGACGGAGATTTTGCCAGTTACTTCCGTTTCCGCTTCGGCCTGACAGGCATCCAGTCGATCGAAGCCGACTCGTTCATCGGTGGAATGCTCCACTGGTACACGCCAGTCGAAGGCCTGGCCAGCCGCGTGACCCTTGCGCGCCTCAATCACCTGGAGCTCACCGGCACCGCTCCGGGCGCAACCGTCGGCCTGGAGATACCGTATTGGTGGGCCGGGATGTTTTCCCTGATCTATGATCAGGGGCCGCTCACCATTTCTGCGGAATACTTGCGCTATTATGCCGAAAACGAACTGACCATCACCAGCGGTCAGGGCACCTCGACCGTGCAGCAGGTCAATCGCACTGACAGTGCCTACGTGGCTTGCACCTGGTATGCAGAGCCGTGGCTGTCGCTCTATGGTGCACTGGAAGGTGTCTGGTCAGATCCCGTCGACCGTCATGGCAATGAATACCTCCAGTCCCTGATTGTGGCAGTCAATCTGCTGCCGACAGACCACTGGTCACTCAAGGCGGAGTTCCGTCTGTGTCACGGGATCTATGGCGCCGATCCACAACTGAACCCGAACGGCCTGGTTGACGACTGGCAAGTCTTGGCGCTCAAGACCACGGTGGATTTCTGATGCGCCGCCACCTGCACATCCTGCTGCTGATGGCTCTGCTGTCGCCGCTCACGGCGCAGGTCGCGGTGGTCAACGCGGCGATTCCGGAGGAGCCCATCGACGTCAAGCGGATGACGTCGTTGTTGCTGGGGCGCATCACCACGTGGAACAATGGTGCCCCGGTGGTCCTGGTGTTCGCGGAGGATCACCATGCAGACGTGCACCTGCTGCATGTGGCAGGACGAGAACGCCAAGTTTTGGAACGCGCGTGGAAGCGCCTAGTTTTTGCCGGCAATGGCGCCATGCCGCTGACGGCCCGGACCGCCGCCGACGCTTTGCACCTGGTGGCGACAACTCCTGGAGCGGTGGTGCTGCTCGATCATGCCCCGGCTGATCCGCGCTGGCGCGTGGTGCCGCTGATGGTGGTCGCGGATCGTTGAAGTCCGGCGTTCATTCAGAACGGACCTGACCCATGCGTGGGTCGCTTGATCTTCGTCCTGCCACTGCGCATCTCCTCAAGTAGCCACTTGACGTAGTCGGAAAGCGGTAATACCTCGTCATACCCAGGTATTACGAGGTATTACAATCATGGCCAGCTTCTCTACTCCGTTCCGTTCCCTGACCCTGTTGCTGGTCGCCGCCATAGTGGCCGCTGAAGACCAGCTCCCCGCGCTCCAGCAGCAAATCGCGGAGCTCCGTCGTACCCAGGAGCTGTTGGCCGCCCAGGTCGCCGAGCTGCAGTTGGAAGCCGGCGATCCACGCCCAGCGGCACCGGCGCGCTTGGTGGATCTGGCGCTGGTGACCACGGTGGTGGTCGGCGGTTCATCGGTGGACGACGATGATCTAGCTGGGCTCCAAGCTGGTGGCCACGATCCGAAAGGTCGCGGGTTCAGCGTGCCGAACGTCGAACTGGCGGTTGGTGGTACGCTGGGCAATTGGCTGAGCGCAGAGGCCCGCATCGTCACCTTCATCAGTAGCGAGGGCGATACCGAAGTCGAACTGGAGGAAGCCTTCGCGCGTACGCGGGACTTGCCCGCTGGTCTGGAATTGACTGCTGGCCAATTCTTCACCCCGTTCGGTCGCCTCAACGCCACGCATCCGCATGCCTGGACGTGGATCGATCAGCCGGTCATCAACAGCCGCGTGTTCGGTGGCGACGGTATGCGCAGCCAAGGGGCGACGCTCGCTTGGACCAGGTCGGCAGCGTGGACGACGAGGTTGCTGGCGACGGTGC
>JANPLC010000337.1:0-13515 GCA_031426335.1 Planctomycetota bacterium
ACGGCGACGACATCAGCCGGCGTTGGCTTGCGACCACCGCGTGGAGCCTTTGGCGTGGAGGTATCGATGAGCGTTTTCCACCATTGCCGCAGGGTGCGCACCGTGACCACACGTGCATGTTTCGCCACCCGACGCCAGCCCACGTCGTGCGCAAGCCGTGCCATCCGCCGCCGGTCATCGTCATCCAGACGGCGATCTGCCGTCGGCCCGAAGCGTTGGAAGAGGTCACGTTCAGCGGTCAGGTAGGCAACGGCTGCCTGAGAGTCAGCGAGTCGTCGGTCGGTGAGCTTTTTTAAGGAGAGCGGCATGGGATGAAAAATCTCGCCACATCGCGTGAGTCAGCAAGGTGCTGGTCAGATGGTGTGCATGCAGCGAATGCTGGGCGAGCAGCTCACTTCCCCATCGTCACTGACGACACGTCAGCATTGTCGTCTACTCCACCTGGCTGGCCGTCAGCACCGTAGCTGAGGACTTCGAAGGGATGACCATCGGGACCAGGGATGAGCAGTTGGTAGGGATTGCCCCACGGATCGTTGAGTTTCGCCTGATCGACAAAATAGGCTGCGGTCGGAGTCGCCGCCGGGGCGGTCAGTACGGCCAACCCATCACCGGCTTTCGGCAGGGAGCGTTTCTCCAACTGGTAGGTCTGGAGTTGCCCAACGAGCTGCCCGATCTGGGTCTTGGCGATCTCGTGTTTGGCTTTCCCCATCTTGCCGGCTAGGCCAACGGTGAGCGTGACTGCCAGCAGGCCGAGGATCACCACCACGGCGAGGATCTCCACCAGGGTCATGGCGTGGCGACTGGTCGCGCGATAGTCGGTCATACGAGATCTCCCAATTGCATCAGCGGCAGAACGGCGGCCATGACCAGGGTTCCAATCAGAGCAGCAAGAATGATGATCGCGGCGGGGCCGAGCACCGCTGCCAAGCGGTCTCCGGCTCGATCAGCCGAACGCTGGTAGCGTTCGGCGATACGTTCCAACATCTCGGTGAGTTCGCCACTGCGTTCACCCAGTTGGAGGAGTTGGGCGAATTCCGGATCGAGCAGCCGGCTCCCAGCGATGACGGTCGAGAGGTCCTCGCCACGGCGGATGGCCTCCACTGCTTGCAGGATCAATGCTCGTACGGCGCGATCACTGATGGTATCGGCGACGACCACCAGCGCCTCGGCGAGTGGGGTTCCGGCACGGCGCAGGCGTGCGAGCGCTGCCGCCAAGTGGGCGACGCGGATGCGACCGAGCATGCGTGCGAGCGCATTGCCATGCATCCATTGCCCCAACCGGCTGTCTGGTGGTACGCGGTGGAGCAGACGTTTGGTCCCAACGAAGACGGCGATGATGCCTGCGACGACCATGGGCCACCAGGTGGCCAGACCTTGTCCAAGGGCGACCACCGTGGTGGTCAGCACCGGCGGCTGGTGCCGGCCTTGTTCGATCATGGTCACCAATTGCGGCAGGGTCTGGAAACTCATGAACACCAGCGCGGCGAGTCCGGCAGCCACGAGGACCGCCGGGTAAGCGAGCGCGACGAACACCTTCTGACCGAAGGCTCCCGCACGGTGATGGTGTTGGGCGAGATTCTGTAAGGTGCTGGCGAGTTCACCCGCGCGTTGACCGGCGTCGAGCAAGGCGACGTCGAAACGGTCGAACCACGCCGGGTGGTCTTCACAGGCGGTGGCGAATGGCGTGCCCTCACGCAAACGATCGCGTATCGCCCGCAGCAACCGCTGCTCGCCTGCTGGACGCGCCTGCGAACTGGCGAGCGAGGCGACCGCCTGCTCGATGGGGATGCCCGCCAGGATCAAAGTCGCTAACCCATCGCAGAGATCGGCTTTGGCGACCCGGTTCAGCCGTCGCCGCCTCGCATCACGCGCGGCGATCAGCGGACGCAGCCAACTCGTTGCCGACGTTCGACCTGGGGTGACATCGACCAGGTGCTGCACGTCCAGCCCGATGCGACGCAGACTAGCGCGCACGGCGTACGCCGATTCACCATCCTGTTCACCCGTGCGAATGCGCCCGGTGGCGGACTCCACCGCTCGGTAGCGAAACAACGCTCGGCGTTGGTGGGTGACTTCAGCCATGGTGGATCATCCGTTCGACTTCCGCCCGTGTCGTACGCCCGGCGGTGATCAGGGCTTCACCTTCCTCGGCGAAGGTGCGCATGCCTTCCTCGTGAGCCAAGCGACGGAGATCATCGAGGCTGGAACCGCGTGAAATTTCCGCGCGCAGGCGTTCGCCGATGGTCAGCAACTCGAAAAGACCGGTGCGACCCTTGTAGCCGCTGCCTTGGCAGATGCCGCAGGTGGCCTCAGCAATCGTTCCACTGCCGCTGCAAGTGGCGCAGCAGGTGCGCACCAGACGCTGTCCCAGTACCGCCGACAACGATGATGCGACTAGGTAGGGCTCGACACCGAGGTCGATCAGGCGCGTCACCGCTGAGACCGCATCGTTGGTGTGCAGCGTGGAAAATACCAAGTGACCGGTGAGCGATGCCTGAATGGCGATGCGCGCGGTCTCGGCGTCACGGATTTCACCGACCATGATGACGTCAGGATCCTGGCGCAGGATATGGCGAAGCCCGTTGGCAAAGTTGACGCCTTTCTTGACGTTCACCTGGCTCTGGCTGATGGGGATGCCGAGCGACGACAACTCGTACTCGATCGGATCCTCGATGGTCATGATATTGAGCTCACCCGCCTGCAGACTGCGCAACGTGGCGTACAGCGTGGTGGTTTTTCCCGAGCCGGTCGGCCCGGTCACGAGGACGATGCCAGACGAACGCGCTGCTGCGGTTTGAAAGGGCGTTGCGATGTACGGCGGCATGCCGAGTCGCGGAACATCCAGCAGTTGATTGCCACTGTCGAGCAGACGCAGCACCACGCGCTCTCCGTACGCGGTCGGAATAGTGCTGATGCGCACGTCGATGGCACGCTCGCCGAGGCGTAGCGACGTGCGCCCGTCCTGCGGCACGAGGCGTTCCGCGACATCCATGCGTCCGATCACTTTGATGCGGCCAACGAGCGGGCGGTAGACCGACGGCGGCACGGCATGGCCTTGGTCGAGCATGCCATCAATCCGGTGGCGGATCAGAACCCGGTCGGCGGTGGGTTGGATATGCAGGTCGCTGGCACCCAATTGCACGGCGGAGAACATCAGGCGGTCGAGGAGTTTCACCAAGGGTGCCTTGCCCTCGGTTGCGAGCAGGTCGCGGTCGGCCTCGGCCAAGAGGCGGTCGATGTCACCATCGTCACCAGCAAACGCGATGGCACTGGTCTCGGTTGCCGCGGTTGGAGGCGCCTCGCCCGCCCAACGCTCATAGGCCGCATCGATAGCGCGGTGCAGCAGTTCAGCGGGAACGGTAAACGTGACCACCGGACGGCCAAGTCGGACACCGACATTCCAGATCGCCATGGGCGAAGTGGTGGCGCAGACCGCGAGCGCCAGACGCCCGTCGGTATCACTGCCTTGCCCCAGCACGCCGTGATCGCGGGCGAAATCCCGCGGAATCGCCGAGAGGAAGGCGCGGTCCGCCAAGGCCGCATCAAGCGCAGGAACCGCAACGGTGGTGAGCGGGTCGGACATGGCGGCGTTCTACCGGCACTTGCCAAAAGGACCACGGCAGACGAGCAGTCGACCGTCGAGGGTAACCACTGCCGGTCAGTCGGGTGCTTGACCGCGCCCAGCAGGCGATGGCATGCCGTCCGCATGCGGCAGAGCGCCTACACCCTCATTGAAGTTCTGGCGGTGGTTGCCATCGCCGGGCTGGTTGCCGCGGCGGTGACACCAGCCTTGGTGCGGGTTGCCACCAGCGATCCACTGACCCGAACGGTTCATCTGGTCCGTGAAGCGGATCGTCTGGCCCGTCAGCAGGCCGTGGGCGTCGGTGGTTCCTGGGGTATTACCGACGAGCGGCTGATCAGCGGCATCCCTGGCTGGCACCTGGTGGACGATCGCTTGCCGACGGGCAGCACGGTGGTGGTGCAGCGCGACGATGGCTCGGCGCTGGACCGGGTCGTGCTCGATCGTGCCGGGGTGAGTGCGGATGTGGTGGTGCTGTTCACCGTCGCCCAGCAGGTGCGACGTTTCCGGATTCTTGGACTCAGCGGGGCATGGATTGCCGAGTCACCCGCGGGTGCGCCATGACGCGTGGCTTCTCGCTCTTGGAGGTCTTGGCGGCGACCGTGGTGCTGGGCCTGTTGGCGGTGTCAGTGGTGCCGTTGACCCGACGGCTCACCAGTGACGACGGGCGTCTGCATGACCGCCTCGTTGCCAGCGAGCAGGTGCAGCGCGTCGATCCGGCAACCCTGCCGCGCTCGGGCTTGGCGACACCGTTGGAGGATCACCCAGGGTGGTGGTTGCGCACCGAGCGCCTGACTCCGTTGGTGCCGGCGTCGCCACCAGGGCAACCTGATGTGCGGCCCACCTATGGTTGGATGCGGGTGCAGGTGGTCGATGGTCCGGGAGCAGAGGCGGAGGTATTGGCGGAGCGACTGGTCGTGAGTGAGGGTGGTGGCCCATGAGGAACCGCGGATTCACCCTCATTGAGATGCTGATGGCGGTCGCCTTGTTGACGATGTTGGCGACGGCAGCGGTCTCGTGGGCAGTGTCCCAGCGACGATCCGGTGCGTTGATCGAAGCACGGTACGAACGCATGCAGCAGGTCCTCGCTTGCCGGCAGGCGATTCGCGAAGACGTGGTCTTGGCACTCGCTTCGACGGGTCCGCTGCGTCCTGATAACGCAGGGCGACTGATTATCCCGACGCTTCGGCGTGGGCCGGATGAGGCACCAGGTCGACGGGAGGTGATCTGGGCATTTGACGGTGAACGTCAGGCGTTGGTGCGGGCCAGTCGCGGCGCGTCCGGCGACCAGCAACGTGTAGCTTTGGCGGCGGTAGCGTCCGCTCGATTTGTGCAGGATGAAAAACGCGGGCTGGTATTGGAAATCCACCCGCTGACGGGCGAGGTCGTCAGTCTGGCGCTGTGGGGTGGACCATGACTTCACGTCACGGCATGGCGCTGCTCGTTGCGCTGGCGGCGGTCATCGTCGTGTTGGCAGCGCTGGCGGGCACGCTGCGTCAATTGGCGGCGACGCAGCGCGCGGTGCTGGTAGCCGATGTGCATGATCGTCATCGCGACCTCTTATCGGCGGGTGAGCAACTCGCCCGTACCTGGATTTCGCGACACAGCGATCAACTGGTGCTCCCGCCTGCGGGGGGAGGGGCACGCGTCGCCGATGACCTGTTGGGCCTTGGTGATGACCGCGCGCGTCTGCAGGTATGGATATTTGATGGGCTTGCCGCGGTGCCGCTGCGATCGGCCGAAGCGACGGGTGACCTGCGTGGTGCCTTGCCCGGTCGTTGGTCGGCTGTCGCCTTGCCCCCGTCCACGCCGGATCCGGTACCGGCAGTCGACGTGATCGAGCGCACGCGCCTGCCGGACGGGTTGCAGCGGTACCCGACCCCCGCGCGCCTCGTAGCCGGACCGGTCGTCGCGTGGAGTGCGGTCGGTGTCCCTGCCCCGCTGGAGGAAGCGGTTGCCCCACCCGAGCCGGGTTCTAGCCCCAGTCTGGTCGAGGTGATCGCGACGGCTTCAGAGGGACGGATCAACCGTAATACCGCTCCCGAGTGGGTGCTGACGGCGGTTTACTCCCAACGTGAACGGGGCGACCTTGCAGCCGCGCTGCGGCTGCGTGAACGCCTGACCTTCAATGACCAGGAAGACCCCGAGGGCCGACCCGGCATTCGCTTGGTCGCCCACTCCGATCGCTGGAACGCCCTGATCATGGTCACCTGGAATGGTCGCCAACGTTCGTGGTGGGTGGAGCTGAGTGGCAATTCTGCCGGCGTACGGATCGTGCAGCGCCATGACGCCGATCAGTAACGTGGCGCGCCGCGCCTATCACCGCCTCTGGCTGGTGGTGGTCATTGGGCTATTGGCCACTGGTGCCGCCGTCACGTGGGCGGTTTGGCCGGTGGAGGTCGCTGTCGAGGCCCCACGGGCAGGAGTTGCTACCGCAGAACGCTCAGCCGCAGTCCCGATCGAACCGGCTGCGTGGGATCTCCGCCTGTGGCAACCATTCACGGATGCACCGGTGGCGCAGGAAACGGCACCACCGCCACTCAAATTGTATTCGATCTTGAAGCGCAAGGGAGTTTACCTTGCTGCCCTGAGTGCGGGCGACACTGCGCCGATGGTTTATGCGGCCAGTGGTGATGTGGTGCATGGGGTCACCATCCGTGCGGTTGATGCGACCGGAGTCGATCTGCGGTCGGCCCTGGGTGATCAGCGGTTGGAGTTGCGGCCATGACCACCGCCGTGGCAACGATTCCGGCGGACCTCCTGTACTGGGGGCATCTCCCGCCCCAGTCGGCAGGTGCCGCAGAAGCGATCCGCTACCGCTTCGAGCGCTTCTTGCCGCTGCCAGTAGAGTCTCTGCACGTGGCTACCGCAACGCTGAGTGATCGCAGCTGCGTCCTGGTCGGCATCGAGCCTGAGCGGTTGCGTGCGTACTTGGCAACTCGCTCCGACATGAGTCCTCAGACCTGGGAGTTGGTGCCCACGACCATCCCCCCACACCTGAGCCACCTGCCGGACGTCATGCGCGCAGCGGGTACTCTCAATCTGCTGCATGGTGAATTCGAGCCGGCACCGCGTCGACGGGTACGTCGAGTCACGGCGGTGATCGCGCAGGTAACCATGGTGCTCATTGCGATCTGCGTGGTTATCGGCGTGGAACGCCGGCACCAAGCGGCTGGTGCCTACGTCGTGGCACAACGCCAAGCGACCACCACGGCGCTGGCAGCGGTCGTGCCGTCCACTTCCGGTGGCATAAAGCCTGAGATGCGCCTGACCATGGAGGTGCGGCGCCTCGAGCAGGCAGCACGCGATCCGGCGGCGAACACCAATGATGTGGCGCAGGCGCTCCAGGCGTTGTGGCGTGCGTGGCCGCGTGATCTGCGTGTGCAGGTCGACACGGTGGGTGCAAATGCCGATCGCGTGGTTATCCGCGGACGCGTCGCAGGTCTGGCCGAGGCAGAGCGGATGGCGACCGCGTGTGCGGCGCTTACGGTTCCCGGTCAGCGGTATCGAGTTGAGCCATTGCAGGCCCAGCAGGATGAACGTGGAGCCACGTTCCTGCTGACCGTGGCGCGTGTGGCTGATGGAGCGCGGCCATGACGGTGCGCAGCGGCATCGTCATCCTGTGGCTGGTCGTCGGCCTCAGCGTGGTGGTCTGGAGCGGCCTCCGATTGGGTTCAGCCCAATCACAGATCGCGGCTGCTGATGCTGCTCGCAGTGTCATTGAACGTGACCTGACCAAGGTGCAGCAGTTACGTGCCCACGTACGTGGAGTCTCGGTCGGTCGTCGGCCGGATGGTGACCTCATTGCTCGCGTGCAACGTGCCTTATCCGATGCCGGCATTCCGGTGAGCGCCTGTAGTGGCGTCCAGCCGCGTGCGGATCAGACCCGGCCTGGTGCTGGTGTGCGGGTGCAGACGGTGGTGATGACCTTGCGGAACCTGCTGCCGTCTGAATTTGGTGCGTGGTTGGCCGCCTGGCGGGCCGGCGATCAGACCTGGCGATTGGACGACGTGCAGTTGACCCGGGTAGCCGTTCCGACAGCGCCGAGCGCAGCGGTTGCCCGCACTGAGGGCAATCGTTATGACGTGGCCCTCGTGCTGGCTGCGCCGTATGTGGAGGAGGATCAGTGACGCGTCGTGTGCGGTTATCTGCGGTGGTGATCGGTGCGCTCATGGCCGTCGGCTGTGGCAGCGCGCGTGGTCCGTACACCACGGACGGCAGCACGACTCGTGATGTGGTCAAAGCAGAGGATCATTATCAGGCGGCCCTCGCCGCGTTGGCGGTGACGCCACCGGATGACCAGTCGGCAGAAGCGCTGCTGCGCGAAGCGCTCGGCTATGACCTCTACCACGGAGCGGCGCACAACAATCTGGGTGTGTTGCTGCTCAAACAGGACCGCCTCTACGACGCGGCGGAGGAGTTTGAGTGGGCGCGCAAATTGCTGCCTGGGCATCCGGAGCCGCGGGTGAATCTCGCCATCACTTTGGAGCGTGGCGGTAAACACGGCGACGCCTTGGACGCTGCGCGAACGGCCTTGGAGGTGCGTCCTGGGAATCTGGCCGCGATCAAGACCATCGCCGTCATCCAGATTCGCGAGGCGCTGACGGATGAGACCACGCGCGCCCACCTCGATGCCATCGTCACCCGCAGCAATGATCCGGTCTGGCGTGCGTGGGCCGAGCGCGAGCGTTTGAAGCTCGACACGGCGGCAAGTTCCGGTCGATAACAGTCTCTTCCGCGCTTTTCGTGCGTGGACCGGTCAGCGAATAAACTGCGGTTCCAACACCGGTTCGTCGGTCTCGATCTTCGCTTCCACTGCTTGACTGGTGCTCATGCGCTTGAGATCAGCGAAGGACTGGTGTCGCATGACGTTGACGCGGATGAAGACGTAGAACCGGGAATCATTTTGTTCGGTCGAGCGCGAGCGGAACAACGCTCCCAAGTACGGGATGCTGCCAAGTAGCGGCACGCGGCTTTCGCTCAGGCTGTTGCCACGATTCGACAGCCCACCCAAAGCGATGACTGAGCCATCGGGAACCGTAGCGATGCTGGCTACCGAATCGCTGCGTTTGGTCGGCGGGATGCGAGTTCCGCTATCCGTGGTCGTCGACGGACCAAGGAACGCACTCTGGCTGATCTGGTAGCTCACGGTCACGTAGTCGGCGGTGGAGATCTGCGGCGTGATGGTGATCTTCGTACCGGCATCCGACGTGCCCGACACGCTGGTGGTGGTGCCGGAGACGCCGTTACTGTTGGACGATACCAGCGATTCCTGGACCACGCCATCGATGGTCGCTTTGGCGTTGTTGTTCACCACCACCTTGGAGCGCACCAGTTGGCGGCCATCAGTGACACTTTCCAACGCCTGCACCACGCCGGCGAAATCACCCGGTCGTAGCACCACGCCACCTAATCCTGCCGCACCGTCCGCCAGCACCCGCGCCAAAGGATCGCCAGTCCCGGGATCACTGAGCCCAAACAGACTGGCGACGGTGGCGGTAGTTTTTCCATCAGTGATCTGTTTCAGGAGTTCGACCCCGAGGCTTTGGTTCTGCGCCTCGCTCAGGCTGACCATGATCACTTCGATATCGACCTGTGATTGGCGCTGATCGAGTTGCTTCAGCAGCGCTTCGACCTGATCGAGAGCGCGAGGATCCCCCAGCGCGATCACCGAGTTGGTGATCACATCAGCCGTCAGGAGCACGCCCTGCTCGCCGCCGGTGTGCGCATGCGTGGCGACTCCTGGCATCGGCTGGGCTACGGGAGCAGGGGCGACCGGTGCAGGCGCTCCACCCGCATCTCCTGCCGGTGCAGCGGCATCCGCAATCGGGCGTACGACGCCGGTCGCGATGAGGCCGGTGAGCACCTTCGCCACTTCATCCGCCTGCCGGTGTTTCACCGGCAACGTGCGCACCTGGCGACGTGAGGTGGGCGGTGCATTATCGAGCCCGGTGAGCACTTCCTGCACCCGACGGTGCTGTTCCGCGGTGGCCTTGACGATCAGGCTGTTGGTGAGTTGGTCGCGAATGATCTCGATGCCGCCCGCGCCAGGGGTCGCGGGCTTCAATAATTGTTGCAGCAACGCGGAGACTTCATCGATCCCAAAATGCCGGGGCCGGTAACTGCGAGTCTCCAAGGGTTCGCTCTTGTCGAGTTGATCGACCAGCGCTTCGAGCGCGGGCAGATCCTCGGCCGCAACGATCAGCAGCACTTGTTGGCCGTCTGGTGCGACTTGGAGTTCGACGGGGCGAGTCACGGATTGCAGGCGAGCCATCGCAGTCCAAGCGGCGGTGGCCGATGCCTGGATGGTTTGCGCGCTGGCACGGGTCGGGCGATACAGGCGGACCACTGGTACCACTCCAGGTCGATCGAGCATCGCGAGCAACGTCTCAGCTTGGCGCAGCACTGCTCGCGGTGCAGAGATCACTACCGTGCGCTCTTCGTTGCCTAGCGCGCGCACTTGGCTGATTTGTGTACCGGACAGTGACGACAACGTCTTCACGGCGGCCTCAGCACTCAGGTGCTTGAGGGTGAGCACCAACACGCCAAAGCCAGGTTGGTACGGAATCTTCGCCGCCTGTGCCGGATCGAGTGCGACCCCCAAGCCGGCAGCTTCGGTTAATGGGACTACTTGGTACACCGGCGGCAAACCCGTGAGCACGGTGGTGAACCCCTGACCGGCGAGCACCTGATTGAAGACCTCCCACAATTCAGCCGGTGTCACTTCTCCACGTACCGCCAACCGCACCGTACCCTGCACCTTCTGAGGATTGTACTGCAGCGACACGCCCGCGAACTCGGCAGTGAGATCAGCCAATCGTGCCAGATCACTCTGCGGCGGGAGCGCCATCGTCACCGCTTCACCAGCTCGCAAGGTGCTGGCGGTGACCACGGTCAGGAGCAATCCGAGCAACGAACAGGCGAGGCGCATTAGATTCGCAGATTACCTGCGCGAGGGCTGACGCAATCGTCGCTCGAAAACAAGGCTCCTCCCAAGCGCGGGATCCCTCGTGGTGGTCACAGGAGGGCTGCGAGTAACCAATCTAAACTTCGTGAACGCTTCATAGAGTAATTCCGATCAGCGACCTTCGGCGGCGTGCAAAATAGACAGTTGATATCAGTAATGAGGTTGGCAGGTTGGCCGCGCTGCTCCGGGTTTCTCCATTTTTCTTCAACTCGCTCTGACTGCGACAGGTGGCCAAGGCACAGTCACGGTTGCCTGCGGTGGGACAGATATCGCGGGCACCAGTGATCAGTTCCGCTATGCGTATGCTAACATGACTGGCAATGGCGACATCGTAGCGCGGGTGACCAGTCAAACGGTCACTAACTCAGCGGCTAAAGCTGGGGTGATGCTACGCGAATCCTTGGCGGCGAATGCGCCTTACGCTGCGGTCCTGATTACCCCTGGTTCTGGGGTGACCTTCCAGCGTCGCGCCACCGCCGGGGGAGCGACAACCAGTACCACGACAGCGGGTATAGTTGTCCCGGTGTACCTCCGCTTGCAGCGCAGTGGCTCGACGATCACCGCCCAGCGGTCAGCCGATGGGCTGACCTGGACAACGATCGGCACCGATACCATCGCCTTTCCAGGAACTCCGATCTACAGCGGCTTGGCGGTGACTTCGCGGAATGCGGCCTCGGTGTCGACGGTGACGTTCACCAATGTGGTGACGACCGGTAACGTGCGGTCGACAACCTCACCCAGCTACGCACGCGGATACGTCTACGGTAGCTATGTGGATGAACTGCTCGCCATTCTACCGGCCAGCGGCGTCGTAGGAGATCGCAAGTTCGTGCACAGCAATCACCTCTACAGCGTCGCCGCGCTGACGGACAACTCCGGGAACGTCGTCGAACGCTATAGGTACGATGCCTACGGACAGCGAACGGTGCTTGCTGCGGATGGGGTGACCGTGCGGGCGTCGTCATCGTATGGCAATCAAGTCGGATTTACTGGCCGCTACCTCGATAGGGAAACGGGACTATGGTACTTCCGCGCTCGGTACTACTCGGGGAGCTTGGGACGGTTTGTGAACCGCGATCCGCTGGGGTACGTGGATGGGATGAACTTGTATGCGGCTTACTACGTGCCGAATAAGCTCGATCCGTACGGTCAGACTGTGAACATTACGGGAGATACCTCGCCACAACCTAAGCCCCCGGGACGTGGTATAGGAAATCAAGGTTCAAATTTAGGAGGAACATTTGTCACGAATTGGAATTTCAAGTTTGACTGTGAACCCTGTGTCAACCCAGACATAAAGGGGACCTGTGCATACTTGGATTACAAAGATGGCGAGGTTTCCATCTCATCGTGGTATAATCAGCGACTTGATGATCCTGCATTGGCTGGTTTTGATGCAGGCAATTACAATCACACTCAAAGCACCAAGGAGCACGAGCAGCGTAGAATCGATATAATTACCAACTTCGCTCAGCTTACGGACAAGTTTTCAGAAGCTTATGCAATGCTCCAGAAGTGCGAAAAGATCGCAGAGTGCTTCAAGAAAAAGGAGGCAATAACTAAGTGGGCGAATACCGAGATGTATAATCTAATGATTGACGCCCAAAACGCATGGTCTCAGAGTAACTACTCTCCAACGGCACCTCCGGCCCCGCCGTCACCGCACCGTTGAATAGGACCCATATGCGATTCGCTAAATCGTGCTTGTTTGCACTTAGTGCGACCCTGCTATTTTCCCTTATGTTCCCTTCGACAGTAAGAACAGAAGAGGGGAACCTATCTGAGGGTGAATTTTTGTATGTCCGTCGCTATCTAAATCAGCGACCACTTCCGGGGGCAAAGCCCATAGAGTTAGTTTCATTTAGGTGCTCAGTTGATGGAGTGATAACCATAAAAATAGATTCTAAGACATATGAAACAAAAAGGGGTGAACCAAAACTGGAAAACTTCTGGATCGTTACCACCCGAGTCATTGATTCCTCAAGGAAGTCGTTTGCTCAATGGTTGGGCACTAAGAAGGAGCGTTCAGAGAACAGGATTTACCTTGAGATGGCAGGGTCTGGATTAGACACTGCACCTCATGTCGAAGAGAGAATTGTGTCCAAAAATGATGGGACTGAATACGAATTGCGTCTTATCAACTATCTAAGTCCGGGATTGCCAAATGTAAACACGGGAGGCGAGGGCCGGGATTATCTTCTCCTGTTTGGAATTCTTAGTTCGGTGGATGCAATTGCCCTGGTGCTCTCTCGCGACGTACATGCAGTGCAATATCCGGCTAGGCAGGGGCTTTATGATCAGCTAGAAATGCTGCTTCCTATAAAATAACCATACTGCGCAGATATCGTAGTGCGCAGAATCCGTGCTCACCGAAACCACTCTCGACACTGAGCAATCCCGGCCAAAATCGCAGCCCGATGTCCACGGGATCGACCATCAAATCGCCGCGTAGGCAGCCGACAGCCGCTCCCTGCGTTGCGCCGTGAACCAGCCGCCGCCTCTTCGTCCCTGACCGGTCGGCCTGGGCAGCTTGTGCGGGGCGGGTGCGACGAACAACAACTGACGCCTGGGACGTAAATCGAGGAGTGGCGGCGTTGGATATGGCAAGACCCCTATCCCGATAATCAGCCGAGAAGCGCACCACATCTATTATCGACCGAGCCTCCATCCTTGCGACGCTCAAGCTGACATCCCCGGCAGAGAGGACAAAGATCCTCGACTACGTCATAACCTGCTACAAATGCATGGAGCCTGGGCTAGCCATGGGCACCACGGTCGTGATCTATCCTGACTGTAATTTCCTGAACGCCCTCGTGAAGCCAGAGGAGCGTCGCGCGCAGTGGCTGGCAGCCAATATCATGTTCGATTTTGTACGGACGTACGGACGCTCAATCGTCAACAGATAAGACGCCCTCGGCCGGCGTCTGGCCAAAGCCGCTGCCGGCATCGTCACGACCTTCGTCCACGA
>JANPLC010000338.1:0-3779 GCA_031426335.1 Planctomycetota bacterium
CGTAGATCAGCCACGCGTAGTTGATGTTCTCGCGTCCTTCGTTGAGCAGCAGGCCCCACGAGGGCGAGGTCGGATCACCGAGACCAACGAACGCCAGGCCGGACTCGGTCAACACTGCCCCGGCGATGCTGAAAGTCGCGGTGATGATCAAAGGAGCCATGGTGTTGGGCAAGATGTGTCGAAACATGATACGCCAACGCGGGAGGCCGATGGCCTCGGCAGCCACCACGTAATCCCGCACTGCTTGGCTCAGGAATTCACCACGCACCAACCGCGCGGTACCCGCCCAACCAGTCAGTCCGAGCACCAGCATGATGATGAAGATGCTGCGACTGGTCATCGCCACCACTGTCAGCACCAGGATGAAGGTGGGGAAACACAGCATGATTTCGACCAGACGTTGCAGCAGCAGATCGACCACGCCGCCGACATAGCCCGACACCGCGCCGATGAGCACGCCGATGAGCATCGCCAATCCGGTGGCAACCAAGCCAATGGTCAACGAGATGCGCGCACCGAAAAGCATGGTCGCTGCGACATCACGACCGCTCACGTCCGTCCCGAGCCAGAACCGTGACTGAGTGGCAGGATTAATTTTCCCAGGAGCAGCCAGCACCACCCCGGCATAGGTCGCGCCGACGCGATGGGGCACGGGAGCGAAGAGCGCAAAGGAGAGGTCCGCCGGGCGAACGGCTGCGACGGCCGTGCTCGTGCTGGGGCTGGCTGGACGGTAATCCCACAAGGTCCGCCAACCGGAACCGATCGGCAGCCACATCGAAGCGCACCACAATCCCACCAGCAACGCTCCACTCACCACCACGAGACGACCAACGGTCCAACGCGTGCGCAACATCCACCAACCGGCGGCGAATACCGGCAGCAGCAGAGCCAACCAATTAAACAGCAGATCGTGCGGCCGGTCGTAGCTCCCACGATTGAAGAGGTCCGCAATCAGCGGCAGAGAAAGACCGTCTTTATCGATCCAGACCAGTGCCACCTCGCTGGCGAAGAACGGGGCATAAACCGCCACCAAGACCACGGCGATCAAGACCATGGTGGCCAGGCGCACCGAGAAGGTGCTCCAGAACCGTCGGAGCGCGAGCTGACCCGGACTGGCGACGTCATGCATACTTGGCTCGGATGCGGGGATCGACCACCGCGTAGAGCAGGTCTGCAACCAGGATGCCGACCAGCAGCAAGGCGACCGAAATAACCGTCGAGCCCATCAACAGCGGACCGTCCTGCTGTTTGGCCGCTTCCAAAGCCAGGGTGCCAAGCCCAGGGATACTGAAGATGTATTCCACCACCAGGAAGCCGCCGAAAAGTTCCGCCAACAAGCCCGCTCCCAAGGTGATCATGGTGATCATGCTGTTGGGCACCGCGTGACGATAGACCACCGTGTCATCACTAGCGCCCTTAGCCCGTGCGCTCCTCACATAATCGGACTGGAACTGATCGAGCAGGTTGCCGCGCATGTAGCGGGAAAGACTGGTGAAGCTGCCATAACTGAGCACCAGCAAGGGCAGGAACGCATGCCACCCCAGGTCGAGCAAGTAGGCCGGCGTGGACATCCACAGCGAGTCGTCACTCGACAGCCCACGACTCGGAAACCATGCCTTGCCGTCCGGCGTATCCGTACACAGGTGATGCAGCATCAACGTCCCGATGAAGAAACTCGGCACCGACCACAACAAGAACAGGCTGTTGGTGGTGACTCGATCTTCCAGCGTTCCGATGCGCCGCGCCGAGCGGATGCCGATCAGGATCGAGCCACCCCAGGCGATGAGGATCGAGACGAAGTTGAGCCAGAAGCTGATGTGCCAGCGTTCACCGATGATGGTGAATACGTATTCGCCACGAGTTTCGCTGTAGAGATTGAAGGTGCAAAGCCGAACCATGAAATCCGTGAAACCGGTTTCGCGGAACATCGCGCCCCAGGTTTGGCCGGTAGTATGGGCGAAATCGGCACGGTTACTCTCATAGAGCGCCAGCAGTTCCGTTCGCTTGTTGGCATACGTCGGGTCAGCGGCCCCCTCCGGCATACGCAGTTTGCGCAATTCGAAATTGCGTCGTTGGATGCGCTCCTGTTCGCCCGGAGCCAACGCGGCCAGATCCTCGACATTGAGTGGACGATAGGCGCAGAGCGTGAAAGCGACACTCGCCGGCCCATGCAGGTGGACCAGCGCATCGTCACGCAGCACGTCAGCGAGCGGTTCGACCGCAAAACGACCGGTCAACCACAGCGCAGTCTCAGCACGTGAGCGCTTGCTCTCGACTACTCCGGGCTTGCGCACGGCGGCTTCGAGTTGTTCGACCAGGTCCTCCTTGTCGAGGAAACCGCGCAGGTTGATCAGCGCCGGCAGATCGTTGCCGGTGCGACGGAAGCGCGCCAAGTGGTTCTCAAGCGCCTGGAAGGTAGTCTCGCTGCGACGCGAACCGCCACGCGATTCACCGGTGCCGCCGCCATCCTTGCCGGCCTGCTGTTGCATTGCTTCCGTCAACGAATCGCTCTGCAAACGCAGCACGACGAAATTGATTACCAGAATCCCGATGAACGTCGGGATCATCAGCAACAGACGACGAATAATATAGCCGAGCACCGTTAGTCCGGATCAGTCGCGGTAGTGCCAGAAAAGCGACGTACGATTGGTCAGCGGATGGAACTCATCCAGACCCCTCGTCACGCCCTCCAGGTAGCGATCCTTCGCCTCTGGTCCGCGGTTGTGCCAGCACAACACCCCAGCCGGATTCATGAAAAAGGTGTAGGGCTGCTCTTCATGCAGGATCGCCTGGAGCTGTTTGGCCAAAGCGATGCGCTCGGGCACCTCAAAGGTCAGGCGCAATTTGTCGGCCAGTTCGTCGAGCTTGGGATTGGCGAAGCCACAGTGGTTCGATGAACCGGGCTGGCTGACCTGGCTCGAATGCCAGAGCTGGAAGTAATCGACGTCCCAATCCATGCCCCAGATACCAACCACCGCGTCGAAGTCCTTGTCTTCGTAGACGCGCATCAGCTCCTTGAACTCCAGGGTCAAGAGTTTCATTTCGATGCCGAGTTTGCGTAGTTCATCGCGCATGATCAGCAGGGTCGAATCCCACTCCGGGGCATTCTGGTAATACTTGACCGTGAAGCGGAACGGCGTGCGCGTGCCGTCGACATCGCGATCGATGATGCCATCCCCGTCGCTGTCCTGCCAGCCAGCATCGGCGAGCAGGGCCTTCGCCTTGGCGAGGTCGAAGGCATACGGCTTGAGGTCACGATTGTAATACTCGCTGTCGGGATGGACGTCGCTCAAGATGGGCATGCCCAAACCATAATAGACCTCTTTGATCAGGCGTTCTTTCGGAAAGGCGTGGCTCATCGCCTGGCGCACCCGGCGATCCTTGAATAACGCCGTGCGCATATTCCAGCCGATGTAGGAGAAACGCATCAGTTTGACCTTCTCCCAGGCGAAATCCCCGGCGCGACCCGCCTTGGGATTGTTCGGGTCCGGCACCACGAAGCGGCTATCGTGACGATCGATAATCTCGCTCTTGTACTGCTTTGGACGTAGCCCGTACGACGCCACATCACCATTCTTGAAGGCTACCAACTGGGCGTCGTCCTGTTTTACTGCACAGTTCCAGATGATGCTTTCGAAATGGCTGCCGGCGCCCCAGAACTCGGGATCGCGGCGGAACACCACCTTCTGATCCGGTTCCCAGGCTTCGAGGGTGAAGGCGCCGACGCCGATCGCTTGGCGCTCCTGATCGAACCAGTGTTCGTTGAATTGGATCCCGAC
>JANPLC010000339.1:0-11687 GCA_031426335.1 Planctomycetota bacterium
CGTCGAGCGAGGCCAGGAAGACGGGCCGTTTGGCGCGGAGGCATGGCCGTAGGCCATGTTGAGCACCAAACGGTTCGTCTGACGCCGCCGCAGCCGACGAGGGCCGGGCGCAGTAGCAGAGGGTTTTGAAACCACTCCTAAGCTGAAGCGCTTGTCGTGGTCAGCCCGCTTGGGCCTTCCGCCGACCAGCAGGTCTTCCATGCTCGGAGCCCATGGACGCCACTGCTTTTCTGCGCGATCTGCATCACGAAGTCGCCAACCACGCCGGCATCGGCCATTCACTGCTCGGCCGTATGGAGCTGGACCCCAAACGGCGCGATGACTTCAAGATCTTCTCCAGCCAGCACTATCCGCTGGTCGGCACCTTTACGCGCTACCTCGAACTGCTGCTGCTGACCGCGCCGTCGTCCGACGCCAAGATCTGGTTGGCCAAGGTGCTGGTCGACGAATACGGCGAACGCAGCGAAGGCCAGGATCACGCCGCACACTACCGCATCTTTATGCGCGCCTGTGGTTGGCAGGATGCTGAACTCGCCACCATCCGGCTGCATCCGGCGGTCACCGGCTTTATCGCCGAACACCTGCGCATCTGCACCGAGGAACCCTTCCTGGTCGGGCTGGGCGCCGTGGGCCCAGGCCACGAGTGGGCGATCCCGACGATGTTCGAGAACATCCTGCGTGGCCTTCGTCAGGCCGGTTTTGCCGAGAACGAGATCGAATACTTCACCCTGCACACCATGCAGGACATCGACCACGCCGCGTGGTTGGAAGAAGCCCTCGCCAAGTACGCCAACACAACCGAAGCCCAGGAGCAGATCCGCCGCGGTTGCTTGATGAGCCTGGCCGCACGTGAACGCTTGTGGTGGGGCATCGCCGACAAGATCAACGCGGGGCGCATGCGTGCACGCCTGCCGTGGGCGGTGAGTTCGACCAATGGCAGCGAACAAGAAGAGCTGACGCTCGCCGAGTTCAAGTCGGGCATCCATTTCCGCTGCGATATTCCGGCGACAACTCGCGCCTGATACCGATCTTCCATCAGTCGTCTGCCATTCCGGACTACCCTCAGCCGATCAAACCGCAGAGACGCAGAGGTGAGAGGAGGGCCGCAAAGATGAAGCGTTGAGGTCCTTCCGCTCTGCGGCCCTCTTCGTGCCTCTGCGTCTTTGCGGTAAATGCCTTTGCTGTTCGATCGTCTAATGCGCGGCGAGTTCCTGCAGCACGTCCAATCGCGCACAACGCACCACGTGACCGGGCGCTACCTCGCGCAGGGTGATCTCGCCTTCGGCGAATGCCGCGGCGTGTTTGGGGAAACGTCCGGTGAAACGCTTGGCGCTGCTGGGTTCGAGCGGACTGGGCGGATCACCTTCGAGGATGATGCGCTGGTGATTTTTCCCTGGTTCACCGCTCGGCACCGCGGAGAGCAGCGCTTGCGTGTAGGGATGCAGCGGCTGGGAGAGGATGCGTTCCACCGGGCCGAGTTCGACGATTTCACCCAGGTACATCACCGCCACGCGCGCGCACAGGTGCGACACCACCGCGAGGTCGTGGGAAATGAACAGATACGCGATGCCGAATTCCTGCTGCAGATCCTTGAGCAGGTTGAGCACCTGTGCCTGCACCGACACGTCGAGCGCGCTGACCGGTTCGTCGCAGACGATGAGCTTGGGTTTGAGCGCCAGCGCGCGGGCGATGCCGATGCGTTGGCGTTGGCCGCCGCTGAACTGGTGCGGGTAGTGGCCCAGGTGGCTGCGTTGCAGGCCGACGCGTTCGAGCAGCGCACCGGCCTGGTCCTCGGCCCCGCGACGATCAGCCAGACGATGCACCACCAACGGTTCGGCCAGGATCTCGCCAATGGTCAGGCGCGGATTGAGGCTGCCGTAGGGATCCTGGAAAATCATCTGCGCATGCCGGCGGAAGGGCCGCAGCTTGCCACGTGGCAAGGCCAGCACGTCGGTGCCGTCCAGGCGCACACTGCCCCCAGTCGGTTCGATCAGGCGCAGGATGCAGCGGCCGAGCGTGGTCTTGCCGCACCCGGATTCGCCGACCAAGCCAAGGGCCGAACCCGCATCGAGGTCGAAGCTCACGCCATCCACCGCGTGGACCTGGCCGACCGTGCGCCCGAAAACGCCACGCCGAATCGGGAACAACTTGCGCAGATCGCGTACTTCCAGCAGGGGCATGGGGGGAAGCTACGGGGCGAAGGGGCTAGGGGCTAGGGGCTAGGGTGGTGCGATATCGCCACTTCCAACCGCTGGCTTCTTACCTGCACGCGACGACTCCGCCGCACAACCCTTACCCCTATTCCCTAGCCCCTCGGGCGAAGCCCGCCTTGCCCCGGGACCGCATTGCCCCCTGGACCATCGCTCTACCATGCGCGCTCCCTTCCGGAGCCGCGTTTGTCCCGACTGTCCTCACCCTGCTTGCGTCATGCGGTCCCGACCCTGGTCGCGTTGGTGTTCAGCCTGGGTGGCGTCGTCATCGCCGAGGACAAACCGTCGGCAGAGCCGCCCAAGCCGGTGACCTACAAGCCACGCGAGATCCGCGAGGTCCGCATCGTCGGCGCGAAGGCCTACCATCCGGACCGCATCCGCTTCATCCTCACCACCCGCACTGGGATGATCTTCGATCCAGTGGCGCTGGCCGATGACGTGCGCGCAATCGAGAAGATGGGGCCGTTCACCAACACCCGCAGCGAAATCATCCCCTATGCCGATGGTTCGCTGACGGTCATCTTCAACGTCGTTGAACAACCCTATGTGGCGGAAGTCGAATTCGCCGATCTGGGATATTTCCAGCGCTCACCGTTGGAAAAAGCCGTCGAGACCAAGGCCGGATCCTGGCTCAATCCGCTGATCCTGGAGAACGACCGCCGCGCGATCGAGGCCTACTTCCAGGACAAGGGCTACCGCTACGTCCGTGTCACCGTGCGACAGGAAAACGACCGCGGCAACGTCAAGGTGACGTTCTTCACCAACCTCGGCCCGGAAATCAAAGTCGCCAAGGTGGTGTACGAGAACCTGCCGCCGAAGATCTTTCCCAAACAGATCGATCCGGGACTGCTCAATGGTCCAGGCGCCGCCTACCATCCGGAGCTGATGACCTTCGATCAGGGCTCGGTGGTGCGCACGGTCCAGGATCTTGGTTGGCTCGACGCGCGTTTGCACGGCACCCGCGCTGAAGTCACCGATTACGTCCGCCCGCTCGACGAACGGGGCCGTGGTGGACCGAACTTCGCCCCGGATGGCGAAAAAAATGATTCGGTGATGCT
Source organism: Planctomycetota bacterium (assembly GCA_031426335.1). Lineage (GTDB taxonomy): Bacteria > Planctomycetota > UBA11346 > UBA11346 > UBA11346 > BOG-1363. Next base: position 3,269 of record JANPLC010000339.1, read on the forward strand.
GGTCTATGACCTGGCCGCCGGTGAACGGTATTACCTCGGTTCGGTGAGCTTCGTCGGCAACACCATCGCTTCCGGCACCGAGCTGCGTGAGGCCTTCGAGCTGGCCGAAGGTGCGCCGTTCAAACGCGTCGATATCGACCGGGCGATCGAACGCGCGCGGCGCGTGATCAGCAACCAAGGATACGCCCGCTGCGACATCCGCGTCGACCGCGGACTCGATCTGGTGAACCACCGGGTCAACCTGGTGCTGCACGTCGAAGAAGGCCGCAAATACAAGATCGGTCGCGTCGACATCCACGGCAACTACGTGACCAAGGACGCGGTGGTGCGCCGCGCCATCGATCTGGTCCCTGGGGACCTGTGGAACGACGACGACATCGACGAATCGCGGCGCCAGATCCAACGCACCGGCTTGTTCAAGAACAACCCGATGCGGCCAATCGCCCTCCGGCCGCGTTTCCCCGCCGACCGTCCGGACGAAGCGGATCTGCGGGTAGACCTCGATGAGGACAACACCGGCACGCTGAACTTCCAGGTCGGCTACAGCTCCGCCGACGGTATTTTCATCCAGGCGGGCTTCGGTGAGCGCAATTTCAACCTCCAGGGTTTCTTCGCCGGCCTGCTCGATGGGGATGTCTCGCGCGACTGGCGCGGCGCCGGGCAGAGCCTCAACGTCGGTGTGCAGTGGTCGCAAGACACCACCAACGCCGATGTGAGCTGGACCAATCCACACGTGATGGATGGGCCCTATGCGCTGACGCTGGGGTATTCCTACGTCAACACGCGGCGACGCACATGGGAAGAACGGCGCTCGATCCCGACCATCACCGTCGGTCGCTACTTCCTCAACAACGACCTACGCCTGAACCTGAGCTACGCCTACAGCGACCTGGAAGTGCTCGACGCCGAAAGCGATGCGCCCAACGACGCGATCTTCGGCGAAGGCAAATACTACCACAACACCATCACTCTGGGGCAGAGTTACGATCGCCTGGACAATCCGCGCATGCCGACGCGTGGCTTCCAGGTGAACGCCAGCGAGACCTATGGTGGTGATCCGCTGTCCGGCTCGTCCGAGTACTGGAGCTACACGCTCAAGGGCGACCATTTCTTGCCGCTGATCGAAGGCGAACAGGGCGGCGTGACCTACTTCCACGTCAATGCTCGCTGGAGCCAGATCCGCACCTTGGGCGACAATGCGCAGATCCCCTTTTATCAACGCTACTTCGGCGGCGGTCCCAGCCCGCGCCACCGTGGCTTTGAAAGCGACCGCCTGACGCCAAGCGAAATCAACGTCTTTGGCAATGAGGCCGACGTCGGCGGTACGACCGACGCCCTGTTCAGCGGCGAGCTCTCCGTCCCAGTGCAGGACAGCAACGAAGGCATCCGCATCGCCCTGTTCACCGACGTCGGCAACGTGTGGGGCGCCGGCGATGACATGTCGTGGGGCGACCTGCGCACCGCCGTCGGCTTCGGCATCCGCTTCCCCATCATGATCCCCGTCGCCCTCGACTTCGCCTGGCTGCTCGACGCCAAGGACGGGGAATCGACCTCGCAGATCCAGTTCACCTTGGGTCAGTTTAGGTACTGAACTCAAATGCCAGATGGATTGATCCATCTCACACCTGCAGCCGATGCCTGCCTGCGCGCATTCGTTAATCGTCATCTATCTGATACGAAAGGGTTACTGCAGGCCCTGGTCGAGGCTGGTGATTGTGGTCAGCCATCACCCACAGATTCAGCCCATATTGTCTGGTTCCCTGGGCCGTGGCTTGCCATGTGCGGCTACCCACCAGAACAAATCAAATCTTGGCCAGTCATTTTGCTCTTTGGTGCCACGATTTCGCTCCATCCCGAACTGCCTGCGCGGCTGAGTAGCCACATGATCGACGAGAAGACTATCTGTGATCCGGTAAGTGGATTATCGCACACCGGCCTCTACCTGCGCCAACTCTGACCGTCGCATATCGTGCCGGGTCCAGGGGCGGCAGAGCCCCTGGTGGGGCGAAGCTGGGCAACGCCCCGCGAACAGCACCCCCCCGAGGCGCCTGCGCGCCGATGGGCGGAGGCCGGCTGGCAAAGCCGGCAGCAGGCGGAGCCTGCGGTAGGCCGCAGCGCGAGCGCAGCCCCGCAGCGCCATCGGCGCGAGGAGCAAGCGAAGCTCGAGGTCGGGCTCGGTCCTGCGCAGCAGGACACGGCGGCATCGCGGCCGTCACCGCAGGCGGAGCACCACTCAGCGCCGATTTACCTGATAAAAACCGACGAATCACTCCCGATCCCCGCCTGCGGTGCGGGCCCGAATAACCACGTGACCGGTCGAGCATGCGTTCTAGCATGTTGAGCCTCATCATGAGGTATCCCATGCGTCTCTTCCTCCTGCTCGTCCTGTGCGCCTGCACAGTGGGCACCTTCGCCGGCGACGCCGGCGCTCCCTCCACCAGCGGTCCCGACTATGCGGTGCTGCGTCTCGATGAGGCGCTGCGCACCAGCAAGGTCTACCTGGCGCGCCTCGATCAGCTCAAGAAGGACAAGGGCGAGGTCGACGCCCACCTCAAGCAGATGGAGGAGCAGCTGCAAAAGCTCAACGGCAGCCTGGAAGTTCTCAGCCCCTTGAGCGAAAAATTCGCCCAGGCGCAAGAGGAGCGCGAAGTGCTGAAGGTGAAGAGCGAACTGCTGGCCAAACGTTCGCGAGCCCTGCTCGACCGTCGCCACGGCGCGCTGCTCAAGGAAACCTACGACGTTCTGCGCGGCCACCTGGCGGCTTTCGCCAAGGAACGGCGCATCCGCCTGATCTCGCTGGCGCCCAATCCTGAGATGCCCAATGGCGGCTCGAACGAGATCCTCATGCAGCTCGGCATGCAGACCGCGCTCTACTACGACAAGTCGATCGACATCACGGATGAGTTCATCGCCTTTGCCAACGGCCGTTACGCTGCGGAGGCCACGACCGTTCCTGCGGGGCCTTGAGTCATGCGCGTCTCCGTCCGCGAGGTCGCCCAGTTGCTGGGCGGCGTGGTGATCGGTGATGACACCCAGGTGATCACCGGCATCAGCAGCCTGACCGAAGCCAGTCCAGGCGACATCAGCTTCCTGGCCAATCCCAAGTACGAATCGTACCTGGGCGAAACCAAGGCCACCGCCGTACTGGTCGCTGCCCAGCACCAGGCGGCGAATCTGGTGCAGATCGTGGTGCCGAATCCCGACTTCGCGTTCGCTCGCGTGGTCGCCACCTTCGGCCCCAAGGCGGTGCCGCCGCCGCTGGGCATCCATCCCACCGCCATCATCGGTGAACGCACCAGGATCGGCGCGAATCCAGCCATCGGTCCCTATGCGGTGATCGCTGACGGCGCGGTGATCGGTGACAACGCGGTGATCTATCCGCACGTCTACATTGGCCACGAAAGCAGCATCGGTGCTGACTGCACCTTCTACCCGCAGGTGTCGATCCGCGAACGCTGCCAGATCGGCAACCGCGTGATCCTGCACAGCGGCGTGGTAATTGGCTCTGACGGTTTCGGCTACGCCTCGGTCGAAGGGGTGCACCACAAGATCCCGCAGGTCGGCATCGTGGTGGTGGAAGACGACGTCGAGATCGGTGCCAATTCCTGCCTCGACCGCGCCCGTTTCGGCAAGACCCGCATCGGCAAGGGCACCAAGATCGACAACCTCGTGCAGATCGCGCACAACGTCGAGACCGGTCACCACTGCATCATCGTGGCACAGGTCGGCGTCGCAGGGTCGAGCAAGCTCGGCAACTACGTGACGCTCGCCGGCCAAGCCGGCATCAGCGGCCACCTGACCATCGGTGATCAAGCGATCGTCACGGCCAAGGCCGGGGTTTCGAAGAGCATCCCCGCGCGCCTAGTCGTGCGTGGCAGCCCGGCGCAAGAAATCAAAGCTGCTCAGGCGCAAGAAGTCGCCGTCCGCCGTCTGCCGGCAACGCAGGCGACGGTGAAGGAACTGCTGCTGCGGGTCGCGGAACTGGAGCGACGGCTGGCGGCTCTCACCTCCGGCGGAGGGTCGGCGGAGAAATCGCCATGAGTGCACAGCGTACCATCGCTCGACCGGCGAGTGTCAGCGGCATTGGCCTGCACTCGGGTGAGGCCTGTCAGGTGACCTTCAAGCCGGCGCCGCCGGATACCGGCATGCGTTTTGTGCGTACCGATCTGCCGGGAGCACCGGGAATCACCGCACATCCGTCACGTCTGTGCCAGCGCATGCGGCGTACCGCTCTGGCCGAAACCGTCGGCACGGTCGAGGTCGAAGTCCACACCACCGAGCACTTCCTGGCCGCCTGTGTCGGTCTGGGGCTCGACAACCTGGTGATCGAACTCGATGCCGTGGAGTTGCCTGGGCTCGACGGCTCGGCGCTCGATTTTGCCACTTGTCTACGTGAAGCCGGTCTGGTCGAACAACCATCGGCGCGGCGCCACTTTGACGTCACCGAGCCGGTGTCGGTGAGTGACGGCAAGAGTTCGATCATCGCTCTGCCACATGCTGACGGCATGAAGATCACCTATTCGCTCGATGACCACGGCGGTGCCATGGGCGGCGCACAGGTGGTCGAAGTCGAGCTCACCGAGCAGTCGTTCATCGAAAAGATCGCGCCCGCCCGCACGTTCTGCTTGGCCAAAGAGGTCGAGATGCTGCGGGCGCTCGGCCTGGGCAAAGGCGCGACGACGAAAAACACCTGCGTCTATGATGGCAAACGCATCATCGACAATGAACTGCGTTTCCCTGATGAAGCCGCACGGCACAAGATCCTCGACCTCATCGGTGATCTCGCGCACGCGACCAGACGCATCAATGCCCATCTGATCGCCGTACGCACCGGGCATCGTGAAAACATGCTGCTGGTGCAGGAACTGAACCGCCGCATCGAGCAGGCCGAACGTCCGAAGGTGATCTTCGACATCCCGAAGATCCTCGCTCTGCTGCCGCACCGCTACCCGTTCCTGCTGGTCGACCGCATCGTCGAATACACCCCAGGGAAATCGATCGTCGGCATCAAGAACGTCACCATCAACGAGCCGTATTTTCAGGGGCATTTCCCTGGAACCCCGGTGATGCCCGGCGTGCTGCTGCTGGAATCGATGGCGCAGACCGGCGCGGTGATGCTGATGGATGGCGAACGTGACAGCGGACGCGTGCCGTACTTCATGAGCATGGACAAGGTCAAGTTCCGCCGCCCGGTTTATCCCGGAGATCAGCTGCGCATCGAGATCGAAGTCCTGCGCATCCGTTCACGCATGAGCTCCTGTCTGGGTCGTGCCTTGGTCGAGGGCCAGCTGGTGGCCGAGGCCGAGATCCGCTCGGTGATGATGGACCGCTGAGGCCGCGCCGCTGAGGCGCAACCACGCCGCGAATGGCCGCTGCGGCCAGGTGCAGTGAATTTCTCGGACGAGACACTAGCATGCCGGCATGCGACCGCGTCCCGGCGTCTTTCTGGTTGCCAGCCCGCAACTCAGCGATGCGAATTTCCTGCGCTCCGTGGTGTTCCTGCTGGATCACAGCGACACCGGTTCGCTAGGCTTCATCCTCAACCGGCCGCTGGATTTGCCGCTGGGTGACTTGTGGAGTGAAGCACCTGGCGGTTTGGTTGATGCCCGCATTGCCGCTGAGGGCGGTCCGGTCGACAAACACAAAGGTCTGCTGTTGCACGGCGACCTCCTGCTGGCCGGAGCGCAGCTGATGGGGGAAGGTATTGCGGTGGGTGGCGATCTGGCCGCCTTGCAGGAGCGTTGGGCGACCGGCAGCGATCATTGTGGTCCGCGGCTGTTCCTCGGCCACAGCGGCTGGACGGCGGGACAACTCGATCGCGAGATCGAAGAAGGCGCCTGGCTGGTGCGCCCAGGCCGCACCGACCTGCTGTTTGATGCCCAGCCCTCGGACTTGTTGTGGGAACATCTGATCGAAGGCCGTTCCGGCGGCATGCCCGACCCCAGCCGCAACTGACGCGCAGGCTCGCCGGCCTGGTGCGCGTTGCGCTCTTCACCGCATATTCATCCTTTCCAGCACCATCCCGCCCTCACGAAATGACCACCATGCGCCTGCTCCCGATCGTCGCCCTCCTCGTCGCCTTGACCGCCTGTGACAACAGTCGCTGGGCGCCAGGATACCTGATCGGTGAGGACGGTGAGACGATGTCGAACACCGATGAGAACAAACGCACGCTGACCATCCGCACGATGGTCAGCCAGCTCGACCCAGCCCTCGGCCAACATTGGCGCACCGAGATCAGCATCGCCGAACTGCCCAAATACGAACGCGGCGCGGACGATGACCGTACCCCAGGCAGTACGAGCGGATGGCTGTGGCCGAAAGCCACCGTCGCCGTCACGTTGTTGGGAGATGGCGCTGGTGAGCCGGCAATCAGCGACGCCGAGGTCACCAAGGCCATCACCGATTATCTCTACAAACAGGTCGAACGACCGAGCCGCAATCTGACCGTCGCCATCACCCGGGTGGTCGATGCTGCGCGATTCGCGGCGAAACCGCCGTCCACGACCAAGCCCACTGAGGTTCCGACGGTCGCGAAACCCGCCACCCCACCCGGCACCAAACGTTATGTGGTGCAGGCCGGTGATACCTGGGCTGAGCTCAGCCAGGCATTTTACGGCAGCGCCCAGCTCTGGCGCCATCTGGCCGAGGCCAATCAGAACAGCGAGTTGACGCCGGGACGCGAGATCGTGATTCCGCCGAAGCCCTGATCCTCAGTTCGACGGTTCGCCAACGCCGATGAGATTGCCGCAGCAGTCCATCACTTCAAAATCGCGCATGCCGTAGGAGCTGGTTTCGAGCCGTCGGCGAAACGGTGCCCCGTGGTCGGCGAAATCATCAAACCACTGCTGGGCATTGGTGACCGTCAGGTAACAGAACGAGGTTCCCGCTGCGTCTGGTCGCTTGCGCAGATGGAGCGTCAGCCCCTCGCGCTGGATTAGCCCGTACGGCGGATCTTCGCCCGGCACGGTGTAAACCACGGTGAATCCCAGCACGCGGATGTACCACGCCAACGCCTCAGCAACACTCGTCACGTTCAGACCCGGGGCGGCATGCGGGATGTTCGACATCGGTGACTCCTGAATGGCTGACTGGCTTCTGACTCCTGTCATCAGGACATGACACGACCCGCGGGGTTGCCGCGGGTCGTGTGCGTCGCTCACCAGTTCGCGTTCACTTGGGGTGGAAGTCGCGGCGGATGTACTTGAGCAGTTGGACTTCGGTCATGGCGTGGACCGCGTATTCGCGGGCGTTGTCCTGGTCCTTGTCGCTGCGTTCGCCGGCGACCAGGATGTCGACGCCTGGGCTGAGTTTCTCACGGACGATGCCGCCAGTCTGGCGGATGAACATCTCCAGGTCTTCCTTGTTGTGGGTCTTGAACTCACCCGACACCACGAAGACCTTCGGCCGACGGGTGCTGAACACCGGGTTGCCGATGTAGTCGTTCTGCGACAACGGCATCTTGCGCGGATCCTTGACCGAGAGCACGCGGCAGGTGGCGATCTGGGCCTGGGTCTGGACGACTTCGACCATGCCCTTTTCGACGTAGCGACCACGTTCGTATTGGAAGACTTCGAAGAGCAATCCGGGCACCACGCGATCGCTGGCGCCGAGGTTGATGATCACGTGCGGCGACGTCGGGTTGACCTCCAGCAGGCGGCCTTCGGGTTCGAGGTCGGTGAGCCAACGCAGTTCGAGTTCGAGCAGGTCGCGGATGCGGTCTTCGAGCTGGCCGATGCGCGTGGCGCGGCGGCTGTAGTCTTCGCGGTTGGCCTTTTCCGACTTCTCTTTCTCGACGCCAAGGGATTCGACCTGCGCGTTCAGGCGATCCTGATCCTCGCGGAAGGCGCCTTCCTGATCGTTGATGCGCTTGAGCACCGCCTGCAGTTCGTCCTGACGGTTGGCTACGGCTAGGTCGAGCTTCTCGAACTTCTGGCGCACCGGGCTCTCGTGCTCGGCTTTGAGCGACTCGGTGTCCTTCTGTGAGGTCGCGATCAGCGTGCGGGTCAGCGCCCATGAGCTGTCAGCGAGCGGTTTGCCGTCGATTTCGGTCTGATCGTGGGTGGCGATGCCGGCCACGACTTTATCACCGACGATCAGGTAACGAGCCTTGGCCAGCTCTAGGTCGGCGCGACGCAGTTCGCGTTTGCGCACGGCAATGGCCGCTTCGTTTTCGCGGACCTTGATCTTCAGTTCATTGATCTTGCTCACCAAGGACGGGACGGTCTCACCACGAGCACCTTCGCCGCCTTCCTGCATCTCGGTGATCTGGTTGCTCTCATTGATCACTAAGCCGGTGAACACCAAGGTGAACACCACCAAGATGATGAGGATGCTGATGAGGAGAGGTTGTACCTTCACGTCCGGCTCCTTATTGCTTCTGACCGTCGGGGAGACGGAAGAGCTGGGATTCGATGAG
>JANPLC010000340.1:0-4175 GCA_031426335.1 Planctomycetota bacterium
CCTCCGGACTTCCGGACCAGCGAGCGAAAGCGAGCCTCCATGCACGACCTCATCGTCACTGCCGATCTCGGCAAATCTGAACTCACCGTCGTGGTCATCGGCCACTGCGCGGCCAAATTGCCGCGGTTGGTCGCGGTGCAGGCTCTGCGCATCGCCAAGGGCGAGGCCAACGCGCCGCTGTCGTTGCTGAGCGAGGATGGCCGGTACCTGCTGGTGAAACCCGAGGAGAAGCCGTGGTTGGTCGGCGGCGAAAACTGGCGCGTGCTGGGTAAAGAGATCGTCGACGCCGTGCGCGCGGCCAAGGTCACCATCGCCACCGTCCTGGTGCAGGGCACCGCGGCCAATCCGCAGGCCCTGATCGAGGGCATGCTGTTGGGCGATTACCGCTACAACGTCCTGCGCTCGGGGAAGGAAGGCAAACGCGTTGAGGTGACCATCCGCGTGCCGAAGCATGGCGAAGCAATCGAAGCCGCCACCGCGGTCGCCACCGCGCAGAACCTCGCGCGCGAATTGGCTGACATGCCGCCCAACCTGCTCAACCCGCAGACCTTCGCCGAGCGGGCGCGCAAAGAGGCCCGCAGTGCCGGTCTTGGCTTCAAGGTCATCAGCGGCAACCGCGCGTTGGAAAAAGCCGGCTTCCCAGGGCTGGTCCAGGTTGGCATGGCCGGCTCCGCCGAGCCGGCGCTGGTGGAATTGACCTACACGGCGAAACGTCCGGCCAAAGGCCGGCACCTCGCCCTGGTCGGCAAGGGCATCACTTTCGATACCGGTGGCATCAGCATCAAACCCGGTGCCGGCATGTGGGAGATGAAGGGCGACATGGGCGGCGCCGCGGCGGTGCTCGGCGCGATGACGCTCATCGCTGAGCAGCGCCCTGACGTCAACGTGACGGGTTACCTGTGTCTGGCAGAAAACATGCCGGACAGCCACGCCCAGCGTCCGGGCGACATTTATAAGGCGCGCAACGGCAAGTTCATCCACGTTGACAACACCGACGCGGAAGGCCGCCTGGTGCTCGCCGATGTGCTGACCTACGCGGTCGAACAAGGCGCGACCCACGTGGTCGACGTCGCCACGCTCACCGGCGCGTGCCTGGTCGCGCTCGGCGATCGCATCGCCGGGCTTCTCGGCCGCGGTCAGCCGTTCCTCGATCAGGTGCGCGCCGCCGGTCAGGAATCCGGTGAAGAACTGTGGCAGCTGCCGCTGTACGGTGAATACCGCACTTTGATCGACCATCCGCACGCTGACGTCAACAATACCGGTGGACGCAATGGCGGCACCATCACTGCCGCGTTGTTCCTCGCTGAATTCATCCCCGACACGGTGAAGTGGGCGCACCTCGACATCGCCGGTCCGGCGATCCAGACCGGTGGCTGGCGCTACTACAGCAAGGGCATGACCGGCTTCGCCACGCGCACTTTGGCGCGGGTGGCGGCGAAGTTGGGATGAGCGTTCCGCTGGGAGCAAAGTCGGTCGTCTGGTTGACGGTGGCGGCTTTGCTCCCGTGGGTTGTCATCATTCTCGCCGAGATGTTCGGACTGAGAGGTAATGGGTATGAATTTATGGTGGCGTTATTGGCTGCATTGACTGTCTCGCTTCCACTGAGCATCAAACTCGTAGATAAATTGAAGCGGGCTTGGCTTAGGGTGGTGGTGTTGGTGGTCGGGGCAAATTACTTGGTGGTAATTTTCAGCATGCTGTTGCTCGTATTTTTTGCGTTCCTATCGAGTGAATCGTCATGAGAGTTCCGCCGCCCCTGCGGGGCTTGTGCGTAAAAAAGGCGGTTACCCCGGGGTTTCACCCCGGGCTTTCTTCGGGGCGTCCCTGCGGGACTCATGATCGGCGCACGGCCTACGCAGGTGGCTACGGCCGCGTGATGCGGTGAATATCCATGCGCGTTGATCCACCGATCACGAAGATCCGCCCACTCTGGCACTGGCTTCTGCTCGCCGCCACCCTGTGGCCGATGATCGGCATCATGTTGGCGCAGTTGTCGGCGTGGACGTGGTACGGCGAACTGGCAAGCCACTGGACGGTGCACGGCGCGCTGGCATTGCTGCCGGCGATGGTGGTGTTCCGCCGGGATACACGCTGGGGGCGGTTGTTGTTCGTCCTGTTGGTGTTGGCCGTGCTGCCGTGGGTCCAGACGTCATGGGCGCCGCGTGCGGTTCTGAGCGGAACACCGATCGCCCAGGCCAGCATCGCCACCGCCAACGTGCAATTCTTCAATACGGATCGCGCCGCAACCCAAGCCGTGATCGCCGCGCTGGAGAGCGATCTGGTCGCACTCCAGGAAGTCACTAGCACGGACGAAACCTTGCTGCGCGCCAATCCACGCTGGCCGTTCCAGGTGTGGACGGGCAGGGCCGACGTCACCAAGGTCGCGCTGCTCAGCCGGCGGCGCATCGTCACGCACCGCATCCATGACTTCGACGGCTCGTCGGTCATCGAGGCGCTGGTCGACCTGGGCGAATCTCCGCTGCGAGTGTTTGTCGTCCATCCGATGGCACCGGTTGATCAGGAATTGACCGCGCGTCGGGATCGCCAACTGGCGATGCTCGCCCGCGAACTGGATGTCGAACGGCATCCGGAACCGATCCTGGTGCTCGGCGATTTCAACCTCACCGCCGGAGCGCCGATGTGGCGGACCTTCACGGGATATACCGGATTGCGTCGCGCACCGGGGATCTCGCCGGCGACGTGGCCGTCAGTGTTTGGTCCGTTTGGTATCACCATCGATCATATGCTGGCGCGCGGTGCGGCGCTCGGAGAGGTGACGACGTTTCCTATTCCTGGGAGCGATCATCGCGGAGTGCAGGCATCGGTGATAATAGAAGCACCATGAAGCCACAAGTGTGGATCAGAGCGGTGTTTTAGAGTCACCAATGGTGACGACGTAAGGCCAGCCCGGCGCTTCAGCGCCGGGAACCAGTTGTGATTAATCGGAAAGTCCCCAACGGGGACGACGCACATTTTCGGAGCGGATGCGGGGGTTTGTCGAGGAATCAGATGAGAGCCATTTCCGTACGCCAAGCGTCGTCCCCGTTGGGGACTTATCGAGGAACTATTGGATGTATTCCCGGCGCTGAAGCGCCGGGCTGGCCTTACGTCGTCCCCGTTGGGGACTTTGCTTCTGACTCACCAACCCGGCACCGCCACCGGCGGGCGCGGCGTCGGCAGCGGATGGAACGTTCCGACTTTGATCATCGGTCCGCCATCAAGGTGCAGGCGGTAGCCGCCGATCGGCGTAGTGAGGGGGACGGTGAGCGAGAGGTCCTCGACCGCGACCGTCAGGGTCTTGGCGTCGCTCTGGCGCAGAGACAGGTGCATGTTCAGCAGCGGTGAACCGGGCAACGTGAGGCGTTGGAGCTCCTGACCTTTCTGCACCACCACCACCAAGCCGGGAACCATGCGCAACTCAAGTCCCTGACCGGCGGGATCCGTGCCGGTGAAGACCATGCGCACGGTGTCAGTCAAATCGCGCCACACCAAGTCGGCGTCCAGGCGCCAGTCCGGCGGTGGCGTGGCGCCGCGTGCCAAGCTGCCGCTCATCAAGTCCCATTCCCATTGCCAGCGGTAGCCGCCGGTCGGACCAGAGCCCATGTTCTCCAGCAGGGTGGAACCCAGGCGGTCGTCGTACACCGCACCACGGCGCACACCCGCGAAGCCGCGGCTCGCCACCACCTGCGTCGCCACGCTGGTGTCGTCCTGTTCGACGCGGCAACGACGGTCGGGCAAAACGATGGTGAAGCCGCGGCGGCCGGTGATCCACGCCTGACCACGCAGCAGCACCAAGCCGTCGCTGCGCACCGTAGCGACGGCTTCACTGCCATCATCACCGCCGGCGATGGCGGCGCTGCTGCCGTCACTCCACAACAAGGTGAGCTGGCTGCCGGGTTTGACCACCAGGCTGCGGTGATCGACGACCGCGCCTGGGGTGAGCAATTGCCCGGCGATGGTGGCCGAGCCATGCAGCGCGGTAACGGTGGCGCTGGCACTGGTGGCCAACGACCACGCCCAGCCGATGCCGCCCGCGAGCAGTGCGCCGGCGACCACCGCCACCACCAACCACAGAGCGATCCGCAGCGGAGCCTTGGGTTGTGGCGTTTCAATCGGTTGCAGTCCACCGCTGCGCATGCCTAAACGTTTGAGCAGCGCGTTGGTGAAACGTCCAC
>JANPLC010000341.1:0-4629 GCA_031426335.1 Planctomycetota bacterium
TGGGAACGTGTGGCGTAAAGGCATCAACAAGGCTGCGCAGACTGAAGTCCGCGCCCCCAGGGGACAGCCCTCAGCTCAGCGCCACCGTCACCGGGCAATGATCGCTGCCCATGATGCGCGACTGGATGCTGGTTTCAGTCACGCGGTCGACGAGGCCCGGCGTGACACAACCGTAATCGATCCGCCATCCGACGTTGCGCTGCCGCGCGCCGCCCCAGTTGGTCCACCAGGTGTACGCCCCGACCACGTCGGGATTGCGTTCACGGAAGACATCACGGTAACCCAGGCCGAGGAACTTCGTCATCCACGCGCGTTCCTCTGGCAGGTAGCCGGCGTTCTTCTCGTTCTCCTTTGGTCGCGCCAGATCGATGGGCTGGTGCGCGATATTGTAATCGCCCATCAGCAGGACCTCGTTGCCCTTCTTCCGCCACGCGGCGAGGTACTGCTCCATCAGCGTGCAGAAATCGAGTTTGTAGGGGAGACGCGCGCCGGCCTCGCGGCTGTTGGGGAAGTAGGCGCTGATAATCACGAGCGTGCCAAAGCGCGCGGCGAGCACGCGGCCTTCGCTGTCGAACTGCGGATCACCGATGCCGGCAACAACTTCATCCGGCTTCGCCTTGCTGATGATCGCGACGCTGCTGTAGCCCGGTTTTTCCGCCGAATGCCAGTGCGCGTGCCAACCCGCGGGATCCCGCAACTTGGCGTCGAGTTGATCCGGCTGGGCCTTGGTTTCCTGCAGGCAGATCACCTCGCTGTCAGCGAGGACCTCCCACGGCACGATCAGTTTCTTCGCCACCGAGCGGATGCCGTTGACGTTCCAGGTAGTGCAGCGCATGGCTGATTCTTTCTGCGCTCAGGTCCCGCGGCGGATGACCGAGCCCTGGAAGCGGATGGAGAAGCGATAGACCGGTTTCTTACGGCACATGATCTCGCCGGTCTTGAGGTCGAGGCGCGCCGGGATGTCTTTGGTTTCCGTGTGGCCGACCGCGAAGTAGCCGCGTTCGTTGAACACGTCGAGCAACATGGTCAGGGCCATGGGTTGGGAAAAGACCGGGTTCTCGTTGACGATCTCGGCCCGGCCGCTGATCGCGTGCAGGGTGATCACCGGCATGAACTCGTGTTCCATGACGTAAATCACCTGCTGGAACAGCGCCGCGTGGTCGCGTTGGTAACCGTCGAGGCGGCGCACCAGGTTCTGCCGTGCGTTGATGACGATGTCGTTCGCGAGCGGGATGTGGTTGAGCAGATCCAGCGTCTCGTCATCGAGTTCGAGTGAGCTCTGGTACTGGAACTCGTGGATGATGTTCTGCTCGACCTTGGCGACGTCGGCCTGCGCGTTGATCAGGTGGTAGTGGAAGGTCTTCTTCAGCGACTGCAGGGCTTCGAGCGCCTGTTCCTTGAAGATGCGGTAGCGCTTGCGGCACGCTTCTTCGTTGGTGTCAGTGGCGCGTTCTTCCAGCAGCTCACCGACGCCGGTGTCGCGCACGCGCTGATTGTGGGCGATGATCTGACGACCGCGCTTCAGCTGACGTTCAACCGATTCACGTTCCTCGACGTACAGCACGGTGATGCGGAACACCGGCTGGGGGAAATGCACGGCCATGGAGGTGCCGACGTACTCCTTGCGCAGTTCAAACATCTTCTGGTAGAGCAGCTTCAAGCACTCGCACTGCACGCGCGTGCGCGGGAAGCCGTCGACGATCACACCGTTGAGGTACTGGGCATCGAGCAGCTTGGCGAACAACAGCCGCACCACTACGGGATCGCTGATGAGGTTGCCGGCGTCCTTGATCTTCTGTGCTTCCGGCGTGTTGAGCAGCTCGCTGGTGACCACCGGCTGGGCGGTGATGGAGCGCTCACGCAGAATGAACGGCGTGTTGGTGCCCTTGCCTGAACCCGGCGCGCCGTTGAGCCAGATGATCTCTTTGGGGAAACGCAGGTTTTGATGGCCGAAAGTCGCTTCCAGCGAGGCCCAGACCTCACGGAAGATCAGTTGCGCGTTCTCCACCGCCGGATCCGGATGGGCGATCTCAGGGGTCTTGGCCGGCTGGCTCATGGGCATTCCTCAGAGGGTCTGGCATGATTGTGACCACGGATCCAGGCACAACCGGGCAGGACTGCTGCGGTCCGCTCATGTGTAGGGGGCATGGAAAAGACCACAGGCTACAGGTTACAGACTACAGGGCTGTCAGCCCGGCGTCCGTCCTGCGAGTGCAGGTCCCAGTACCGACCCCGGCACACGACCTGTAGCCTGTAGCCTGTAGTCCGTCAGAGCACAAACGTATCGTGCTTGCCGACCTCGTTGGTGACATGCGCCAACGCCGCCATCGCCTCATCCACCGAATCGACCACCGTCACCAGGTTCTGATCGCCGGCGCTGATGTAGCGCTGACCTTCATCTTCCATGACTTCGGTGATCCATTTCAGCATGCCGGTCCAAAACTTCCGGCCATACAGGACGATCGGCATCGGCGCGATCTTGTGGGTCTGCACCAGGGTCAGGACTTCGAACAGCTCATCGAGGGTGCCGAAGCCGCCGGGCATCACCACCACGCCGGCGGTGTGCTTGAGGAACATCACCTTGCGCACGAAGAAGTAGTGGAACTTCACTTCGACGTTGATGTAGGGATTCGAGTTCTGCTCCATCGGCAAATTGATCGCCAGGCCGACGCTGATGCCTTTGGCTTCTTTCGCGCCTTTATTGCCGGCCTGCATGATGCCGGGGCCACCACCGGTGATGACCGGGAAACCGCGGCCGACCGCGCGCCCGGCAATCTCCACCGCGGCTTGGTAGTAGGGATTATCCGGCTTGGTGCGGGCCGAACCGAAGATCGCGATGGCCTTGGGAATCTCGTTGAGCGTTTGAAAGCCCGTGGCGAATTCGCCCATGATACGAAACATGCGCCAGGCGCTTGGGGGTTCGGGCTTGTCCATGTGGTCCTCAGAAAAAGACGTTCTCGATCACACCGCTGGTCGCGGTTCGGCGGCGCATGCTGGGCTGCCGACCGTTCAAGTATACTACGAATCCCCGTCGCTCGCTGGGTTTACGTGTGCGCTATCGACGCTGCGATCCCGTCGCAGGCGCGATTGCATCGCGGCGTAGAGGGTTTCGACATCTACCTGGGTGACGCCGGGCAGCGATGCGGCTTCGCCCAAGGTGCGCGGCTGGAATTTCGCCATTACCAGTCGGCCCTCGGTACTGATGGTGTGGATCGACTGGATCTGCAGGTCCGGTGGCAACACCAGATCGCGGTGGCGTTGCAGACGATCGATGCGCGTTTGCTGGCGTTCTAGGTAGGTGGCGTAACGCATCTCGATCCAGGCGCCTTCGGCGATGTCGTCGGGCGCTTCGTTCATCCCGGGCACGAGTGGGCGGGCATCGGCCAGTTCGAGTCCTTCACCGGCAACTTTGCGCGCGAGGTCTTCGCCGGCACGTTTCACCAACGCGTCAATCGCACTCGCCTTCGCCGCCACGGTCTCTGCGCGTGCGACATCAACCAGTCCGCAGCGCGCCGCCAACGGCGTCAGTCGACGATCCGCGTTATCGCTGCGCAAGTGCAGGCGGTGCTCGGCGCGCGAGGTGAACATGCGGTACGGCTCCTCCGGGCAGCGCGTCACCAGATCATCGATCAACACGCCGATGTACGCGTCAGCACGCGAGAGGATCAGCGGCTCACGTCCGCCAAGCGTCAGCGCCGCATTGGCGCCGGCCATGATGCCCTGCGCCGCGGCTTCTTCGTAGCCGCTGGTGCCGTTGATCTGACCAGCGAAATACAGCCCAGAAATCGCCCGCGCTTGCAGCGAGTGGTCCATCTGGTCGGCAGCGACCACGTCATATTCCACCGCGTAGCCGTAGCGCAGCACATGCGCGTTGGCGAGCGCAGGGATGTCTTTCAGCACCAGGTCCTGGACGTCGAGCGGCAGCGAGGTCGACAGGCCGTTAACGTAGATTTCTTTGGTCGTGCGACCTTCGGGTTCCAGAAATAAGTGGTGCGATTCACGGTCCTTGAAGCGCACGACTTTGTCCTCAATCGACGGACAGTAGCGCGGTCCGACCGACGCGATCTGGCCGTTGTACATCGGTGCACGATCGAGGTTCTTCAGGATATGCGCGTGCGCTTCCGGCGTGGTGTGGCATTGCCAACAACTGATCTGCGCCTGCGTGATCGCCGCCGTGCGGAAGCTGAACGGTCGCGGCGGTTCGTCGCCCGGTTGTTCAGTGCACAGATCCCAGCGAATGGAATCCGCATGGACGCGGCACGGCGTGCCAGTTTTATGGCGAATCAGCCGCAGGCCGAGCGCAAGCAGCGACGCCGACATACCAACCGCCGTCTGATCGCCCATGCGTCCGCCCGGCGTCTTGGCTTCGCCCTGGTGCATGAGGGATTGGAGGAACGTTCCCGTTGTGATGACGACGCGCGGGGCGGTGAGGGTGCGGCCGTCGCGCAATCGAAGTCCGGAAGTCCGGAAGTCCGGAGGGCCGGAAGTCTCGTGGGCCGGAAGGACTTCCGGACTTCCGGACCTCCGGACTTCCGGACCGGTCGTCTCAATCGCAACCGCCTCTCCCTGCACCGGAAAAACGTTGGCCGTAGACTCAATGGCATTCTTCATCCACGCCGCGTACGCACT
>JANPLC010000342.1:0-8273 GCA_031426335.1 Planctomycetota bacterium
CTGGGAGACGGCGCGAGCGCCGGGAACCGGCAACCCAATTCCCGGCACCGACCCCGACATGCAAAAGGTCTTCGACTGGCCAGAAGGCAGCCCGGCGGTGCATTACGGTTACTTCCCATACGCATGCGGGCGTCAATGGGACGACACCTGGGGACCGACCAATGACAACCCTGATGAGGACGGGGATGGAGATCGTTTCAAGGATGGTACCCTGCTCGGGAATGAACGCGGCGACCACCCGAACCGCGAAGCGGTGATCCGCTACGTCCAGGCGGCGTTGTGGTACTGCCAGCAGAAGAGCCTGGTCCCTGGTTCAGGCATCACCTCGACGTTCTGGAGCGATCCGCACACCGGTGCCATCCCGACGTTTTCCGGTGCCACGCCGGATCATCAAAAATGGATGCAGGTCCAGGCGATGCGTTTCCTCAGCCACGCCGCCACCTGCCTGACCGCGTGGTATCCGCTGACGGCGACGACGGGCGTCGACGATCTGACCACTGGCGTGCTCATTCCCAGCGTAGTCCTCGATAGCAAGCCGGGAGCGCCGGAAATACGCATCACCAACGATCTCATCCGTTATTACCACGAACGCGGACTGAAACTGGCGATGACCTTCGCCGCCAGCTTTCCCTACGACTGGGCGGTGCCGCGGCCGGTGGAACGCAGCATCATGACCGACTTTCCGTTGCTGCAGTACGACATGTTCCCCACCGGGGGCGGGCCTTCCGATCCGGTGAGCGGCGGTCTTGCTGGCAACATCTTCGGCAGCGGAGTGACCGGTCGGCAATGGCGGCCACTCTCCCCCAGGCCGATCCGCAACATCGGACTCAGCCAGACCTACCCGATCAACGTCGCGGGGACCCGGCACAAGCTGGAAGGCACGCAGATCAGCGGATCGCCGAGCAACCTTTTTGGCGACGCCGACCACTACTCCCTGACCATGCCGTTCGAAGCTTCGGAGCGCTGCCGCGAGCTGGTGTTCTGGACGGTCGATTGGCAGTCCTACGAGGATTTCGAAACGCTGCCGAGCGCTCCCGTCGATGCCAGCCGCTACCCCCTCGCCGGGCCGCGCAACGGCGTCGACAATCCGCCCAAACCCTGGCAGGCGAACGTCACCCGCGATTTCAACGGCCGGATGTGGGATACCAGATTCGTCGATCCGCATCTGTTCTGTTTCCGCAACCCGGAAAAGAACATGTTGTGGGTGAACAACATCCCCCGCGGATCGGCTACCGGAACCGATGTCACCGACCACCAATTACTGCATAACGATGAAAAGGATTGGGGTTCGGATCTCGACCGCCGTCAGGTGTTCAGCGGCATCTGGGGCGCCGACCGCAACTACAACAAGAAGGTCGATCGCGGGCCAGTGCCCAAGTCGGTGCGCTTGCGTGCGGTCCAGGTGGCGCGCTTCAACTTCTACGATCCACGCATCGTCTGCTTGCTGCGCTGACCGCACGAACCAGCACCAAATCGCGGAGTTCCCATGAACCACCCTCTACCACGTCGCGGCTTCACCCTCATCGAACTGATGATCGCCGTCCTCCTCGGAATGCTGGTGGTCTACACCGCGGTGGCTGGGTTCCGCGTCGCCTCACAAAGCGTGACCATGGCCAACCGGCTGTCGTTGGAAAACGCGCTGATCCGCGCGGGATTCCAGGAAGCGCACCACCAGCTGGATTTCTGGACCAACCTGGATGACCCCGATGATACCAACCGCCAACGGCTGCGTGGCACCGTGGACATGGACGGCAGTGGCGGGGTCGGCGACCGCTTGAAGGACATCGGCATCACCCCCACCGTCGGCTTCCCCTTCACGCCGATGTCCACCATCTTTCCCGCCAACCGGCCGCTCAAGACCAACATGCCGACGGCCGGCAGCACGGTACCGCGCTTCCCCAGCGCCCTGGGTACGCCACAGGCACCGTTGCTGCCTTTGGATGGTTCGCCCTCGGCGCCGGTCAATTGGCTGGCCGAAGCCGACAACGACCTCGGTTTTGATCCGACCTATGCTTGGTCACCCCACGATCCGCGCACGTGGTCGCGCAGCAATGTCATCGAAAAGGAGCGCGGCTATGACTGGGATAACGAAATCGGCGTGCCCATCTGGTTCGGTCGTTATGGCATCTTCACCAATTTGGACGAAGGCACGTCGCTCGCCTACCACACCTTGAATGTGAAGCCAAATCGGACCGACGCGGAATCCGCCCGCTACCAGGCCAACTACCAACCCACCGGCGATAAACCACATCGCTGGTACGTCCGGCAGGTGCTGGGACTGTCCCGTTCGTTGGGCTTTTACGGCATGTGCGACTACCTGCCCTGCAACGTGATCTACAGTGGGTATGCCTCGTTCGCCGACAATAACCGGACCAGTGCTGGCGGGCTGCCGAGATATTTCATGCCCGACAAGGGTTTCCTGGTCGGTACCGGCATGCATGAGATCCACGGCCTTGGCCTGCATGGCCTGACACACGCCCAGAGTTTCGGTGTGTGCAATCCGGAACTGCGCACCGTGTCGGATATCGATCTGGCGAAGGAGCACTTCCGCTATTGGGAGAGCGATTACTCCACCTACTGGAATACCGGCAACGCGGACGATCTGAAGAAATTAATGAGGGTCACCCTGGCGCAGGACACCTTGATGAAATCCAGCCCAGGACATTGGCCGGTGGTGTCGGTTGGCGTGGCGCACTACATCAAGAGCGCAAAATTCGCCAACGTCGCTCGCGTGCGCTGGACCAATCCCATCACCGGCAATGAATCCGAATTATCGTTCACCGGAGTCGGTACGACGCTGCGCGGCGCCCGCATGCAACGCAAACTCGACGGCGGCTGGGCACGCTGGGATAACGGCTCGGGTGCCATGAACGACTCACACTTGGATACACCCTAATGACGTATTGTTCGGTCCAACATCCGCAGCACCGCCGCGGCACCATCCTCATCATCGTCGCCGGCATCTCGGCGCTGCTGGCGTCTTTGGCGCTGACGTTCCTGGTACGTAACCGTACGGACGCCGAAGAGACCCAAGCCACCATTCGCGACGTGCAGGCCCGCCTCATGTTGGTCGCCGCGTGCAATTACATTCAAGAATGTTCACGCGTCGGCTGGGACCAGTATCCGACGACGCCGTTCGCGCAGAACGATGCGTTCCCCACCGGCAGCATGGCGGCGCAGACCGTCAACGTGCACGAAGAGACCTTCGGCTGGATCGATGTGCGCGATGGCCGCATCGGACCGATCACCCAGGAAGGTCGCCAGTGCTGGAGTCCGGCGCTGGTACTGAGCGATGGCATCCGCTCACGACCACGGTGGCCGGCACCCGACAGCATCGCGCGCTGCCCAATGTACGTGTGGAAACGCACCAAGTACGCGACCTCGCTGCATGCCGCTTACAATCCCATCCAACAGCACGACGACAGCGCCAGCGATTACCTGATGCCCTACCTGCGGAAACCTGATCCACAGGCGGTCGGGAACGCCACCTGGGTCGAGCACAAACAAGGCGATCGCACGCCACGCATTGAAACCACGAACAAATCGTGGTTCCGCGTCCTGCGCGAAGGACCCAGTACGTTCCTGATCACTTGCGGTGCAGGGCCAACCCAGGGCTTTCGCAGTTACGATGAAGCCGACCTCCAAGGCATGGGCGACCTGTTCAACAATGATCGCAGTTACTTCAATGTGCTCGCCGCGCAGGAGGCGCGGTTATGGTACCGCGTGGAGTGGTCCGCCTCGGCGGTTGAATCCACCTACCACTGGCAGGAACACCACACCACCCGGTCGTGGGATTCCTATTTGCAGTGGCCGGTGAACGCCAGCCATTCATGGCCGACCGGTCCGCGCAGCTTGGCGTTTGTGCGTAATTTCGGCGGTACCTTCCGCTGGATCATGCGCCTGCGCAGTGAGCCGACCAACTGGTGAGCGGTGCTGGTCAACCGAGGCCGAATCCTCGCTGAATGGTCCACCAGGACGCGAGCAGCGCGATGGCGATGCTCGCAGGATAAACCACCACGCGGTTGTACCACGGCTTGTTCCACGCCCACCACGTCAGCGCCGCACAGGTCGCGACCACGGCAAGCTGGCCGAGTTCAATGCCGACGTTCAGCAGGATCAGCGGCCGGGCGAAGTCGCCGGGCTGCATGGCGAGGGCGCTGAACGAGCCGGCAAAACCAAGTCCGTGGATCAGGCCGAAGAGGAACACCAACGCCCAGCGCCAGGGTTTGGCCTCACGCATGAAGCAATTTTCAACCGCCATCACCACGATCGATGCGGCGATCAGGGTTTCGACCAGGCGTGAGGGCAGCAACACGATGCCGGCCATCGCCAGTCCCAGGGTCACCGAGTGTGCGAGCGTGAAGGCGGTCACCTGGATCAGCAGGGGTTTGGCCTTGGGTGCGAGCAGGAACAGGCAGACCACGAACAGGATGTGGTCAAGGCCTTCCGGGACGATGTGACTGAAGCCGAGCAGCAGCAGTTGTCCGATATTCAGTTCGCTGCTGGTGATCCGTGGTTCGCTGTCCTCGGCAGCCACATCGACCGCTGGCGCCGTGGCGCTGGGCGCTTGAATGGTCGGTTTGGGCGCCGGTGGCGCACCGCGGAGTGTCAACGTCACCGTGCCACCCAGGTTAGTGTAGTGCGACTGCGTGCGGTCGCCCTGGTGCAGATTCGCGTGCACCACACCACTGCCGACCACGTCGATGAGCAGGGCGAACTCGATCTCCACCGACGTGGTGCCTTTCGGCAGCGTCCACAGGAGCAGGAACGGCAGGCGGTCGGGCAGGATCTCGGCCGGCGGATCACCAGGCTGCGGTGGGCTCAGCAGATCCGGCACGTATCCTGGGCAAACCGCCGGAATGAGCGTACCGCCGACGCGCAGGCGAACGTGTTCAATCAAGTACGCCTGCACGCGCGGCGAGGCCGCCCGCAGTTGGCTGGCGGTGAGGGTGTTGCCCGCACTGGTGGGCTTGCCGTCGATGATCGCCAGGGCGTCGAGCAGTTGCAGCCCGAGGGTCAAGGACAGCTCGTCGCCATCGCTCAGCAGATCCGCCGTCAGCGTGGTGAAGGTGTGCGCGTGCAACCGTCCGCTGCTCAGCAGCACCAGGGTCAGCAACACTAGACGCAAACCACGGAACCAGTGCATCGGAAGGTCTCAGGTGTTGCGGGCGGGCGAACTATGCGGCACCACAGGAGCGGACAAGACCAGGGCCCGTTTGCGCCTATCGCGGCCAAAGTCGCGGCCAAAGCCCCAGGGCAGACGCCCGGGAAGGTTCTTGTAACCATCCGGCTGCGTCGTCCGAATAAGCTGCATGGAACCCCAGCTCCACTTCACCCGCCTCTGGCTGCCAGCGCAGCCGGTGGTCGTCAGCGTGCTGGCCGCCCGCATCGGCGACCGGGTGGCGGTAGAGGATCTGGTGCAGGAAGTCGCCCTCGCGGCGTTCCAGAAACTCGCTGATTACGACGAGACCCGTTCGTTCACCGCGTGGGTGCTTGGCATCGCCAACCACAAGGCCATCGACTGGCTGCGCGCCAATGGTCCGAAGCGACTGGTGATCCGTGATGAGCAGGCGTTGGCGACGCTCATGCAGGTTGGTGCCGAGCTCGAACGCGATCTGAGCGACCGCGAACTCGCGCTGCATGGCTGCCTGGAGGTGCTGCAAGGCCGCGCACGTGAAGTCGTCCGTCACCACTACGTCGATGAGCGTCCCGTCGCCGAGATCGCCACGGCAATGAACCTCAGCGTCGCCAACATCAAGGTCATGCTCTATCGGGTGCGTGAAGCGTTGCGCGACTGCGTCGAGAAACGCCTGTCGGCGGAAGGTCGCTGAGATGACCCACGCCGCCACCGTCGAACACCGCCGCGCGCTGGTCCGCGGCTTCATCGACGGCACCTTGAACGCCGAGGAACACGCCGCGTTGGAGGTCCAGCTGCGCCAAGCCGACGTCGCCCGGCACTTCCTGCGTGAACTGCATTTCGACCAGGCGATCCGCGTCACCGCCAAGTCGCAGATCCGCCGGGCCGAGATCGAGGCGGCACCGAATACCGCGCATCCGGTTACTGCTCGTCTGCGCATCCGCCGCCCAAACCGCTGGCGTCCAGACCTCCATCACTGGTCGTGGGCACGTGCCGCCACGGTGTTGGTGATCTTTGGCCTGACTGCGTGGCTCCTGCTGGCCCTGCCGGTCAAACCTCAACCGGTAGCCGAATTGATGGTCCACCTCGGGACCGTGGAGGTCGATGGCAACCCGCGCAACGGTGCCAGTGGCATCATCAACGCACAAGAACTACTGGTTTCACCACGTGGCTGGGCCTCTGTGCGACTGCCAGACGGCACCTTGATCGAACTGGCGAACAACACCCGCGTCACTGTCCACCGCGGGACGGACGGGGTACGCCTGACGTTGACCCAGGGCGAGGTAAAAGCCGACGTGCGCAAACAACCAAGTGGCAAGCCGCTGGTGATCGAATCGCCGCGCTCGCGCGCCACCGTGCTCGGCACACGCTTGGCGTTCGCCACTGCTACCGACAACGACCGGGTGGAAGTCACCCACGGTCTGGTGCGCTGCGCCCGGCGCAGTGATGGCAACAGCATCGACGTGCCCGCTGGCCAAGCACTGGCCATCAACAGCACGGGCACCCTCGCGGTCCAGCCGATCCGCCCAGCCGTCGAGGCGATTCCTGAACCCCCACGCAGTGGCCTGACCATGTGGTTCGATCCTGCACACGGCGTGCTGCGCGATGAGCGCGGACGGGTGCAGCGCTGGAGCGATCGCACGACGCATGCCTGGACCGTGGCCAACGACGTTCCCGCCCAGCGTCCCGCGCTCGACCTCGCCGGCCGGCCGTTGATCCGTTTTGCGCCGCGCGGTGAGATGCTCGCTGGTCAAATTCCGTGGCCGAGCGATGGCGCCTTCACCGTCGCCATCGCCCTGCGTCCGACGCAGCTTGGTCGGTGGAGTCAGGGCCTTGGCTGGGGCTGGGGCTGCTTCGCCTTCCATGCGCAGGAGGACGGTGGCGTCTATGCTGGCGTCGGCGCTCCCGGTGGCGGCATCCGCTTCCACCCAGGCAACGGCCCCGAAGACATTCCGCCGGGCACTGCCGTGGTCGGACATTGGCAGCGCTTCATCATCACCTACGGCCACGGTGTGGGCGCCTTCTATGTCGATGGCAATCTGATCGCACGCAAAGCCATGCCGCCACCGCAACCACGCAGTGATATGTATCTCGGACGAGCCGATGCGCCCAGCGGCGAACCCTCGAGTTTCGCCGGCGATCTGGGCGAACTCCTGCTCTACGACCGCATGCTCGATCCGCAGGAGATCATCTTGCTGGATCGCCGTCTGCGCGGAGCCGTAACGCCATGAGAGGCCTGCTCCCGCTCATCGCCCTGATCACCGGTCTGGTGCCATTGACTGCTAGCGTTCATGCCGCTGACGATGCCGTGGCGCGCGATCTGATCAGCACCTATTGCATGAGCTGTCACTCGTCCGCCAAGCACAAGGGCGACACCGATCTGGAGAAACTCCCAACCGACACCCCGATCGCCCTGGGCGTGTGGGAAAGTGTTCGTCATGCGCTGGCCGAGCAGGACATGCCACCGCCGGAGAAAAAGCAGCCGACGCAGGCGGAACGTGACGCAGCCATCGCGTGGATCGATCGTCTGCTCGATGGGCCCGGCGGCGACACGCCGACCGATCCTGGCTGGGTCACCGTCCATCGTCTGACGCGCACGGAATACAATCGCACCATTCAGGATCTGCTCGGCATCGGCGGTAATCCGGCCGACGTCTTCCCCGCCGACAGCGCCGGTGGGAACGGCAGCTTCGACAATCAATCCGAGACGCTCTTCGTCTCGCCCATTCTCTTGGAACGTCTGCTCGACGTGTCGCTAGAATTGATCGAGAAAACCAAACCGGAGCGATTGAATCTGGTCGCGGCAGAGAAAGACAAGAAGGGCGTTATCACTCCGACAGCGCAGCGCAAAGCCGCCGAAAGTTCCTTGATAGCGTTCCTGCCGCGTGCTTGGCGTCGGCCCGTAGCGCGAATGGAAGCCCAAGGCCTGCTCAAAGTGTACGACAAGGCGATTAAGAAAAGCAACGTCACCCATGATGACGCACTGCGCCTGACGTATGCGGCCGCGCTGACGTCGCCGAACTTCATTTTTCGCAATGAAACGTCACGTCCAGGCACGGAAGTCTATCCCCTGTCAGCGTACGACATCGCCAATCGTCTGTCGTACTTCCTGTGGTCGACCATGCCCGATGCGGCG
>JANPLC010000343.1:0-19314 GCA_031426335.1 Planctomycetota bacterium
GCGGTTCAACCCGACAACACTCGCGACCTTGTCCAGAAGAACGCCGCACGCCGCACGCCGCACGCCGCACGCCGCACGCCGCACCTCGCACCTCGCAGCTCGCACTTCGTCCAATCGCTGTGACGATCCAAGCGTGACCACGACCCTCACAATTCTCTGGTGGAACC
Organism: Planctomycetota bacterium; assembly: GCA_031426335.1. Classification (GTDB taxonomy): domain Bacteria; phylum Planctomycetota; class UBA11346; order UBA11346; family UBA11346; genus BOG-1363. The sequence goes on from JANPLC010000343.1 coordinate 168, forward strand.
TCTACAACCTGCACGACGATATCGATGATCCACGGATCAATGAGGTGGTGAAGTCGACCAGGATGTACCACCGCGATCTGCGCGAGGTGGCCGACATCATTGACCGCATCATGCCAGTGCCCGATCTGATCGGTTGCGCCGAGGTCGAAAATCATCACGTGATGCGCGATTTGGCGAACGAGATCCATTGGCGTCCATCACACCGGAGTTACCTCTGCGAGCAGCACATCGAATCACGTGATCCACGTGGCATCGACGTCGGTGCCCTGGTGCGAGCGGTACCGGCAGTGACTCAGGTGAAGGTTTCGCCGGTGTGGCCGAACGACATGGACGCGGTGCGGCCGATGGTGCGGCTCGACCTGCTGATGGATGGTGTCCAACCGCTGGTCGTGGTGTTCGTGCACAGCAAGAGCCGGCGGAGTGGCCCATGTGATGCGGAGGATCCCATGCCCGGCAGCCGTCTACGCATGGCCTATGGCCGGACGTTGCGGCAACTCGCGCAGACCTGTGGCGCCGCCGGTGTGCCGTTGGTGGTGATGGGTGATCTCAATGATGAGCCGACTAGTCGTTCACTGACGATGGGCGCCAATGCGGCGCTCGGTCGGCCAGCAGCAGGCACGGAAGATATTGGTCGGCTCTACAACCTCAGCCGCGAGGGCCTGGGTGATGCCCGCGGTACCTGCATGCATGACGGCAATTGGCTGCTATTCGATCAGGTGCTGGTGAACGGCGCGCTGTTTGCACCGTCGACGGGTGGGATCTCGCTGGAGGGCCGCGTGCGCATCATCGCCGAGGACCCGCTGCTTTACCGCGGTGCGCCGAACCGTTGGTATTCCGATCACTTGCCGGTGCTGCTCACGCTGCGACGCGGGTAAGCCTTCAACCCTCGCTATCACGGACCGCCACGCCGGCGCTCCGGCCAGACATCCACGCGCCTTCGACGCGTGGGCAGTCACCAAAACCATCGCCCGCGATCAGCAGCGGTGGGCCGCCAGCGACCCGCAGGTACGGCGCGGTGAGTGGAGATACACAGCGGCTATATCGCCAGAGTCGTGCCTCGGCGTTGCAGCGGCTGAGATCACGCGTGATGCCGAGCCGCTTCAACGTCGGCGTGGCCGCGGCGAGCAGTTCCTCTGCCAACTGGGCGGTGCTGTGGTCTTGATGCGCGGCGCTCCAGTCGCCGCGCGCGTGCAGCAACAACAGATCGCCATGCAGCGTCTCACCGCGACCGTTGGCGGAGGCGATCCACGAGAGCGGGCTGGCGGGATCCTCGATGCGCACGGCCCCAGGGTGGCTCAGCAGCGGCGCGCTGATGTTCGGCACATCAATCACCACCGCGACACACGGATCGTAACGCACCTGCGCCAGACCCTCGGGCAGCGGCAGGTTGTTGGAGCCCAACAAGTGCACGACCTGTGGCGCTGGTTGAGTCAGGATCACGGCATCGGCCTGAAGCATCACCGGCGGACCGCTCGCGGTACCGCGCACGGCATCCCCTGGGACCGTCTCCACCGTCCAGCGTTGTCCGTCCGGGTGCAGGGCGGTGACGGTCGCGGGTTGGCGCAGCACGAACGACGACGCCAACGCCCGTCCCAAGGCATGCATGCCGCCGACACCCAGCCAGCGGGGAAAACCGTCTTCCCCACTCACCAGCGCATCGGCGGTCAACAGCGGAATGCCGCTGCACCAGTGCCGTACCCAACCACGCTCCACCCAGGTGTTCACCGCTGCCGAAAACTCAGGATCACGAGTCGAGAGGAACTGCGCACCAACATCGATGCGCCGCGTGCGTTCACCGAACCAACGCGAGGCGAAACGTCCCCCAGGCGTCTGGCCCTTGTCGATGATCTCGACCTGCCAGCCGGCATCTTTCAGCACCTGCGCGGCGCTGAGTCCAGTGATACCGGCTCCGACGATGATGGCATTGGGCATGGTGGCACGTTGCACCTTGCCACCACAGGTGCCAGGAGGAGAGGCCTGGGATGCTACGACCTGCGAGGTTGCTGCCCACGCGGGCCGCCATTGAATGCGGCGCCATATGAGCGACTGGGAACTCTTGATCACCGGCTGCGGTACCAGCCACGGCAATCCACCGTGGGGCTATCCGCAGTTGTGGTCGGAGGATCCCCGTGACCTGCGTCGGCGTGCTGGTGCGGTGCTCACCGGGTCGGACGGGCAGGTGCTGCTGATCGACGCCGGGCCTGATCTTCAGCACCAGATGCGCGATCCAGACCGCACGTGGGATGGACGCAGTTATCCCGCGAAGTGCATCGTGCGCTGTGACGGGGTGCTGCTGACCCACGACCACGCTGACCATTCCCACGGCTTCAACGACCTGCGGCACCTCAACCGTTTGATGGGCGGGGCGACGATCCGCATCTTTGGTGCACGTGAGCACCTCGACGCGGTGCAGACTATGTTTCCGTTCTGCTTCGGCGAACCTGACAAGCTCTACTACCTCGGCAGCCCAGCGCTGGTGTCGGTGGCCATGCACGATGGAACGGTGACCGAAGTTGCCGGTCTGCCGGTGGTCGCCTTTCCCATGAGCCACGGCCCGGCCGGACGCACTAGCGGTTTCCGTTGTGGTGGCATGGCGTGGCTGACCGATCTGAAAGTGCTGCCGCCGGAAGCCGACGCGCACCTGCGTGACCTTGATCTGCTGGTGCTCGACATGCTGCGCGACGAAGCGCACTCGACGCACCTCAACTGGGCTGAGGCACAGGCGATCATTGCGCGGATCAAGCCCCGTCGCACGGTGCTGACCCACATGGGATACGAAGTGAAGTACGCCGAGTGGCAGCCACGTTTGCCGCCAAACGTAGTCATGGCCTACGATGGCTACCGCTGCCGCTTCACCGCGTGAACGAAGAGAGAAAAGACCGACATGAACAGGAGGAACGGCGCAACGGAGGACAGCTGAAAATCGGCAAATCGCCATACCGCTGGGGCTGCGCCTCTCCCTGTCCGTAGCCTTCCTCCGTTGCTCCGTTCCTCCTGTTCACTCCGGTTGTCCTGCTCACGTCCGAGGAGTTCCGATGCGCCGCTTCCATCACCTGCTGATCCTGGTCGTTGCGCTGGCCGTCGTGCTGTCGGGCTGCCAGCTGCGCAATCCCACCGGTGCTCGTGGTGCGCAACCGCCAACCGCTCCGACACGCACGCCGCAACCGGCAGAAACTCCCGTGGCGGTGACCGCTCCGGCGGAGCCAACACCAACGCCAACGACCCCAGGCAAACAAGCGCGGCAGTTGCCGAAGATCACCAGTGAACCGTTGATCGGCGTGATGCTGGCCAGCGGACCGGAAGTGGTCCTGACGCTGCCGCGCGGCGGCACCATCACGCACGCCGGCATCCGCCATCAGATCCAGCCAGGAGAATTGCGCGTTCGCTCGACCGGCAAGGGGCTGACTACCTCCGCCTCTGGCGCGAAGCTGCTGGGCAATCAGCTTGCCATCCAGGTGCGTCCGGCCGCGAACGCCCCGACCTTCAGCGCTACGCTCGACGTGCCGTTCGGCAAACCGCAGACGCTCTCGTTCAGCGGTCAACCCGAGGTCGCGATCGATGCCGCCAGCCGCAAGGCCGTACTCATCGAACGCGTTGGTCTGGAGCAGTACCTCAAAGGTGTGCTGCCGACCGAGATCAGCCCGTCGTGGCCGCTCGAAGCGATCAAGGCGCAGGCGGTCGCCGCACGCAGCTACACCATCGATCGTTACTTGGTGAACCTCGACCAGCCATGGCAACTGCACTGGCACTACACCGTCGATCAGGCTTACGGCGGACTCAAGCCACTGCCGCCCCGCATGGCGGTGGCGCTCGACCAGACCCGTGGCCAGCTGCTCGCCGCGTCAGGCCTGCCGATACCGGCGTTGTTCCACGCCTGCTCTGGTGGACGCACGGAAAGCGCGCGCAACTTCCGCGCGGACTTGACCGGTGCCGACAACGTCACCGACATGACCGCGGCGATGCCGTCAGTCGATGATCCGGACGGCATCACCGGCGCCGAGGCGCTGGGATTCTCAGCCACGCACCTCGACTGGCGGGTTGAAGTGCCGCTCGCTACGGTCACCGCCAATCTGCAAAAATGGGCGTCGACCCACCCCGAAGACAGCATGCGTATCGGCTCGGTGACGTCCGTCCGTACGGTCGATCGCTTTGCTGATTCAAACCGTGTCGCCAACGTCACCGTGCGGCACCTGCTGAATAATCGCGAGATCGACACGGTGATTCCCGCCGCGACCTTCCGCCTCGCCGTTGGTCCCGGACAGATCCGCTCAACCAATTGGAAACGCTGCGTCATCGCCGCGGCCAAGGGCGGCATCCTGGTCATCGAAGGTCGCGGTTATGGCCACGGTGTCGGCATGTCGCAGGTCAGCGCCTACCAGATGGCACGCACGGGCTCGGCGGCGAGCGATATCCTCAAGCGGTTCTACCCTGGGGCGGGGTTGGTGCAGTGGTGGTGATAGGACGAGCCCCGTAAGGGGCGGAAGATTGCAGCCCAGCACGACAGTGCTGGGAAACGCGAGCATGATGTAATCAGTCCCGGAGGGACGATCGACCTAGGGCGGTGCGCGAGCGCCGCCCCGGTCTCACGACCGGGGATCAGATCGATCGTCCCGCCGGGACTCTCATGAATGGCATCTCCTCACCCAGCACTTTCGTGCTGGGCTGTATTCGCCCCAGCGGGGCTCATCTATTGGGGCACGACGCCATGGGTCCAGATTGAAGATCTGATACCAGATCGACGGGCGAAGCGCGAGAGAGTGCAAAGGAACGCTGCAATCTCGCGCCGGGAGTCGCCCTATTTAATCTTCAGCAACTCCTCCACCGTCCACGACTCGCCACGCTTCGCTTCCGCCGTGCGGATGGCCTTGACCGCGGAGGTCTCCACCACGCTGGCGCGGTTGCCCCACTCGTTGCGCACGTAGGTCATGATCTCGGCGATGGCTTCGTCATCGAGCGCGGCGCCGAGCGGTGGCATCTCGACGTTGAACGTGACGCCGGCGGCGACGATCTCGCCGCGCACGCCGTGGATGATGATGCGCGCGAGGCGGCCTTCCGGGCCTTCGACCCATTCCGAGCCGGCGAGTGGCGGCGCGAGGCCGGCGAGGCCCTGGCCGTTCAGCTGGTGGCAGGCGACACACAGCGTCTGGTAACGCATCTTGCCCGAGTCGAATCGCTTCTGATCTGCTGGTGCGAGCTTCGCCGCTTCGACGGCCTTGGCGGTCGAGCCTTCACCCGACCACGCGATCCATTCGCCGATTTTCTTTGCGCGATCCGCCAGCTTGGCGTCGGCGGTTATGGCCTTCCACCCGTCGGGCGGCATTTTCAGCGCGATGCTGCCGGGTTTGGCGGTCTTGGGCTTCGCCGCCAACAAGCCATCGAGAATAGCTTCGGCCCGCCAACGACCGGCGTCGCCTTGCGTGGCGGCAAGCGACAACGTCGCGCTGATCTTGCCAGGTTTGTTCTCAGCGATGACACATCCGGCGAGGCGCATGATCGCCTCCTTGTAGCCGGGTTTGGCGCTGGCGAGCGACGGGTCGGCACACAGGCGGGTGAGCATTTGGAACTCACGCCCTGACAGACCGGACGCCACGGCGTCGCGTGAAAGTGGATCGTTGGCGTTGGCCAGCAGGAGCTTCATCAGTTCATCATCGGCCTTGCCATCGGTGGTCGCGCCGAGCGTAAAGGCCGTCTGCACGCGCACGCGCGCGTCGCTGTCCTTCTCCAACGCTGCGACCTTGGCGACCCATTCCGCAGCAGTCGCGCCGGTGAGCAACGGCTCGGCAGCGCGTAGTGCGGCTGCGCGTACGCGGGCATCTTTATCAGCGAGCGCGGCAGCAATGGTCGCCGCGTCGGCATCGCCCAAGCCCATCAAGGCGAACAACGCGTGCTGGCGACCGAGCGGGGTCTTGCCATCGGTGGCGGCCTTGCGCAGCAGGGGGAGCGCGGCCTTGTCCTGGCGCTCCACCAGCAGGCGCTGCGCGGTGTCACGACGCCAGCCGTTGGCGTGCGACAAGGCGTCGATCAGTTCGGGGATGGCGGCCTTCTCCAACTTGGGCGACGGATTGGCGACCTTGCCCGAGGCCGGCACGACGCGGTAGATGCGCCCGAGGTGCGGTGGTTTCTCCAAGCCACGTTGCAGCGCCTGATCGCGCAGGAACGGCGTGAGGAACACGCGGTGTTGCAGCAGGCCCTGGTACATGTCGACGACGTAAAGCGCACCGTCCGGACCGGTGTAGCAGTTCACCGGGCGGAAGCGTTCGTCGAGGCCGCCGATGAACTCGCTCTCTTTGTAGGGATTTTCGGTCAGCACCACGCCGTCTTTTTCCTTCATCTTGGCGTGGCGCACGAAATTGCCCGACGGTTCGCAGATGAACACGTCACCGACCCAATCGGGGAACACGTCGCCGCGGTAGACCCCGGAACCGCAGGTGGCGGTGAAACTGGCGAGCGTGCCGTTTTCACGCAGCGTCTCTTTACGATAACCGCGATTGACCCCGGGATTCATGCGCGACGGCCAGGTGACGTTGCTGGCCGCGGCCTTGGCGTTGAGGCCAGCACCATTCAGTAGGTTGGGATTGCGCGCATAATATGCCGCATCGACCTGATCGGTGCGCAGTTGGTCGCTGTTGGTGTTGTAGTACGGCCGCCCGACATCGTCCTGCGTCATGCCCCACTGACCGCGGAAGGTTGTCGGCGCCTCGATGAATTTTCCGCCGACCAGTTTGTAGCGCACCGTGTGGTTGGCGCTGTAGATCCAGTTGTCCAGGCCCCACACCAGGCCATTGGCGTTGTGCTCGGGGTTGTCCTGTTTGGCGTACTTTTCCCACGCCTTCTCTTTGACGTCAGCCTTGCCATCGCCGTTGGTGTCCTTGCAGAACCACACCACCGGTGGTTCGGCGATCAGCACGCCGCCCTGCACGCACATCACCGAGCGCGGCATCACCAGGTTGTCGACGAAGATCGTCGACTTGTCGTATTTGCCGTCGCCATCGCTGTCGACCAGCATCGACACGCGGCCGGTCGGCTTGTCCTCGCCGGTGCCGAGTTGGTCGTGCATGTAGGCGCGCATCTCGGCAACGAATAAGCGGCCATCGCCGTCCCACGACATCGCCACCGGCTTCTCGACCATGGGCTCGATGGCGACCAGTTCGAGTTTATAGCCGGCCTGCAGCTTGAACGACTTCAGCACCTCGTCGGCGGACAGCACGGGCGCGGGCGGAATCTTCCAATGCGCCGGTGGTGGCGGCATGTCTTCGCCAGCAACAGCGCTATTGGCAGCGGAGAGCAAAAACGATGCAATCAGGAGCGGAGCGTAACGTCGCATGGGTGTCCTAAGTGGGCAGATCCCGAAAAGAGTGGGCAGATCCCGAAAAGCAGTGCGCAGGATATGTCGCCAGCCACGCCGTCGATACCCGGAAATCACGGCAAAGGTTGAGCGGAATGCGCGGATCGGAAGCGTGTCCGTTGCGGCCGGGAGTGATCCGGAGGGAAAAATTCGACATGAATCTTCGGCTGTTTGCATGGGTGGTTTCGCCCAACGGCCCATGCGGGATGTCCCCACGGGTTTTGCCATGGTTTGCTAGCGTCGGGGGTCTGCCAACGACTGACCCCAGGCGCTGGCGCCTGGGGTCAGTGAGGTGATCCGCTCAAATTGGAATCAGTAACGGCGGCTGATCAGCCTTCCGCGCCTTCGGCCTCGGTGCCAGCTTCGCCTTCGCCGGTGAGTTTCTTCAGGCGATCAACGAACGGGCCTTCGATCTTGACGACGAACGCCAGGACCTTTTCGCGTTTCTCATCGCTGATGCGGGTGCCCAGCGCGGTGGACATGTCTTCGCGAGTACGCTTGGTGGGGTGGGGGGCGCCTTCCTGCAACGTGGCGAGGAGAAGGCGGGCGGCGCATTGTTTGGGGCTCATGGCAAAAGCCTGTAGGGCCGGGCTGGCGTGGCCAGGGGCAGCCTGGCGTGTCACCACGCCACAGCACGGCTCGTGAGCGGGCCCTTGATCCTGGGCGAAACCATTTGGCTTGGTCTGCGCCGAGGCCGCCAAAGGAGCGGACACCGGCACGCATCCTGATGGTTCACCCGACCTTCTGCCGATCTTCATGGGGCCTGGCGATAGTTGGCGAGGGAGCCGACCATGCCATCAACCATCCTGCATCCAGCCCTGCAGCGGGTCGACTCCGCCACCCGTCGCACCATCGTCGGTGCCACGGTCCTGACGGCAGACGACGGCCTGATGTCGGGCGTCACGGTCACGCTCGATGACCGCGTCATCGACCAGGTGTCCAGCGAGGTACCGGACGGTTCGACGCCGATCGATGCGCACGGCTTAATGCTGCTGCCTGGAATCGTCGACGTGCATGGCGACGCGTTCGAACGCGCCATCGCGCCCAGACCTGGCGTGCATCTGCCGGCGTTGATGGCCTTGGCCGAGAACGACGCCAGCCTGCTCGCGGCTGGCATCACCACGTTTTTCTGTTCCATCACCGACAGCTTCGAATCCGGCCTGCGCAGCCGGGCGCAGGCGCGTGAACTGGTGAACCTCCTGCATGGCGACGAGCGCGTGCACTTGGCGGTCAATCACCGCGTACATCTGCGCCATGAACGTTGCCTGACCGACGGTCACGATGAACTGTGCGAGTGGCTCGAAGACGGCCTGGTGCACCTGTTGTCGACCGCGGACCACCTGCCGGGTGAAGGCGACGCACGCAAACTGCAGCGCTACAGCGATTCGGTGGCGCGCCGTTCCAACGCCAGCGACCAGGAGATCAGCCAGATGATCTCCGCCGCCGTAGCCAATCGCATGTTGGGCGTGGTCCAGGAACGCGAACTGGCCCTGCGCGCACGTCGGCTGGGGATTCCCTTGGCGTCGCATGACGACGATGGCGTCGGCATGGTGCAGGAGAGTCTCGCTCGTGGCGTGGCGATCTGCGAATTCCCCATGGACCTCGCCAGTGCACGTGCGGCGCAGGATGGTGGTGCACTGGTGTTGATGGGCGCACCCAACTGGGTGCGCGGTGGTTCGCATATCGGGGCAATGAGCGTGAAGGATGCACTCGCCGCCGGCGTGCTCGATGCGCTCTGTTCCGACTACCACTACCCCAGTTTGTTCCACGCGCCGTTCTTATTGGCGTCGCGCGCCGGCATCCCGTTCGTCGATGCCTGGGCGATGATCAGTGAACGCCCAGCCCGCGCCGCTGGCCTTGGCCATCGGTTGGGTCGCATCGCTCCCGGTTACGAAGCCGACCTCTTGCTCGTCGAACCGGTGGCCAACGGCCTGCCACGCCTGCGTCACGTCTTTGTCGGCGGTCGCGAAGTCGCGCGCTTCTCCTGATTAGAACTCCACGACAAAGCTGATGCCGTGGCGTTTGAAACCGAGTGAATCGTAGAACGCGTGCGCATCGGTGCGCGCGACGTTGGAGGACAGCGCCAGTTTGTAGCAGCCGGCGTCGCGGCATTCACCCATGGCATGGTGCATGAGTTGCCGGCCGATGCCCTGGCCGCGGAATGCTTCCGCCACCGAGACACACTCGACGATGCCGATCGGACTGCCGCGGTGGCCCAGATTATCCATGATCAGCAAGGTATAGATCCCGACCGCATGTCCGTTGGCCTCGGCGATGAACAAGCGGTAATCCGGATACGCGGCCAAGCGGGCAAACTGCGCGGTGACCTCTGCCAGGTCGAGAGGTGGCGTTCCTGGACGGTCGAGCAGCGCTAACAAGGGCAGTACCTGCGGCAGATCGGCGGTAGCGGCGGTGCGGATGACAACGGCGGGATGAGGCATTGCTTCCATAAAGGATCCTTGTTGGGCAACGTCGACTCTGGGCGCAGCGTCGGGTGAATACGCGAAAAAGATTTAGTGAGTTTCTGCGCGAGCTGCGGTGTGTCGTGGCGCTTCCCGCACTCTTGTCCAAGGGTTCACCCAGCCTTGACCACTGGTGGTCAAACAAGAGGCATCAGGAGAGCGTCCATGGCCATCCAGATCGAGTCGCTCAGCAAGACCTTTGCCCGTAGTCGTGGCCGGCGTGCCCTGAACGGCGTTTCTTTGTCGATCGGCGATGGTGAACTGATTGCCCTACTGGGTGCCTCGGGCTCGGGCAAAAGCACGCTCCTGCGTCATTGTGCTGGTCTGGTTGCTGGTGATTCCGGCTCCATCCGCGTTGACGGTCAGGAGGTCCAACGTGATGGACGGATCGATCGCAATGTCCGCGCCGTGCGTGCGCGCACCGGGTTCATCTTCCAGCAGTTCAATCTCGTCGGGCGCTTGTCGGTGCTGAAGAATGTCCTGGCCGGTACGTTGCACCGCGTGCCGTGGTGGCGCAGCCTGTCGGGTTGTTTTACGCGCCAAGAGCAGCTCAAGGCGATGGCCGCGCTCGACCGCGTGGGCATGGCGGAATTCGCCGGCCAGCGCGCCAGCACCTTGTCCGGTGGTCAGCAACAGCGGGTCGCCATCGCGCGTGCCCTGGTGCAGGGCGCTCGTACGATTCTGGGTGATGAACCAATCGCCTCGCTCGATCCGACCTCGTCACGTCAGGTGATGGAGACCCTCTGCCGCATCAACCGCGAGGACGGCGTCACCGTGGTGGTGTCGCTGCATCAGGTCGACTTCGCGCTCGACTACTGCCCGCGTGCCATCGCGCTCAAAGATGGCCAGGTCGTCTATGACGGCGCCAGCGCGGAGCTCACTCCGGCGCTGCTCGATGACCTCTACCGCCGTGAACGTCAGGTCACGCCCGCCGAAGCCCAGCCGGTAGCGGCGATGGCCGAGCTCGCGACCGTCGGCGCGACCGCCTGAATTTTCTTCACCAACCAACCCCAGGAGACGCCATGCGCGCTTTCGCTACTTTCGCCCTCGCCGCTTCGGCTTGGGTTTTCGCCACCGCTGCCGAGGAACCGGCCGCCCTTGAGTTCGGCATCATCTCGACCGAAAGCTCGATGAACCTGCGCAAAGGGTTCGAGCCGATCGCCGCCGACATGGAAAAAGCCATCGGCAAGAAAGTGAATCTGTTCTTCGCCCCGGACTACACCGGCGTGATCGAGGCAATGCGCTTCAACAAGGTGCACATCGGCTGGTTCGGCAACAAGTCGGCCATCGAATGTGTCGACCGCGCCAACGGCGAGATCTTCGCCCAGTGCATCGACAAGGACGGTCAGCCCGGTTACTGGTCGCTGATCATCGTGCACAAGGACTGCCCGCTGAACACGCTCGATGAGCTGCTGGCCAAGGGCAAGGACTACACCTTCGCCATGGGTGATCCGCAGAGCACCTCGGGCTTCCTCATCCCGAGCTACTACGCCTTCGTCAAAAACGGCGTGGCCGATCCGGCGAAGCACTTCAAGAACTACCGCTCGGGCGCCAACCACGAGGCCAACGCCTTGTCGGTCGCCAACAAGCAGGTCGATGCTGCGACCTTCAATACCGAAGCGATGTTCCACCTGCAGGCCAAGCAGCCGGAAGCCGCGGCCAAGGTCAAGGCGATCTGGAAGAGCCCGCTAATCGCCAGCGATCCGCTGATCTACCGCAATGATCTGCCCGCTGATCTGAAGCAGAAGATCCGCGAGTTCTTCATCAGCTACGGCAACACCAGCGAAGCCAAGGAAAAGCTCGCGCCGCTCAAGTGGTCCGGCTTCAAGCCCAGCTCGAACGCCCAGCTGCTGCCCTTCCGTCCGCTCGGACTGCTGAAGGACAAGGCCAAGATTGAGGTCGACGACAAGCTCTCCGCGGATGACAAGGCAACCAAGCTCAAAGACATCGAGGCCAAGCTCGCCAGTCTGACCGAGCAGATGAAGCAGGCCGAAGCGCAGGCCGCCAAGAACTGATCGCTCAGTAATCGGATTATTCCGGAGGAATGGACGCACGTCCATTCCTCCGGTCGTTTCCACGCTCCTTCCATTCGCGCCACTCTTTCACCACTCTAGCACCACTATGACCGACACCGACCGCCTGATCCGCAACCTGCCCAAGACTGAACTCAAACACACCGTCGCCAACGTGGTCGGCATCGGCGCCTTCGTGGCCTTGATGGTGTGGGCGTGGTTCGGCGCCGAGATCCGCCCCTTAGACCTCATCAAGGGCAGTGGCAACAGCATGGAGTACGCGCGCGGTTTCCTGCGTCCGGATTTCAGTGACTGGCGAACCTATCTCAGCGACCTGATGGTGACGGTGCACATGGCCTTGTGGGGTACGGTACTGGCCATCATTGCGGCAGTGCCGCTCGGCTTGGTCGCCTCAAACAACATCGCGCCGGCGTGGCTACGCCTGCCCATCCGTCGCTTCTTGGACGCTTGTCGGGCCGTGCACGAATTGGTGTTCGCCTTGTTCTTCATGGTCGCGGTCGGTCTGGGACCTTTCGCCGGTATGCTGGCGCTATTTGTTCATACCTCCGGGGTGCTGGGGAAACTCTTCAGCGAAGTCGTCGAAGCCATTGATCCTGGTCCGGTGGAGGGCATCCGCGCCACCGGCGCACGGCGTCTGGATGAGATCGCCTATGGCGTCGTGCCGCAGGTCCTGCCGCTGTGGATCAGCTATTCGCTGTACCGCTTTGAAAGCAACGTGCGCTCCGCCGCAGTCGTCGGCATGGTCGGGGCCGGTGGTATCGGCATGACGCTCAATGAACTGATCCGCAGTTTCAGCTACGCCCAGACCGCGGCGGTGATGATCATGCTGGTGATCACCGTGATGGTGATCGACGTGGTCTCGGCGCAGGTGCGCAAGATGACGATCTGATCTTCGTTCTCGTCGATCTGACGTCTCACTGGCGCGCAGAAGAAGCGCGCAGCATCGCCTGGGTGACGTCACGGTCACCGGGCAGTTCGCCGCTCTGGGCGCGTTTGCGGATCTGCTCGATGATCGCCGGGCAATCAGCTAGGCTCTCGACCACGTAATCGGCGCCCGCAGCGCGCAGGCTGCGGTAGGCGATCGCCAGCAGCGGAGTGCGTTCTTCAACCGGCAGCGCCTGCCACTCACTGAGCGACAGCCCGATCTGGTTGCCAGTGCGGGTCACCGCGATGGTCCACGCGCCAGCGTTGCGGCCTTCGTGGACGTCGCTGACGGTGTCGCCGATCTTGACGAACCCACACAATGGGGCGCGGCCCAATTCCAGGGCGTTGCGGTACATCATGAACGGTGCTGGTCTGCCAGCAGGTACCTGGTCCGGATACACCAGCGCATCGGGACGGTAACCCTGGGCTTCGGCCAATGGGACAATGATGGACATCATCGCGCTGGTGAAGCCGGTGCTGCTGCCGATCACCAAGCCAGTTGAACGCATCCACGCCACGGCCTCGATGACTCCTGGAATCACCGCGCAGTGTTGCGGGAGGATCGCCGTCAGTTCGCGATCGACTTGCGGGTAGAGCTCATCGACGACCGCCTCGTCAGGCATGTGGCCCGTAACAGCAAACCAGCGCTCAGCCACATCCGGAATCTGGAGGATGGCGCGCACATGGTCGCGTTTGAGCATGCCCATGGGCGCACGCGCCTCGTCACGCGTGATCGGCACGCCAGCGGCGCCGAAGGCGTGTTCGAGCGCGGCCACCGGGGAGACGCAGCCGTGGTCGATGGTGGTGCCAGCCCAGTCGAGCACCACCGCGGTCAGTTCGTAAGGATTCACGCCACACCTCCGATCGCGCTGAGTGCGGTTGCCGTGCTGGTCCCGGCGGCGGTCTCCTCGCCGAGCCCGAACGAGAGGGTCATGCCGACGCCAGTGGTGACCACTACCACATCGACCGTCGGGCGTGGCTTGGTGCGGAAGACCTGGTCGTGCGGATGTTTCGCATACACGCCGTGCCAGTGTTGGCTGATCGTCAAGCCGGGCACGTCCAGGAACGAGCGCAGATACGACAGCACCAGCGCGTCGATCTCGGCCTTGTCGACGATGTCGATGGACTGGCCGTATTCATGCGAGTCCCCAATGGTGATCTCGCCAAGACCGTTCTGGGCCGCCATCACATGGATGCCGTAGCGCACGTGGTCCGGCAGTTCGCGGGCGATGCGCTCCTTGAGCGCAGGTAGACCAGGACACTCGCGGAAACTCGGGTAGTGGCAGAGCGTCAGGCCGGCAGCCAGCATCGGCCCGATGCGTGCGCCATCGCTCAGCGGTGCGCTGCGCATCATTTGGAGTTTGCAGCGCACGATGCCGCTGTTGACGAAGACTTCGGGAAAGAGCGTCTGGAAGTCATCTCCGCCGCACACCACGGTGCGGCCGGTCTCCCAACGCGCACCACCGGCCAACAGCACGCCGTCTTCGACGGCGGTGACGGCGGTATCGAACTGGAAACGCACGCCAAATTTCTCACGCAGCCAGGTCGGCAGACCGGCAATGGCCGCGCGCGGATCAACGCAGACTTCGGTCGCGCTCCAGAACGCCCCGCGCAACTGTTCTGTGCGTAGGAACGGACTGCGGCGCCGGGCTTCCTCAGACGAGACCAGCGTACCGGTGAAGCCCAGACTGGGGGCACGGTCAGCGAACTCGCGCAGCACCTGCCACTCATCGTCGCGATAGGCCACGTGCAGCGAGCCGACTTCCTCGTGCCATAGTCCGGCGCTGGTGAGGGCCTCCAGCCACAAGGCCCGGCTCTGCATCGCCGTGCGATGCCAGCGACCGGGGATCTGGCCGATCGGCCAGATCATGCCGAAATTGCGGATCGATGCGCCAATGGCGCACGGGTTGCGTTCAAACACCACCACTGAATGCCCGCGTTTGGCAAAGGCGTAGGCGTGGGCCAGTCCGACGATGCCGGCGCCGACGATGGCGACGTCAGTCTTGTGCGTAGTGAGCATGGGTTTGCGCTCCCTCAGGTGTTGTGGTCCTCGCGCGACAGATCAGATTTCGGTGAAGGCCGTGCGAAGTCGGCGGACCGGCGCCCGAGCGTCGATCAATCTTCATCAAACATACCGGCGGATCTTGGTCCGGCGCGCCGACGAGAAGCGCTTGATGACCACTGCGGTGCCCAACTCGGATTCTGTGCCCACCAGTGTGGCCTCGCCCTGGGCGCGCTTGGTGCGCTTGTCCGCGGCGCAGATGGTCGCCTGGGGCGTGCTGTACTACACCTTTGCGGTGGTGCAGGTGCCGATGATGCGCGAGCTGGGTTGGAGCCAGACGCTGCTGGCTGGGGCGTTCTCGCTCACCCTGCTCACGTATGCACTCGCTGGTCCGGTGCTCGGTCCGTGGTTCGATCACCGTGGGCCGTGGGGCATCATGGTCGCTGGAGCTTCTGCCGGCGCTGTGTTGATGGTCGGTTGGGCCTGGGTGAATGATCCGTTGGTGTACGTGGTGCTGATGGGCGTGCTCGGTTTGGCCATGGCGGCGTGCTTGTACGAGCCGGCGTTCTACCTGGTGGCGTCGTGGTTTCCGTCTCGACGAGCGAAAGCGTTGACCGTGCTGACCCTGTTCGGCGCGATGGCGAGTCCGTTGTTCATGCCGCTGACCGAACGCCTGTGCCTGTGGTTCGGCTGGCGTGACGCCGTGCTGATCCTGGCGGCAGCGGTCGCGGTGATCGTGGTGCCGTTGCTGCTGTCGTTGCCGCGACGGCCAGCGGCGCCGATGGCGTCATCTACGGTCGATGCCAGCACCACGCGGTCGGTGCTGCGTGAACGACGCTTCTGGTGGCTGCAAGCCGGCTTCATCCTGGTGTCGGTCACCACCATCGCGGTGCCGGTGCACCTGGTGCCCTACCTCGTGGCGCAGGGTGAAAGCCTGGCGTTCGCTGCCGCCTGTGCCGGCTGCATCGCATTAGTTGGTGTCACCGGACGACTGGTGTTCGGGCTGCTGGGAGACGGGCCGTGGCTCATCGTGCTGACCGTGGCGGTGTTCGCGTTGATGACCATGGCGGTGATCCTGCTGCTGGTGATCCCAGGCAAGTCGGGAGCGATCATCTTCACCATTGGTTTCGGCTTGGGCTATGGCGCCCTGTGGCCGACCCGTGCCGCTTTGGTCGCGCGTGCCTGGTCAGGCCCGTCGCTGGGGACCATCGCCGGAGTGTTCGCCTTCGGACCGAATCTCGCCAAGGCCGCTGCACCGATACTCGCCGCGGTCATCGCGCTGGGCATCGGGATGGATGGCGCATTTGCCGTCCTGGCCGCGCTGCCGGCGATCGGTGCGTGGCTGATCTGGCAAGGACGCTGGTAAGGCTGAAAACGCAGTGCGAAGTGCGAGGTGTGTCGTCGGGGTATGTCTTTCAACCTCGCACCTCGCACGCCGCACCTCGCACGTCTGTCAGGTGGGATATTCACTGCGGTACGCCAACCGTCCGGCAACCCAGGTCGCCGTCGCATGGTGGCGACCCGGTCGGGCATCCACCGCTACCAGATCGGCGCGCAGGCCTGGGGCGATGCGGCCGCGATCGGCCAGACCGGCGGCGCGCGCGGGATTGTTTGCCACCACCGCGGCGGCGCGCGGCAGGTCGAGCGCGCCGAGGTCCACCAGCCGCAGGGCTGCCGGCAATATCGCAGCAGGAGCGTAGTCGGCGCACAGGCAATCTGCCGCACCCGCACGCAAGGCGTCTTCCGCGCGCAGGTGGCCGCCCTGCGAACGGCCGCGCAAGGCGTTGGGCGCGCCCACCAACACGCTGATGCCGGCCGCACGGGCGGCGTGGGCGGTGGAGATATCGGTGGGGAACTCGCTGATGCTGACGCCCAGCGCGATCATCTCAGCCACCCGTGCTGGACTGTCGTCGTCGTGGCTGGCGATCGGCACGCCGGCTTGCAGCGCGGTGACGGCCAAGTGGCGCGCACGCTCCCACGCCGGTCCACGGCCGGCGAGTTTGCGTTCAGTGATGACGGCGGCTTCGGCCGCCGGGATATGGTAGGTGCGCCCCAGGTAGGCGATGTAGTCCTCGGGGCGCCGGAATTGCCCCTGCCCAGGACTGTGGTCCATCAGCGACAACAGGTCGACCATCTCATCGTCAATCAGCGCGGAGATCACCGGCGCGGCGTCGCCATCGGTGACCTCGAAGCGACAGTGGGTGCGGTTGTCGACCAGACCGTGTGGATGGTGGCTGCGGATGGCGCGCACCAGATCGCCGGCCGTGGCAACGCTGCGTACGCCGAGTTCGCCCGAGGCGAAGGAGATGCTGTGGTAGATCGTGGTGATGCCGGCGGCGGCGTTGCGGCGATCACACTGGCTCACGGCGAAGGGCAGAGGGAAGGGCACCTTCGGACGTGGCTCGACCTCTTTTTCGATCGCGTCGCAGTGCAGGTCGACGATGCCGGGCATCAGCAACTGGCCGCCGAGATCGATCTCCTCCGTGCCGCGCGGGCAGTCGCGGCCGACCGCCACGATATAGCCATCACGGATGGTGACGCTGCTTTTTTCCTGCACGGCATCCGGCGTAACGACCCAGGCATTGGTGAGGTGGAAGGCGGCGGGTGATTTCAGCATGGGGCGGCTTCCAACGTGACGGTGTGATCAGCCAAACGACGGACGAGGTCGGCGTCGTGGAACACCGCGACAATGGCGGTGCCGCCATCGCGGGTGCGGCTGATCAGTTCGACCACCCGTTCACGCGATACCGGATCAAGGCTGGCGGTCGGTTCATCGAGCAGCAGCAACGGCGCACCAGCGCAGAAACCGCGGGCAAGGTTGATGCGTTGTTTTTCGCCGCCCGAGAACGTCGCTGGCGGCAACGACCACAAGTGTCCTGGAACACCGAGATGCTCAAGCAGACTGGCAGCACGTTCCCGTGCAGCGTCCTTGCCCAAGGCAGCTAGTGCCGGTTCCGCAACTACGGCGAGCGCGGGCTGACGCGGCAGGCAGCGGAGGAACTGGGTGACGAAGGCGAGATGCGAGGTGCGCAGCCGCAGCACGGCGCGGTCATCGGCACTGGCGAGATCCACCGGGCCATCGTCGGTAGTGAGCACGATCCGCCCCGCACTCGGGCGGTAGGTGCGGAAGATACACGACAACACCGACGATTTGCCGGCACCGCTCGGACCGACCAGCGCGGTGAGGGTTCCTGGGTAGACGTCGAAGGAACAGCCGACCACCGCCGAGAGTTTCATGCCGCGTTCGTGGAGGGTGAACGCTTTGCGCAGGCCGTCGATGCTCAGGAGCGGTGCATGGATCATGGCTGTCCCCTGGGAGCGCCGGCTGCCAGCCGGCTCGAGATGTGATGCGGCGGACGATTAAAGATTGGACCACGGACGTCCGTGGTGTTCCCACTCTGCCGGCTGGCAGCCGGCGGTCCCAGGGGACAGCTCACAACGCCGCCGACACGAGCTGTTGCGTGTACGGATGCGCGGGATCTTCCAGGATCTGATCGGTGAGTCCGCTTTCGACCACGCGGCCAAGGCGCATCACCAACGTACGTCCGGCGAGCAGACGAATCACGCCAAGATCATGCGTCACCACGATCATCGCCGTGCCGGTCTCGCGCTGGAGTTCGAGGATCAGGTCGAGGATGCGCGCCTGCACCGACACATCGAGGCCGGTGGTGACCTCATCGAGGAACAGCAGCGGCGGATCGGTGGCCAGGGCTTTGGCGATCTGCACGCGTTGCTGCATGCCACCGCTGAATGCGCCCGGACGTTCATCCATGCGTTCGATTGGTACCTGCATACGGGCGAGCAGTTTCTCTGCCCGGGCACGAATCGCCGCGAAGCGTCGTTCGCCCGCCATCAGCAGACGTTCAGCGACGTTGCCGCCGCAACTGACCTGGAAGTTAAGGCCGAGGTGCGGGTTCTGATGCACCATGCCCATCTTGCGATCGCGCAGGGCGCGACGCTCGGCACCGTTGAGCGCGAACAGGTCGTGGGTGGTCTCGCCATTGGTGAAACGCGCCGTACCGGCACTCGCAGCCAGGTCGCCGTGCAGCACCTTGACCAGGGTCGACTTGCCGCTGCCGGATTCGCCCATGACACCCAGGATCTCACCCGGATGCAGCGCGAACGACACATCCGCCATCGCCACCACCGCACCACAGGCGGAACAACGGTTGGTGTCGAACTGCGGGCCGGTGGTTTTCAAACATGCGTCGCAACCGCGACCGTGGATGCGGGTGAGACCATTGGCGAGGAGGATCGGGTGGTCGTCTTGCTTCTGTCCGGAAGTCCGGAAGTCCGGAAGTCCGGAAGTCGGATGTGATTGCCCCTGTCCGGAAGTCCGGAAGTCCGGAAGTCCGGAAGTCTTGTGTGCTGACGATCCCAT
>JANPLC010000344.1:0-1591 GCA_031426335.1 Planctomycetota bacterium
TTCCGGGTAGATCGACGTGGTCTGCCCGCTCGCGCAACCGAAAGCCTGGGTGTAGAAGTCGCGATCGAACAGGTTGTTCACACCGAACGACAGCTCCATGTTTTTCACCTGCACCGCGTAGCGCGCATCGGCCGTGGTGTACGCCGGCATACGGCAGACGTTCGCGAAATCCGGGTGCTGGGAGCCCACGAAGTTCACCCCGGCGCTGACGCGGTGCTGCGCCATGGGCACCCAGTCGGCCCGCAGTGCCAGCGTGCGACGCGGTGCAAGCGGCACGTCCTTCCCGGTGTACGGACCTTCGCGGAAGGTCGAGCGGCGCAGGGCCACGCGAGCCGCCAGCGACAGCGTGCTGCTCAGCTTCCAGTCACCATCGACCTCCACGCCCTGACGGCGGGTTGGATCGAAGTTGATGTTGGCACCAAACGGGCCCGGTGCATTGCGGTCGTAGCCGATCTCGTCGGTGAGATTGCTGCGGTACAGGCGTGCTTCCAGCTTGTACGCGCCTTGTGCCCAGCGCAACCCGGTTTCAAGGTCGCGGGAGGTCTGCGGACGGATCGCCACCGCCGGATTGGTGAAACTGAACTCGTCCACATTGGACAGGCGGAAGCTGTTGCCCACACGTGCCCACGCCGTCGTGGCGGTGCTCAGCGGCTGGCTCACACCCAGTTCCCAGGCGGTTTCGCGATCCGACAAATTGATCGGGGCAAAGCCATCGTCAATATTCTTGTCGAGCTTTTCCGTGCGAACGCCGGCAGACAGGCGGGTGCCGCTGGCCAGCGTCACATCGTCCTTGAGATACCAGCCGAGCGTTGTCTGATTGGCCACCGAACCGAAGGCACCGAACACCTCCCGATCCCATTCACCACGATCGTGCCCGATCACCAGCGTGTTGCGCGCTGTGCCCAACTGGCTGGTGTGACGCGCCTTTAGGGACAGCTGTTGCGCCTCGACGTGGTAGGCGTACACCGAGCCGGGACGAATACTGGTCAGCGACTTGTCGCGCGAGCCGGCGTCCACGCCGAACTGCCAGTTGCCCAGCATGGCCTCGCCAAACACCCCGCTGCGCTCGTTGCGAATGCTGGCGCGGTCGTTCAGTTTGGAGGAATCTGTCTGACGCGGGTTTGCTGCGTACTGCGCAGCGGTCAGAGAACCCGGGAGTCCTGTGTCCAGGGAATCGCGGTCATGGCGCACGCCCAGGCGCAGGGTGTCGTTCGACCACTGGGCCGAGAGCCCCGCACCATCGGTTTCCGAACGGAAGTTGTCGCGGTGGTTGTCCGTCTCGCGGCGTTGACCATGCAGGTCCAGCGAGAAACCACCACTGGCCACGGTCGCGTTGGCGCGCAGTTCGCGCAGGGCATTGCTGCCCACAGCGCCGTACAGCGTTGCGCTGTTGCGTCGCGCCGAACCGTTGCCCGCCTTGGTGGTGATCACGATCACGCCGCCGGTGGCACCCTCGCCGTACAGCACCGAGCCGCTGCCGCGCAGCACCTCGATGCGTTCGACCGCATCGATCGGTATGCCCGCCAGACGGGTGCCACCCAGATCGGCCTCATTGAGGCGCACGCCGTCGAGCACCACCACCTGGTTGCTG
>JANPLC010000345.1:0-33064 GCA_031426335.1 Planctomycetota bacterium
GCACCAGCTCGGCAGGTGGTCCTTAGCCGAGCTGGTGCTCGGCGCTCCCGGAAAAAATCACCCCACCAGGGCGCGTACTTCGCGCACGAACGCCGCTGCGAACGTATCGAGATCCGCCGCTGTCGTACTGTGACCAATGGACACCCGGATGACGCCGCGAGCAAGCTCTGCGGGAATACCGAGCGCGGCGATGACATGGCTCTGCTCACCACGCGCCGCCATGCAAGCCGCACCGGTGGAGACCGCGATGCCGGCCAGATCCAGACGCATGACTAACGTTTCATTGGCGATGCCAGGATGGGCGAGGCTCAGCGTGTTGGGCAGACGATCCGCCGCGTGCGCCAACCATTGGGCATGTGGCAGATCCAGCGCGATGCGGGCAAAGGTGGATTCGAGCAGGAGGCGCTGACGGATGTCATCTTCTTCGGCGTGTGCCGCGGCTGCTGACAATGCCGCAGCAAGCGCAGCGATTCCTGCCGCATCTTCGGTACCGCTACGTCGGTCCTGCTGCTGCCTGCCGCCAGCGATGAGTGGCGGCAAACGCACGCCATTCTTCACATAGAGGAGCCCAACGCCTTTCGGTGCGCCGAACTTATGGCCGGCGATGCTGGCAAAGTCGACGTCGAGCTCACGCAGATCGATGGCCGCTTTGCCGGCGCCTTGCGCGCAGTCGAGCAACACGCGCGTCTGTGGAGCGATCGCACGCACGGCGGCAACCAATGCTAAAACATCCTGCCGAGTACCGAGTTCGTTATTGGCGAACTGGAGACACACCAGCGCGGGACCCTCCTTCATCGCCTCATGCACCAACTGCGGATGAAGGCGTCCTTGCTGATCGACCGGCAGCTTCACCAGACGTCCGTACAGTTCCGCGTTGCGCAGCACCGAACTGTGATCGATCGCCGAGGCCAAGATCAGCGCAGGATTTTCCGCGTTCGACGCCGCCGCATGGATCGCCAAGGCATTCGCCTCGGTGCCGCCGCTGGTAACAATCAGTTCGTTGGTCCGGCAGCCGAGCACCCGTGCGCAGGTTGCCTTGGCCTGATCGATCGCATGCCGCGCCCGTTGTCCCTGGTCGTGGACCGAACCGGGGTTGCCCCACGCGTCGTCCTGTGCCGCGAGCCACGCGGTACGTGCGGCAGCATTGAGCGGCGCGGTAGCATTCCAGTCGAGGTAGATGGCAGGCACGCGTGGCAGCTTGGGCGAGGTGCGCCGTGCTCAATGCCTGGGGTGGCGGAATCCTCGACTGCCACGGCTTGCGGGAACTCCCCTCGCGTCCACCGTACGCCTATGCTCGGCCTGCTGTTGATCGATCACGGCTCACGTCGGGCGGAATCCAACCAGGCGTTGGAGGACATGGCTGCGCGGGTGCGTCGTCTGCGACCCGCTGTGATCGTCGCGGCAGCGCACATGGAGATCGCCGCACCGGACCTTGCCACCACGTTTTCTGTCTTGGTCAAACAAGGCGCCAAACGCATCGTCATCCTGCCGTATTTTTTAAGCGATGGCCGTCATCTGACGCAGGACATCCCGGCGCTCGCCGCCAGCGCAGCAGCCAACCATCCTGGTATCACCTACTCCATCGGTGGCGCACTCGGTCCACACGACGCGCTCGCAGCATTGCTGCTCGAACGCGGCGACTGCTGACCAGCAAAAAAAAGAACCGCCGGTCAAAGACCGGCGGTTCTTGAAATTAACAAGTAAGAACGAGTGATCAGGCGTCGCTGAGCGCGGTGATGCCCGGCAGTTCCTTGCCTTCGAGCAGTTCGAGCGAGGCGCCACCACCCGTCGAGCAGTGCGTGACCTTGCTGTCGGTGCCCCACTTGGCGGCAGCGGTCGCGGTGTCGCCACCGCCGATGACGGTGACGGCGCCGGCCGCCGTGGCTTTGATCACCGCGTCCATCGCGGCCTTGGTGCCGACGGCGAACTTGTCGATCTCGAACACGCCAAGGGGACCATTCCACACGATGGTCTTGGCGCGCGCGATGACGGCGGCGTTCTGCTTGTTGGTCTCCGGACCGCAGTCGAAACCTTCCCAACCAGCGGGGATACCGGTCTTGTCGGTGGCCGCGCCGACGTTGGCGTCGGGACCGAACTTGTCGCCGGTGACGTAGTCGACCGGCAGGTGGATCTTCACGCCCTTGGCTTCGGCCTTCTTCAACAGGTCGGCGACGATCTTGGCGCCTTCCTTGTCGAACAGGCTGTTGCCGATCTCCATGCCGAAGCAGATCTTCTTGAAGGTGTAGGCCATGCCGCCACCGATGATCATCTCGTTTACGCGGTCGAGCAGGTTGTTGATCAACTGGATCTTGTCGGCGACCTTCGCGCCACCCAGGATCGCCAGCAGCGGACGCTTGGGCTGGTCGATGACCTGGGCGAAGGCGTCGAGTTCCTTCTTCATCAGGAAGCCGGCGGCGCGCTGGGGCATCTTGCAGCCGACCATCGAGCTGTGCGCGCGGTGCGCGGTGCCGAAGGCGTCGTTGACGTAGACGTCACCGAGCTTGGTCAGCGACGCGCGGAAGGCTTCGACCTTGGCGGGATCGGCCTTGGTCGAGGTACCGTCCTCGTTCTTGATCTTGCCTTCCTCTTCGATGTGGAAGCGCAGGTTTTCCAACAGCACGACTTCGCCGGGCTTGAGCGCGGCGCAGGCGGCTTCCACCGCGGGGCCGACGCAGTCGTCGAGGAACTTCACCGGGCGGCCGAGCAGTTCAGCGGCCTTCGCGGCGATCGGCTTCAGGCTGTACTTGTCGACCTTCTTGCCATCGGGACGACCGAGGTGGCTCATCAGCACGACCGACGCGCCCTGGTCGAGCGCGTATTTGATGGTCGGCAGCGCGGCATCGATGCGCTGGGTGTTGGTGATCGCGCCGGTCTTCTTGTCCTGCGGGACGTTGAAGTCGACGCGCATGAGCACGCGCTTGCCCTTGAGTTGGAGCTTGTCGATGGAGAGCTTGGCCATGGTGACGTTCCTTCAGAAGGGTGCGGTGCCGCAGCAGCGGCTATGCTTAGGAGGGGCGAAGAATCCTGGCCAACCCCGGTCAGACAAGGGGCAGCCGGAAGCTCCAAATGCCGCACGACGCAACGGCATGGGACTTCCTGCGCCGGTTACTCTTCCGTCAGAACGCAGATGTCCGGCAGATGGCGATACTTCCCACCGTAATCGAGCCCATAGCCGACCACGAAGGTGTCGGGAATGGTGAAGCCGATGTAGTCGGCACATTGCAGGCCGTCTGGCACCCGGCGGGTCGGTTTGTCGAGCAGCACGCAGGTGTGGATGGTCGCTCCTGCCAGACGACTCTTCACCGCCTGCATGGTGCGGCCGGTATCCAAGATGTCGTCGACCAACAGCACGGTCTGTCCACTCAGGTCTGGCAGCGGTTCGAGCGCGACCTTGCCACGACTGGTGGTCTGCTTGCCGTAACTCGACGCGCGCACGAAATGCAGCCGCAGGTCAGGCAGATCGATGCAGCGCACCAGATCGGCGACGAAGCAGAAGGCACCATCGAGCAACGCCAGCACCGTCAGTGGCTGACCGGGATGATCAGCGCTGATCTGCTGGCCCAATTCCTTCACTCGTTTGTGGATCGCACGCGCTTTGAGCAGCGGTTTGAGGCAGTTCTGCGACATGGGTCGGCATCATGCTGGGCACTTTCTGACGTGCCAGCGGAGCGCAGCGGTCACCTACCGCACACCAGTGCGGTCCATTCCGCCCCGCGCTCACTTCGCGATGGGCCGCGGGGGGCCGCGGGGGGCCGCGGGGGGCCGCGGGGGGCAAAGCCCCCACGGGCGCCGAGTGGCGGTGGGCGGATAAAATGGCGAAGCCATCCGCCCACGATTTCGTCGGCCCCCGACGAAATCGAGCCCCGACAAAGCCCGCGGGGGCCGGCCCGCAGGGCCGTGGGGGCAAAGCCCCCATGCAAAAAGAACGCGGCTTGCCCATGAGTCGTCCGGTCTACTATGCGCGCCCCGCCTAGGGAGGCCCATGACGTCGTTTTCGAGCCGTGAACTTGCATTGCACACCGTACGCTTGGCCCTCGACAAGGGCGGAGAGGACGTGCGTCTGCTGCAGTTGCCCAAGGGCAATGGCGTGGCCGACTTCGTCGTCATCGTCAGTGGTAGCAGCGACCGCAACGTGCACGCCATCGTCCAGGGCATTTACACCTTCTGCAAACAGCACCGCGTGCCACGCATGCCAGTCGAGGGCGACAGTGGTTGGATGCTGGTCGACTGCATTGATGTGGTGGTGCATGCCTTCGACGAAGAAAAACGCGCGCTCTACGACATCGAGAACCTCTGGCCACTCGCGCGTCAGATCGCGTACGACAAGGAACTGAAGACGCTGGTCGATCCGGATAAGGCGATCGCGGAATGATTCATCGTCCGGAGTCCGGAGTCCGGAGTCCGGAGCCCTTCCTGATTCCGTCCTCGCTGAAAATTACCACCGGCAAACGTGGACCGATGGACCCCGGACCCCGGACCCCGGACGCCGGACCCTGAGATTATGTTCAAAGCCCTCGGCCGCTTCTTCACCAAAATAAAAGAAGGTCTCGCCAAGACGCGTTCGGTCGTCGGCGGAGCCCTGCGCAAACTCATCGGCCTCGGCCGCACGATCGACCAAGCGTTCCTTGACCAGCTGGAGGACACGCTGCTCCAAGCCGACATCGGCGTGGCCAAGACCGAAGAGATCATCGCCGAACTGAAGACCAAATACAAAGCCGGCGAGATGGCCAAAGGCGAGGAACTGCTCGACCTGCTGAAGCGTAGCCTGCGTGCTGAGCTGCAAGCGCCAGTCGATCAAGAACTGGCGTGGGCACCGACTGGTCCAACGGTGGTGCTGATCGTCGGCGTCAACGGTGCGGGCAAGACCACCACCATCGCCAAGCTGGCGAAACGCTACAAGGATCAGGGCAAGAAGGTGCTGATCGCCGCGGGCGACACCTACCGCGCCGCTGCGATCGAACAGTTGTCGATCTGGGCCGAACGCGCCGGCGTCGACATCGTCAAGACCCATGACGGTGGCGACGCCGCCGCCGTGGCCTTCGATGCCGTAGCCGCCGCAGAAGCCCGCAACATGGATCTGGTGCTGATCGACACCGCTGGTCGGCTGCACAACAAAGAGCACCTGATGAGCGAGTTGGAGAAGATCCGCCGCGTCATCCAGAAGCGCCTGCCAGCGGCACCGCACGAGACGCTCCTGGTGCTCGACGCCACCGCCGGCCAGAACGCCATCCAGCAGGCCAAGGTCTTCGGCGCCGCCATGGGCGTCACCGGCCTGGTGCTGACCAAACTCGACGGCACCGCCAAGGGTGGAGTGACCATCACCATCCGTCGTGAACTGAAACTTCCCGTGCGCTTCATCGGCGTCGGTGAAAAGCTCGAAGATCTCCAGCCGTTCGATCCGGATGCCTTCATCGAGGCTATTTTTAGCCCTGATGGCTGACCTTCGGCTTCGGCTTGCGTCCCAGCCCGACTTCGCCGCTGCGCAGCTCGCATGCTGCGCATGTCACCGCTTCGCGGTGATCGCTCTGTGACGGCCCCGGCTTTTGCCGCGGCGTTTGGCTACGCCAAACCAAGCCTTGTCCCCGCTCGCGCGCGCAGGCGCGCTCGGGGGATTGTTGTTCGCGGACGCTGTCCGCTACGCCTGCTAGGGGCTCTGCCGCCCCTGGACCCGCAACAGTCATTGGCCAATCACGGTCGCAGGACAAGTCCGGGACACCACTCCAACCAGGGACCTTGGGCTCCTGGCCCCGGCTCGCGTGCATCAGCCCGCGTTGCACGTGGCCCACTCCCAGGGTTTGCCCAGTCAGGGCAAGCCCTATGGTTCGTCCCACTGTCGCCCGCTGGAGTTCCCTATGCGCATCGTCGCCACCCTCCTGACCCTCGCCTCCCTGTCGGCTTCGGTGCCGGCCTTTGCCGTGCAGAGCGGCTACGAGGCCGCGCAGAATCCCGAGAACCGTCCGATGCTCGGGGTGCAGATGACGCCGGTGCCGTTGTCGGTGCAAGAACAACAAGGCCTGACGCCGAACCAGGGCGTCTACGTCCAGAGCGTCTACGGCAACACCGCGGCGCAGACCATGGGCCTGCAACCGGGCGACGTCATCACCAGCGTCAACGGCGCGCCGATCGGCAGCATGAGCGACCTGCGTAACGAGGTCGCGCTCAACCAAGTTGGCGATCCGGTTGAAGTCACCATCCAGCGCGGCGGCCAGGAGCAGGCGACCATCGGACAGTTCCAACCGTGGCCGGCCAACATCCCCTACGATCCGATCGATCCAGCGATGGAGCAGCGTTTCCGCGAATGGCAGGATCGTCGACTCGCGCGCATGCAAGATGAGGTCGAGCAGCTCCGCCGTCAGGCGCAGGATCTCGCCGCGCAGGAAGCCGCTGCCGCGAAACAAGACGACAGCATCCTC
Organism: Planctomycetota bacterium; assembly: GCA_031426335.1. Lineage (GTDB taxonomy): Bacteria > Planctomycetota > UBA11346 > UBA11346 > UBA11346 > BOG-1363. Next base: position 6,414 of record JANPLC010000345.1, read on the forward strand.
GGCGTGAAAGCCAAACCGCTGGTCGGCCCAGATGGCCAACCGCTCGCGTGGCGTTTCCGTTACGGGATTGCTGGTGTGCCTGGACAGGGCGCGCCCGCTGCCGCAACCGCATCCGCGCCCGCTGCGCCGACTACGCCCACGCCAGCGGATGCCCGCAGCTGGCATTTCACCTGGACCCTTCTTTCCCTCCGTCCCGCGCAGGAAGCTCTCTGATGTTTCGTCACGCCGCCCTGGTCTTCACCCTCCTGCTCCCGGTCGCGCTCAGCGCTGGCGATGCGCCGGCACCGGTCACGCCGACTCCAAAACCCGTGGTGGTGAACCCCGCGCCCAAACCCTTCCTGGGCGTCAAGGTCGACGAGAACGCTTCGAACTTCGATCCCTCGCAGGGTTTGCCGGTGTCCGCCGTCATTCCCGGCAGCACCGCGGCGACCATGGGCGTGCAGGTCGGTGATCTGCTGCGCAGCTTCAATGGGGCCAAGCTCAGTGCCGAATCGGACCTCGCCTCAGCGATCGGCAAGACCAAGGTCGGCGACGAAGTCACCATCGACCTCACGCGCGTGAACGGTGCGGCGCAGGACAAGCTGACGCTAAAAGGCCCGATCACCGTGCGTCCGCAGGTTGGCACCATCAACAAGGACATCGCCGCGCTGCGTGAAGAGGTGCTCGCGTTGCGCAAGATGCAGGACGAACGCCGTGCCAAGGAACTCTCGCTCGCCGACATGTTGAAGATGCTCAAAGAGATCGAAGACAACATGCCCGGCGCGGTCGCTGAATTCAAAAAGCAGTACCCCAAGGGCGAGTTCAACATCCAGATCAAGATCGACATCATCAGCGACAAGAGCGCCAAGGAACCGATCACCATCGGCAACCAGCCCGACGCGAAGCTGAATCCTGAGAACGTCAACGCGCCGGCTGCCTCCGACGACAAGAACAAGGACAAGCCGAAGCCCTGAGCGCTCGGTTGCTGTTCGTGCCAGCTCGCGGCTCATCGTGAAACCAGTCGCGTTCCCACACCCACCCGCGTGGTGGAACGACGTGCGCGCTGGTGCGCAATGTTACGATGACGGTCGCTACTGGGACGCGCATGAACATTGGGAACGCGCGTGGAAAGCGCACCTCGATCTGCATCGGCACTACCTCAAGGGCATGATCCAACTGACCGCGGTGTGCCATCACCTGGCGCGTGGTAAACCGCGCGCGGCGCGTGCATTACTTGACCGCGGGCCGTTGCACCTGATCGACAACCACCCGCTGTCTTGGCCGTTCGATACGGCGCACCTGGTGACCGTCGCCGCCGTCCTGGCACGCGCGATTGATCGCGGCGCAACTCCACGACCGCCGACGCTCGGACTGGTGCAGATGATGGATGCGTGGGCGGTGGAACACGGCATCGCGTGAACGGCGCTGCGCGCAGCGACGGAACGTCTCAGCGTCCGGCGGACAGTCCGTCGAGCCCAGGCACGACCATCACGCGCGCGAAGGCCGGGAAACGATCGCACACCACCTCGGTGGTCGAGGCGACAAACGGCTTGCCGGCGTCGACGTGCGGGAAGCTGTAGGCGATGCGCCGCAGCGGTTGCTGGTTTTCATCGTAGAGCACCACGGTCACATCGGGATTGGTCGCTGACGACGGGCGCTGCACCACGATCTGCGTGCTGACGGTGCCGGGCTGCTGGCCCTGATCGACGCGTAGCGTCAGCAGGTAGTCACCGCTCATCGCCACCGGCTTGCCTTTGACCACGGACAACAACGGCACGCGGCTCTGGTCGTCGGTCAAATAATCCTGCAAGTGGGTGGCGTTGACGCGCGCTAGGTAACGTTCGATGTCGCGGCTGGCAGCGTGCAGATCACCGGTGAGCTTGGCGTTGCGCGCCAACAGGTCAGTGCGTTCGTTAGTGATGGCGGCAACAGCTTCGCGCAGACGGACGGTTTCGGCTTCGCTTTCGTTCAGCCGGCGACGATCGATCTGCTGCTGATCGCGTTCTGTGGCGAGCGCCAGGTTCTCGCTCTTCAGACGACCGACCCCGTCAGCCAGGATCCGGCCGACCTGTTCCTGACGGCCGGTCTCGCGCGCCAGGTCGGCGTTGAGCCGGGTGAGGTCCTCGACCTTCTGGCTGAGGATGGTGGCGCGATCATCGACCGCTTGGAGTCGCAGCACATCGCTTTCGGCCGTGCGCAACGCGGCCTTCAGGGTTTCGACTTCGGCGCGGCGCAAGCCCGCCTCCTGCTTCAGCAGGCCACTGCGGTCGCTGCTGTCGCGCAGCTGTTCCTGAAAGGTGCGGATCTGTTCGAGGTCCGCTTCGTGCTGCCGCTGGAGGTTGGCCAGTTCCTGTTTCGTTCGTTCATCCGGGGTGCTGACTTGCAGCGGTGCCGCCTGCCCCGCGCTGCGCAACATGCCCCAGGAACCAGCGCCCACTCCACCAACCGCCAACAGCAACGACGCGGCGACTGCCCAACGCCAACCACGGGGCGGCAGCACCAACGGCGCCACTGGCGACGCGGTGACAGCTAGCGCAGGAGCCTCACCTGAAACCACCGGCGCATAGACATGCGTGCGCGTCAGTTCCGGATCGGGATCGGCCAGCGCCGAGATCTCGCCGGTGAACGCGCCCAGCGCGAGCGGCGCCGGGAATCCTTGCGTCGGATCGCCATCACCGCTGACGCCGATGGGCTTGGCGTCAAGGCCTTTGACCCCGGCGAAGCGGGTGCAGCGGTTCCAGCGGAAGTCGACCAACGTGACGCCGGAGAGATTCGCGCCGCGCAGGTCGCAGCCGTTGAGCACCGTGCCGGTGAGCTGGGCTCCCGAGAGATCGGCGTCGCGCAGATCGGCCTCGGTGAGGTTGGTGTAGCTGAGGTCCGCGCCGGCCAGTTTGGCCCCGCGCAGGTCAGCACGTTTGAGACTCGTGCGGCGCAAGTTGGCGTGACTGAGTTCGCAGCCGCTGAGGTCGGCGCCGTCGAGGTGCGCATCGCGCAGGTCGACCCGCGTCAGCTTGCGTAGCGGCAGGTGGGCCCTGGGCCAATGCAGTCCGACGAGGTGGAATTCGCTGAGATCCGCCTGGGCCAACGCATCGGCCTGCAGCAGCAGGTCGCGCACGTACTCGTCGCTCTTCGCCACCAACGGATTGTGCCACAAACAACGGCTGCCCTCACCGGTGGCGGGATGGCCGCAGGGCGCGTGGGGATCCAGGTAGGAGTGGGTGCAAGCGGGCATGACAGCTCCCAGGTGGATGGCGTCGCTGGGCGTCAGTGATGCGCTGGCGCAGCGGGTTTGGCTGCGGGGGCGTGCGGCTCGGCGTGCGCTGGTGCCGACTTCGGCGCGGGGGCGTGCGGCTGATCATGCGCCGGCGCTGCATGGGCGGGCGCTGGCTTCGCGGCGGGCGCGTGGTCGGTCTCGGTCGCCGAGATCGCATGGCTGGTGGCCGGTGGCGTTGATGACTCGTGTCCTGCGGTTTTCACCGCATGATTGCTCGGCTCTTTCGCGGGCTCTTTCGCCGGATCCTTGCTGCCCCCCAAGCGCAGCGCGCGCCGGCGCAGATCCTGGATCTTCGCACTGTCGGGTCGCAGTTGGTAATAGTCGGTGGCATGTTGCAGCGCCTTGGCCGCATCCGAGCGTTGATCGGTGTAGATGATCGCCAGCAGGTAGTGCGCTTCGACATCGATGGCACTGGTGGGATCAAAGTGATCGCCGTCGACCTCACGTGTCAGCAGCTGGATCGCCGGTTCGTATTCGCCGATGGCAAAGTGGAAGGCACCCAGCAGGCCATTGGCTTGCGGGTAGTGCTGATCGATTGCCAGCAGCGCCTTGAGATCGTCGCGCATGGCCAGGCGCCGAGGCGGACGCGCGCGATCGTGGAAACGCGCGCGGGCGAACAGCGCATGTGGCAGGTAGGTCGGGCTGGCGACCTTCACCGCCTGGTCAAACTCGGCGATGGCATCACCACGTGCCAAGCGTTCGTGGCAGAGCGCCAGGTTGACCCACGCTTCTGCCCGTGCCGGCGCCAAATCGCGCGCTTTGCTGAGCGCGGCCTCGGCCTTGTCCAACGCGTGCGGCTGATCGGCCAGCGCTCCCAGGTACAGCGTCCCGAGATTGTAGTGCCCGCCGAAATGGCTGACGTCGAGCGCCAAACATTCCTCGTAGGCCCGCCGGGCTTCGTGCCACAGCTTCAGGCGTTCACGCGCGGCACCGACGTTGAACCAGTGGTCCGCGGCCGCCGTGCTACCGGCGGCTTGGCGGGCGGCGTCGAGGAAACGCTCCTCGGCCTGTTTCCATTCACCGGCGCGGAAGGCGAGGTAGCCCAGATTGCACAACACTTCCGGATGATCGTGGCTGACCTTGAGGGCTTCTTCGTACCAGCGACGCGCATCGGCATCCTTGCCCAGCTGTTGATGCGCGAGCGCCAGATTGAACAGCGCCTGGAACGAGGTCTTGTCGACGCCGAGGGCGCGACGGTAGTGCTCGATGGCGGTCTCGTAACGACCCTGCATCAGCGCTTCGTTGCCGAGAGCGGTGAGCTGGGCGGCGCTGCCGGCCTCCAGAACGGTGAGCTCGACCGCGTGGCCGAGGGCCACGCTCGCGAGCAGCGCTAGGCATCCGTGCCTGAGATAGGACATGACCGCCCCTGTCTGTGGTGTCAGCTGTCAGCTGTGATGTCAGCGTTGCAGCTGGAGTGTCAGCGTTCCGGTTCGCCGTCGTTGCCGAGCAGGTCGCTCAGTGGTCCAGCGAGTTCTTCCGGCGTGGCGGTGAAGCTGCCATCCTGGATGCGTGCGCGCAGCTCCTCCACGCGGTGGAGGTCGGCCGGGTTCATGGCTTTGAGGATGTCGACATAACGGGCGATGGCCTGCGGGCTGGTGCTGCCGAGTTCGACGGCGTCGCTTCGTTCACCCGTGCTGCCCGTGCCCGCATCGCCAACCTTGGCCGCGCCGCGAGCGGCCGCGTCGACCTGACGTTTGCGCAAGACCGGATCGGTCGGTCGCTTATCGCCGTGGATTTCCATGACTACCCTCTGCTGAGTGGGCGTTGGTGCCCGTCGCTTCTTCCAGTAACGGCCGGAGTGGCCGGAACTTGAGCGTTCTTTGGGCCCAGCCTTGCACGCTCCCCAGGCGATCCCAGTAATTAGTTCCAAACGAAAAAGGGGTCAGGACTTACGTCCTGACCCCGGGGTCGTGCAGAAGGCCGGAATGAGGTCTCGTCCGGGCACCCGTGGCACCCTGACTTACCCGTTCCTTACTCGAACTTGATGACTTCGACGGGGCAGCCTTCAGCGGCTTCCTGGATCTGGTCGGCCAGCTCGTCGCCAAACGAACCGCTCAGGTCGCTGCGTTCGGCGAGGTTGGTGGTTTGCTTACCATCGGCACGCACCTCGGCGCGAATGTGGCAGCTGTCTTCGGTAACATTGAAGACTTCGGGGCAAGTGGTCTCGCAGGCATTGCAGACGATGCAACCTTCTTCGATCCAGACGCGCTTGATGGCCATGTCGTGCTCCAGTCGCCGCGGTGGTGCGGCCTTTGGCGGGCGGCGGAACCTAGCGGGCATGCCCATTCTGACAAGCGGAGCCAGCTGATGGCATGACAAGCGTGCCCGGGCGGCATGTGGTCGGGGTATGGAGGCGGAGTGCGGAGTACGGAGGTACGGAGTACGGGAAGAATTGAGGTACTGAGGTAAACTCCGTACCTCCGTACCCCGTACTTCCGAAATTCCAGACTTCCGGACTTCCGGACTCTCCCCACATTCCCGCCCCATGCTGACGCGCTGGATCATGCTGCCGCTGCTGCGCGCGTTCTCCTGCTTGGCGGTCGATACCGCCAGCCGGCTGGGCGGGATGCTTGGCGTGCTGGTGTTCCACCTGGGCATGCGGCGTGGGGTGGCGAGCACCTGCGTCCACACCACGCTCGGTCTGCGCGGGACCGTGCGCCGCGACGTAGTCCGGCGTTCCTACGCCAGCATGGGTGCCAGTTTCACCGAGTTGTGGACCATCGGCGGCGTCGATGGCGGTGAACACCACCTAACCACGGCCAACCCGACGTGGCTGGCGCTGATGCTGAAACGTCATCCAGGTTGCGTGTTCCTGACGCCGCACCTGGGCAACTGGGATCTGGGCGGGCACGGCTTGGCGCGGCTGATGCCGAAGTTCCTGGCCTATGCCAAGGCGCAACACAACGAGGTCCTCGATCTCGCCACCAACGAGCAACGGGCCAAACTTGGCACCACCGTGTTGCTGACGCGCCGTGGCGACCGCACCACCGCGGTGCAAGTCCTGCGTGGGCTGCGCACCGGCTGTCCGGTCGGGCTGATGGCCGACCAGGCACCGACCGGTGATGAAGGTATTCGCGCCGTCTTCATGGGCATGGAGACCGACTGCCATGCCGGCCCAGCGTTTTTCGCGCGAAAAGCCGGTGTACCCATCATCGCGGGTTTGTGTGTGCGCCGGCGTGCGGGCGAGTTCTGCCTAGTCGCTGGCCGACCATTGTCCCACCTCGCCGGCGACGATGCCGCCTTGACGCAAGCCTCGATGGATTTGCTCGGCGCCATGATCAGTGCCGTCCCAGGCCAGTACTTCTGGCAGCACAAACGCTTCAAGAAACGCAGCCAGCCGACGACGCGGACCGTGGAGCCCTGGAAAATCCACGGCTTAAACCTGCTGCAGAATCCCTTACAAGCTCTGCCGCCGAAGGCCTGACATGTACATCGATATTGAACCGAACGATAATCTTGATGAGCCGGTGATGGCGACGTTCAACGTCACCGGGCCCGGTCAGTGTATCGATGCGGTGCATCTCGACCTGGGTGATGGCGCGTGGCATTGGTGCGCGGTGACCGGCTGGAAGGACGGCCCGGTGCCGGCGCAGTACACCCCGATCGAAGAAAGCGGCGATGGCCCCGCGCGCCTCGTCACCGGCAGCGATCATGGCATCCGCCTGGCACGCATCGCTGCACCAGATCAAGCCGATCGCGTGGTGTGGTCACTCGCGGATGCGACCCAGTGGGCCGAACCGTTCCTGATCTGCATTCCCGACACCAAGGTGCACTCTTTCAAGGTCCACCCCGCGTGAGCGACGTCGAACGCATCCGTACGCATCCAGCGGATCAACCGCGTTTGCCGCATGGCCAGTACGAAACCACCAAGTGGCCGGTGCTGACTTATGGGCCGACGCCGCAAGTCAGCACCGAGCAATGGCGCTTGCGCATCTGGGGTGCGTGTGCGAATCCCATCGAACTCGACTGGAACGAGCTCGCCGCGCTGCCATTCGTGCGCGTACAGGCCGACATGCACTGCGTCACCACTTGGTCGCGTTACAACTTCGTGTGGGGCGGCTACCGCGTGCGCGATCTGCTGGCGTTGGCTAAGCCGACGGCGGAGTGCACCCACGTGATGCAGCACGGCTACGGCGGCTACACCACTAACACTTCGCTGCAGGACGTGATCGATAGCGATGCGCTGGTGGTGACCGAAGCCGACGGCGAACCACTCGATGTCGAACACGGTGGCCCGGCGCGCGTGGTGGTGCCCAAGTTGTGGGCCTGGAAGGGCGCGAAGTGGGTGAATGGTTTTGAACTGATGACCCACGACCGCCGCGGTTTCTGGGAAGTGAACGGCTACCACAACCACGGCGATCCCTGGGGTCCGGGCGAGGAACGGTACAGCCACCAGGAACAGGCCAAACAGACGCGCAAAGACGGCAACGACCTACGCCGGCGCAAATGAACACGTTCGTGCGGCACTGCGTGACATTCCGAGCAATCCAGCATCCGCATGCCCTGCGCGTGTGGTCGTTGTTCCTGCTGGGTTCGCTGCTCGCCAGTGCCGACCTCGATCAGCAGTTCATCGCTGCGGCTGCCGATCCCGCCGCCGTGGTGCCGCTCATCGAAGTCGTCAGCACCACGCTGCCGACGTTGCCTGCGGGTGAGGCCGTCGCCCTCGGCGATCGCATCGCGCCGTTCTGTCGTCGCCTGTTCAGTGAAAAATTGCCGGGGCGTGAGCGCTGCGGCGTACTCACCCATGTCATCGCCTCCGGTGAGACGCCGAGCGTGCTCGCGCGGCGTTACCACACGAGCAGTGAGCTGATCCAACGCCTCAACCCTGGGATGGATCCGAAAGCCTTGTCCATCGACCAGGAGATCGCGGTGATGGACCTCGCCACCGCCCCGCTCGAACTGGTCGTGTCGCGCTCAGCCTACCGCCTACTCGCCTGGCGTGGCACCACACTCATCGCGGTGCTGCGCTGCGGCCTTGGCCGCGACAGCTCACCCACACCGCTCGGCACCACGACAGTGCGGCATTGCGTGCGCAATCCCGAATGGCGCAATCCAGATACTGGCAAGATCCTCAAACCCGACGATCCGGAGAACATCCTCGGTGGGTACTGGATCGGTTTCGAACCACGTGCCGATAAACAATTCAAGGGCATCGGCATCCACGGTTTCACTGGCGCCGATCCCGAACAATGGCTGGAGAAAAATGGCAGCCACGGCTGCGTGCGCCTAGTGCAGGACGACATCGCGCTGATGTTCGCGCTCGTGCGCCCGGGTATCACAGTGACCATCAGGGAGTAAGCGCGCCTTCGCCCCGATGGCGGCGTTCGCGCCGTGAGCGAGGTGAACGCAGGTGATCGCGCACGTCTCCCAGCAGACGGCGGGCATTGCCACCGGTGATGAGCGTCTCCTCCTTGGCCGGCAATCCAAGCAGGCGGATCTTGTGCAGTTCGAGTCCCGGATGCAGCCAGGGACCATCGGAGCCGAACAGCAGTTTGCGCGCCCCGGCACGGCGCACCGCCTGCACCAGGTAATCAAAACGCCGCACGCCGGAGGTGTCGGCGTAAACGTTGGGATGGCGCACCAGCAGATCGACCACCTGCTGCTGCGCGCGCCAGTCGTCGGAAAAACTTCCCAGGTGCGGCAAGATGAAATTCACGTCGCGGTACTCTGGCGCGATTAGGTCCATCGCCTGTGGTTTGCCGAAGACATCGAGCAGTACCGGCAGGGCGAACTCGCGCGCTGCCTCACAGAGTTCACGCGTTGCGCCGGATTCGCTCGCATGCGCCTTCACGCCACGGAAGCCGAGCCGCTCCACCGCATGCCCGACGAGCTTGCGAATGCGCCCGGCATCACGACCGCAGTTGACCATGGCGAAACCGATCAAGTGCGGTCGGTGCTGCGCCACCACCCGCGCGAGACCGACGTTGGCCACCGCGTAGTCGCGGTGAAAGGTCGGCAACACCACGGTGCGGGCGATGCCGGCGCGCCGCGCACGACGCAGGTAATGCGTCAGATCTGCGTTGGCGTTCCACGGCGCGGTCATCGCCTCACCACGTCCGGCATGGCAATGGAAGTCGATGATCATCGTTCAGGAACGGCAGGCGTTGTAGAGCCGCTGACAGCGAGCGAGCGTGCCGTTGAGGTCGGCGATCGCGCGAATATGGCCGGCCCAGCCCGGATTCGCCGGATTCCAGCAGTTGCTTTGGATCTGCGCGCGGGCGCGTTGGTAGGCCAGCACGCGCTGCACACCGGCGGCCAACTGGTCGCAGCTCATGCCCGCGGCGCACGCGCCGGCGGCAGCCTGCTGCATCTGCTTCATCTGGTGGTAGGCCGATTCGCAGCGCTTCTGCGGCCACTTCTGCAAGGGTCCGCCGCCCTTCGCCCGATTGTGACGGCCAGCCGGGATCGGACGCACCTTCGTCCGTAGGCGCCGACGGCCGGTGCGGGGGAAGGTGCGACCCGGACGAGCGACTTCTTCAAGCGCTTCGGCCGCCGCCTCCAGTTCCATCTCCAGTTCGCTCTCACGCCACTTGTGCTGCACACCAAGGCGACGCGCATAGCCGGGTCGCGCACGGTTGTCGCGCGCCCACTCCAGACGGAAACTGCTGGGCTTGTCCACCAGGTGGAAACCGGGCCGGTGCCCGACGTCGTAGCCGGGAACACCCTTGTAGCGGTAGGGATCGCCACCCGGTGGCCGACGTCCGGCGGTGCGCGCCGTGGCGATACGCGCCAAGCGGTTGGCCTCCTGCGTCGCCCACCCACGCACATGGGATGGCTGCTTGGTGTCAGCCGCCAGGGTGCGCAGGTACTGCTGACGTGCGCGTTGATACTCGCTGCCGTGGCCGCCTTCCAGATCCGCCGCCGCCTCGCCGAGCGCCGCCTCGAAGGACCCCGCACTCGCGGGTTTGCCGCAGCTACAAGAACAGGAACCGCCACACGCCATGGGAACCTCCTCCGCTCAACCGCTGGTTGGATCAGACGCGCTGACGCGCCAAGCGACGGCGGCGACGTACCCGCTGACGACCACTGGTGGGCGAGGCGACCACCGCGTTCGACACCGCCTGCGGGGATTTCCCCTCCCACGAGATCACGCGGTTGGTTTCCACCCGACCCGCCAGACCCATCGACTGGGCGCTGGTGAGCCATTCCTCGGACATCTCGGCGATTTCGAGCAGCAGCGATTCGAACGGCACACGGTTCATGGTCATGATGTGCGGCTGGGCCAACCAGCGCAGCACTTCGCGTCCGGCCACGCCCATACGTTGACGCGGCGAGGTGGTCAGGCGCTCGTTGAAGTAGCGCACCAGGACCTCTTCCACCACTTCCCAACCGGTATCGACACCGAAGAGATTCTTCACGTCGGGAGCGTTGAGGATCTTGAATGACTCTTCGAGCAACTGCATGACCTCGACGCGCATCACGTTCAGGTGGCCGAAGGCGGTGAACTTGAGGTTGTTCCGCAGGTCGAGCCCGGCGCGCCGCACGATCGCGATCGAGCCGAAGCTCGGATCATAAGCGCGCTCGCGGACGACGTCGCTGATGCGCTTGTCGCGCCAGAACAACGCGACCTGATTGACGAAATGGCCGAACATACGGTGGAAATCGTTGTTCGAGGTGGCGCCCTGGGCGAGCTGCGCCGAACCGTAGCCGAACGCGCGACGGTAAGCGGCCAAGCGTTCGTTGCGGGTGTAGCGCAGCACATCGCGGCGGTCGAACTGGTAGAGCAGGAAGGCGCCTTCCCCGCTCGATAGCCGAACAGCACCGGCGTGGAAGAGCTCCTTGAGCTTCTGCATCACGCGGAAGACGCCGATCTTCTCATGTTGGAAGATGTAGTAGAGATCCCCGACCGAGATCAGCCGCTCAGAGGCGATGCGCTCGTCGTAGGGTTCGACCCCCTGCGGGATGCGCGTGTCGCCGAAGACCTTGGCCGCCCCAGGTCCGACGCCGGCCAGCTCCGCCAAACCCTTGTCGGGCGGTGGCGGAGTCTTGGCGTCAGCGTCCACCACCCCGGCGAACATCTGGTCGATCTGGTTTTTCAGCTCGTCCGCCAACGCTGGGTTGGTGGCGATGTCGCCGGAACGCATGCTGACGACACGCGCGCGCAGTGACGCCATGCGGTCGAGGAAATCCTGGTAGGCGCTTTCTTTGGCCATGGGAATCGCTCCTGGTCGGAGAGGTGGTTACGTCGGTGGGATCGGTCAGCGCCGCAGGGTGAACTCGCCGAGGTCGAATCGCACGGGTTTGACCGCTGCGGTCAGGACCGTGTGCAGGCCCTGGGCGAGCTTGCGGTAGGTGCGACGCGGGACGCGCACATCCCGCCGACGCGCGACGATCTCGGTATCGTCGTCTTCGTCGTCGACTTCGTCGTCCTCCTCATTTTCCTCATCGTCGTCGAGGTCTTCACGCAGTTCCCCGAAGAGCACCTCCGCCTCGGCGCGGGTCAGGCAGCGCTTGCCGCCGGCATCGAGGAGCTTGCGCAACCGGGCAACCTCCGCGCGCAGGTCGTCGATGTCTTCTTCCTCGTCTTCATCTTCATCTTCATCTTCCTCGTCTTCATCTTCGTCGTCCTCCTCGTCTTCATCCGAAGGCTCGTCGTCTTCGTCGTCTTCTTCGTCATCCTCGTCTTCTTCCTCTTCCTCGGCGGAATCCTCCGGTTCCTTGTCGTCATCGGTGGACCCCTCCGGTTCCTTGTCGTCATCGGTGGAGCCTTCCGGCTCCTTGCCGTCTTCTTCCGAACCGGTGTCGGGGCCGTCCGGTTCAGTGGACTCGTCGGCAGTGGTGGTGGGATCGTCCAGTTCATCAGGGGGGACGGACATGGCTGGTTCCTCGGGTGTTTGGGTGGTGGTGAGCAGGAAGGGTTGCAGTTCGGTACGCACAGCACCGGTAACGCGATCGACCAGGACCGGCATGACGCCGGTAAGCGCCTCGTCCGCTTCCCCGCGGACGATGAGTTGGATGGCGGTGGCCGCCGCGGGATCGAACCCGACGACGGTGCAGAGCGCCCGGCCCTCTCGCAGGCCGCCCAGTTCGTTGACGACCTGGGTGCGGAGGAATTCCAGCTCCTGCTGGAGCTGCTCGGCTTGGCCGCGCTCCGCTGAGCCGCGCTCCGCTGAGCCGCGCTCGTCGTGATGTTTGCGCGTGGTCATGGTGTCCTCCTCAACCGCGCAGGAGGTCGAGGTTGGTCTGGAACTGCTTGTCGAACGCCACTTCCTTGGCCGCCAACCGCTGATCGATCGCGGCGGCCTGCGCCACCGAGGCCTTGGCCGCGGCGACGACCGTCTCGGTGCTGGCACGGGCGGCGTTGGTGATGACCGTCTGTTCGCCGCGCGTGCCCTGGCCGACGAACACGTCGTTGCGGAACTCCAGGCGGTCGTACGCGGTGGCGACGCGGGCGACGCGGCGCATGAGCCGTGCCGCCAGGTCGGCCGCATGGCGCAGGTAGGTAGCGATCTCGCACAGCGCGCGTTCGACGCGCGCGGCATGGAAGCCGATGCACTTCTCTCCACAGCGTCCACCACGTTCGCACGACTCGTGTACCGCCGCCGCCATCAGGCCGTGCAGGCGTTCGAGGGTGTAGCTGGCGGTGACCACGCCGTCCTTGCCGCCATCCTGGATGAGCTGGCGCGATTCGTTGGCGCAGAAGTCTTCGACCCAGTCGAGCAGTTCGCCGACCGTCAGTTCGGTGGTGCGCTCGTCCGCCGGACGCAGGTGCAGGCGCACGGTCTGCCGCTCGGCCGGGCCGAAGTACACCGAATCCATGATGCCGTAGGACTCGTGCACCGACTCGACGATGACATCCAGCAGGCGCGACAGGCGCACTAGTTCGGTGCCGAGGAAACCCTCGCCACGGCCGAGGAAATCCTCGCGCTGCGATTCCCAGGTGTGGCAGAGCGAGGTCAGCAGGTCGCGCAGGATGAGGTAGTCGGTGTAGACCCGCTCCTCCTGGATGGTGTTGATCCGCTCGCTCTCCAAGCCGAGGCGCTCGCGCAATTGGATCAGCAGGATGGTGCGATCGCGCGCGATCTCGTTGCGCGTGCCGAGGACCTTCTTGGCGAACTCGACCTTGAGATGACCGGCGGTCTCGCGCCGGCCGGCGGTCAGCGGATCGAGGCGCGGCGGCCCCAGCAGCACACGGAAGATCGCATCGACACGCGGGACACGCGGGCCACCAAGCTGGCCGCATTCCTCCACCAGTTCATTGAGCTGGGTGCGGATGATCGAACGCACCGCGGCGATGTCCTCGGCGTCGCTGTCGGCGCGCAGCGGCGTCAGGCGGTCGAGCAGCGGCAGCGCCTGTTCGACGGTGTTCTTGGCACACGCCAGCAGGCTGGCCTGGGCGCCGGTGATCTCGCCCAGATCGGCCTGGACCATGAAGGTCGGCGAACGCCATTCGTACTGGGTGAAGCCATCGACCTGCTTGGCCACAGCGGTGGCGGCGAGCGCGGCCTGGAAACCCTTGGTGTCCTCACCACGGAAACGCCAGCCGAGCACGGCGCGGATGGTGTCCTGCGCGAGGCGACCCAGGGACGCCGGCGCGCCAGTCCGCGTGCCGCCGCCGTACCCACCCCCATCGCCGACGTCGCGGGTGAGCACCGGGTATTTGACCAGGTCGTCGACGAGATTGCTCATATCGGGCATGGGAGGTCCTTTCACAGGTGATGGATGCAGGTCAGTTGTGCAGGGGATACGGCAGCGCGATCGCCGGCGAGCGCTGGCGTTCGGCGATTTCGCTGAGGTGCTCCGCAAGGGCGGTGGCGGTGGCGAACATGCGCGTCCAGCCCTGGTCGATCGAGGCCTGCACCGCCAGGACCCACGACGGCCATTCACCGCCACGGCGGTGGGCCATCTGCGTCAGGCTGCGCAACCGCGCGGTGCCGGCGATCTCGCCATGAAAACGCCGCATCAAATCGAGCAGCAGGCAGTGCAGACGGGCAAGCGTCGCGAGATCATCGCCGTGACCGGCGACGTGGGCTGCTTCTTCGCAGGTGCCGATGAGCGCCACCGCCGAATCGAGCAGGCGTTCGGCTAGCGCATCCTCGTCGCGCACCGGCTTGTCGCTGATGGTCAGCTCCAGGCCGCGCAGGCAGTCGCCCAGGCGGGCGAGTTCTTCACACAGAGTGGTGCGCGAACGTTCGAGTCCCATGGTCACCTCCGCGCCAGATCGCGGTAGAAGTTCTCGCGGATGACCTCGGGCTCGGCGAGGCGCTGATCGATGGCGATACGCGCGGCGCCGATCAGGTAACGCTCGGGTACGATCCCAGGATCGGTGCCGGCGGCGAGACGACGCGCGGCCTGTTCGACCAAGCGCTGGTCTTTCTGCGCGAAGCGGAAGACTTCGCTTAGGCGTTTGCCACCCAGCTCGGCATAGGGGCGGTAGCAGATCGCGTCGACCACCGTGCGGATGGCTTTCGCCGCCGTGCTGAGGATCTCGGCCGGGAAGGTGCCGCTCTTCGGACGCGGATAGAGCGTCATCCAGGCGCGCATGAAGCGCGAGGATTCCTCGGAGAAACCCATGCGCCGCAGCAGTTCGGTCGACAGCAGCAGGCGCAGGTAGGGCGTCGGGTGCACGCCGTTGGGATCGAAGGCGTAGACCACCTCCGGCGAACGGCCGATGACATCCATCAACGACGCGACGATGCAGGGTCCGCCAAGCAGCAAGCCGCTCATATCGGCGAAAGTCTCGCGGTTCCAGCGCACCCACACGGCATTGACGCTCGGCGGCAGACCGGCAGCGGACAACGCGGTGCCGATGGCGCGCGGCACCGAACGTGAAAGGCCAAGGTCGGTTTGGAGGTTGTGTGAAACTTCATGCAGCACCGCGCCGAGCGTCCATGGATTGATCAGGCGGTGGTACGGCAGTTGGATCAGTGGGAACGGATTGAGCTGACGTCCCAATCGGGTGAGCGGGATGAGCCGACGGTAGGTCGCCGGACCGAAACCGGTGCGCATGTAGGAGAACGGCGGCGGCGCGGGAATCGGCTTGGCGTTGCCCACCCCGACGAACGCGTCCTGGTAACAATCCAGCGCGATGCGATCGCAGCTCACCAGCCACGGCGCGAAACGTGATTGCCGTTGGCCGAACAGCTCCAGGTAGAAATCCCAGATCTTCTCGATCGCCAGGATGCGCCGGTGCGCGCGGTGTTTGAGATCGACCAACGCGGTGAGCCGTGGTTGCTCCGGCCGACGCATCGCCGCGCCGGCCAGACGCCACATCCGTTTGGTCCCGTCCACCAGATCGACTCGCAGGCGGTCCATCATCTGGTTCACCGAGATGATGTGCCCGTCGGATGGCGCCTCCGCCCCGCTGCCGAACTCGGCGCGTGTGAACGGCCGCAGTCCCTTGGTGTGGCGCTCCAGATTGAGCGCCTGCATGCGCAACCACGGACTCAGCACCGGTTGCGTGCTAGTCGGCGCGGGCGCCGGAGCTGCGGCCGTGGCGGCATCGAGGACAAGGGCGGGAGACATGGACCGGCGGCTCCTCAACGTCCACAGGTGGGACACGTGTGGACCGCGGGCGGCGCCGACACCGGAACGGCATAGGCGACTGGTGCCGGATAGCCGGCGGGCACCGCATATCCCGCCGGTGCACTCATCATCGGCACCGCCATCGGCGCCGGTGCACCTGGCATCATCGCCGGTGCACCACCACCGGCTCCGTGGCCAGCTGCGTGGCCGGCTCCGTAATATCCGGGTCGCGGTGGACCGATGCGGCGCCGCGCGCGCAGGTGGTGACGGCGATCGTACTGCCGCGATTTGCGATACGCCGCCACTGCTTGGCGCGGACGTCCCAGGACTCGTGCCGTCTGCCGCGCCAGCGTGCGTCCGGCAATGCGTGCCGTGACCGGCTGACCACGCGCTACGCGCTTGGCCAGATTGGCCACCGTGCCGCGCGCGATCTTCGGCACCGTGCGCAGCAGATTCCGCGTCGCCGGACTGCGGTGGAGCGTGCGCGCCAGATTGCCGACCCCGCGCGTCAGCCGCGGCACGACCTTCGCCATCAACTTGGGCACCGTCTTTCTCAACAGAGTGCCGCCTATTTTCAGCAGTTTGGGCGCCGCCTTCATGGCCAGCGGCAACAGCGCCTTGGCCGCGAGCGGGATGAGCGGCAGGAAATGTTCCGCCGCCTCCTGCTCGGTCTCGGCCTCGGCCGCCGCATGCCCGAGGTGTTCCATCTCGGGCAGGCAGTCCTTCGCTCCACCGCGGGCGATCGCGCGGGCGATCTCCAGCTCCAATTCCGCCTCGGCTTCTTGTTCGCTTTCACCTTCGATCACCGGTGGCCGGGTGACCGCCCCGCGCATGGCCGCCTTGGCCGCGGCCAAGGCGATGCGGCGCAGCGATTGCGATCGCCCACTGCGGTCGCCCATGGCGGCGAGGTGATTGAAGAAGGCCTCCGCCTCCTGGGCGTGTGGTCCCTCCAACTCGGCGGAGCCACCGCCGAGTTCCTGGGCGAACTCCTGTTCCAGTTCAGCGCTGATGGTCGACATGGTGGTCTCCTCACAGTTCGCGCGCAGGACGTTGGCGCGAGGCGCGACGCGTCGCCTTGACGTTGCGCGCCAGCGCGGTGGTGCAGAGACGCCGGCTGCCGAGCACCTTGCGGGTCTGGGCGGCCATGGCCGCGGCGGCACGACGTTTGGTGATCGGGCGGCCGGCGGCAGCGCCGCGCCGCAGCGCTTTCACCGTGCGACGCACGACCGTCGGTATGACGCGAACCGCCGGACGCAGACCGCGCTTCAGGCGCAGGACACGCGTGAGTACCGCGGCGCCACGCACCAGGTGCGGCACCGCCCGGCGCAGCGCGGCCCGGTCGGCCGCGCTCATGCCGAGTGTGCTGGCAGCGCCGATCATCGCTTCGGCCTCGGCCTCGTTCTCGGTCTGCGCCGCGAAGTGCGCCATCAGCTCGCCCATCGCCTCGTGTTCGCCGAGTTCCATACTGGCTTCCATTTCCAGCTCTTGCTGGCCGACTTCGCCTTCCAGTCCGTTTTCGAACTCGCCTTCCATTTCCATTTCACGGAGCTGTTTGCCGACGAAGCCACCGAGCTTGGAGCCGAGCATCGCGCCGGCAGGGCCACCAAAGGCGCCACCGATGGCCTTGCCCACCAGCGGAGCCGCGACGCGGCCGATCTTCTTGAGCATCGGTGCGGCCTTCTTGGCAAAGCGGCCGATCTTCTTGAACATGCCCTTGAAGAACTGTTCGCCCTCGAACTCACCTTCGAACTCGCCCTCACCTTCGCCGAGGAGGCTGCTGACCAGGCCGCCGAGGAACTGCTCGCCTTCCAACTCACCCTCGAACTCACCTTCGAGTTCGCCTTCCAACTCGCCCTCGAGTTCGCCTTCCAACTCACCTTCGAGTTCGCCCTCCAGCTCACCCTCCAGCTCGCCTTCGAGTTCGCCTTCCAGCTCACCTTCGAGTTCGCCCTCCAGCTCACCCTCCAGTTCGCCTTCGAGTTCGCCCTCCAGTTCGCCTTCGAGCTCCAGCTCGAATTCGTTTTCCATGTTGCGGTCCATGTCGTGCTCCTGGGTGATCGGTGCGGGGCGCGTGGTCCCGCTGGTGGTTTTGGGGTGGGTGGACGGCGGGCAGAAATAGTCCGCGAGAAAAAAGTCCAAAGTCACACGAGCACGTTTCCGCGAATGCGTTCGCCCATCCGTGCTCCCGTGTTTCTGCTCACGTACTCGTGGTGACGCGGATGGGGTGACCTAGCCATGGTCACGCGCGGAGGGGAACCCATCCAAGTGTCCCTCGTTCGCGTGACGCGACTGCCCAGATGATGCACGTCTGGTGACCACCCTCGCCATGATGCTGTCCAGGCTTTTCGCTGATCGTCCGCTTGAACTCCCCTGGCTGGCGTTACGGTCCGCCGTGCGACGCTCCCTGGGACGACTAAGGCGACTCCACCCATGAGCTCACCACGCAACCGTGCAGGAACGTCGGAAAATTCGGTTTCATCCCGACGCCCGACCGACTCCACTCCCGCATCCACCACTGATCACTTGCTCTCGGAGACGCCACGGATGGCCATGCTCAAGAAGCGGACAAAAACCAGCGAGCCGGCATTTCCGGTTGATGCCGACGCTGGCGCACCGACCTCATCGCAGGTGCAGCTCGTCCGTCGCCTGATGGAAGAATCCACGCCACCATCGGGCACCTACGTCAGTGGCCGGGTGCTGATGGACACCCTAGTGGATGGTGTGCGTTGTCGCCTGGTGCGCGAACAACCCACACCCACACCAATCACGCTGAGTCCCCGCGAACGCGAAATCGCGCGCATGATCAGCCGCGGCCTGCCGAACAAGAGCATTGCCCAGGCGCTGGAGATCAGCGTGTGGACGGTCGGCACCTACCTGCGGCGGATCTTTTCCAAACTCGGCGTCACCTCGCGCGCGGCGATGGTCGCCAAGGTGATGGAAGGCGGGATCCTTGATCAGGAACCGGGTGAGCCGACGCCGCCACCAATGCGGGCGTTGGAGATCACCGAAGAACTTCGCAACAACAGCACAGCGAAGGTCAGACCCGCACCGTGGCGGTGACGCGGTGAAACGACGCGCTTAGGAATCTGCGTCCGTCGTCCGTTCGATGACATCCGACTTCACCTGCTTGTTCATCAAGGCGCGCAATTCATTGGCGATGCCACCCAGGTGTTCGCGCGCGTTGAGTGTCTGGCCGATGACCGCGCCGATGGCTTCGACCGCAGGGATCAGGGTCTTTTCGATCACCTGGATCTGCTGCGCGTAGAGGTTGGCGTAGTACTTCGGCAGGGTGTTGATGATCTCGACCTTGGGCGCCGGGATGACGGTGGGGGCCGCTCCGACGGCCTTGAGGGCCTCGAGGCCGCTCGCCAAACGTTCGACCAGTGCTTCCAAGTGTTTCGCCTGCGCACGGCGTTCGTCGACGCCGCGATCATGGGCAACGGTGGCGGCGTTGGCAGCAGCGGCACCAGCGGCATGGACGACGGCACGCAGTTCACCGAGCTGATCCGACACCTTGGCCAACTGCACGACCGCTTTTGACGCGGGGTCGTCAGCGCCCGACAACTCTTGCCGGCGGGTGTAGATCTTGCAGATGTCGGCCCAGCGTGCGGCTTCGGTCGGCGTGTGGCTGCCGCTCATGGCTTTGAATTTGAGCAGGTTCGCTTCGGCGCCGGTGGTGAGCGTCTGCGATTCGCCGGCGTAGTGATCGCGGATGATCTGCTCCAACTCCGGACCGGTCATCAGCGGCACGACCTTGGCTGCGATCTTCGCCATGTTGCGGTACGAGCCCTGGAGTTTGAACGGTGGCTCGACGCGGTAGGCGTCCGAGGTGGCGGCGCTGGAAATGTACGTGGCGTTGACCTGGCCAAGGATCTGCTGCACGCGCTTCAAATGTTTGAGCACGGCGGTGATATCACCGATCTCCAACGCGGAATACGGATGTTCCAGTTCGCTGCGCGCGGCGTCGTCGCCCTCGGTGATGCGCAACAGCCGGTAGAGATCCTGCTGCGGCCGACCGGCCAGCGTGGCGAGCACTTGGTTGGCGGTGAGGGAGTTCTCGATGTAGCTCAGTGCAAACGCATCCGCGTGGCCGCCCAGGATGTCACCCAGGTTGTAGGTGTCGGCGCGATTCGCGAGCATGTCGGGGATTTTGAACTGCTCTCCGGATTCGGTGTACGGGTTGCCCGCCATCACCACCACGACCTTTTTACCGCGCAGGTCGTAGGTGCGTGCGCGACCACGCCACACGCCTTCCATGCGCCGGCTGCCGTCGCACAGCGAGATGAATTTCTGCAGCAGCTCTGGATTGGTGTGCTGGATGTCGTCGATCATCAGCACGATGTTGTTGCCCATCTCCAGGGCGAGGTTGAGCTTTTCCAGTTCCTGCCGCGCGGCCGCATTCGGCGCAGCACCCGGATCGACCGAGGTGACCTCGTGGCCGAGGGCGGGTCCGTTGATCTTCACGAATGCGAGACCGAGCACTGCGGCAACGTACTCGATGAGCGTGGTCTTGCCGTAGCCGGGCGGACTGATGAGCAGCAACATGCCCATCAGATCCGTGCGCCGCGTCGCGCCGAGCGCGCCCATCTGCTTGGCGAGGTTATCGCCGATGAGCGGCAGGTAGACCTCGTTCACCAACTTGTTGCGCACGAAGCTCGTAAGCACGCGCGGCTTGAGTTCGTCGATGTGCAACGTGGCACGTTCGCGCTCCAACAAGCGACGGCGCTTTTCCTGATACGCGCGGAACGCCGGCACGGACTCGGTCGCAAAGCGGTGTAAACGCGCTTCGAACTCATCGATGTGCAGGGTCAGCTTGCGTTCGGCGATGCGTGGATGTTGGCCGAGCAGCGCATCTAGGTTCACCTGCGTCCGGGCGTGGACCACTTCGCAGGGCAGGTCGTCGCCCACCACCAGCCACGCGGCAATTTCAGGCGCGAGATCCGCCTGGGTCGGCGCCTGTTTGGCAATGAAGGCATCGAGCCACGCACGCGCCAGACGCACGGCTGCTGCGGGATCCTCGTGCAAGGCGCGCAGATCTTCCCGTAACGCATCCAGAGCACCGAGGACACGCAGGTGGTCGAGGAAATGTTTTTCAAGATCCGCCGCCGCTCCGCTCTTCACCAAGTGCGTGCGTGGTTCCTCGCCAAGTTCCTCCACCAGGTAACGGCCAGCGGCGTCCGCATGGGACGCGTCGAGGCCGGCTTTCTCCGCGACTGCTCGCACCGCCGTGGTGAGTTCCTTGGCCAAAGCAGCAGACGCAGGGGTCTCGCCGTGATGGCGACGCAGGTCATGCAACGCCCGGCACTGGCGTTCCCAGGTACGAGCGTGGGGATCCTTAGCCAACGAGCGCCAAGTGATGATGCCGAGAGCCCGTACCGCCGGCGGGTGGCGCAGCAGGCCGCAGGTTTCGCGCAGGTGCAGCAGCGCTTCCAGAACCAGCGTCGCATCGTGGTCGTGGATTCCGCGGTCATAACCGTGGTCGTAGAACTCACCGGCAATGCCACGCACCAGCGTCGACAACACGTCACGATCGAGGACGGCTTCCTTGAGCTTGGACAAGGACAGACCGTGCGTGCCGGCCTCCGCCGCCATCAGCACCTGCCAGGCAAGGTATTCACCACGGTAGATCTGCGGCGTTTCGCTGACGATTTCCTGCTGCCAGAAATGGCTGGTAGCGGCAAAGGTGGGGTCGTCCACCGGCGCGAAGTAGTCCGTGCCAGTGAGGTGGAACCACATGCCGGTGCGGCCCTCAGCGTCCGCGCGCGGCAACATGGTCAGGTCGAGCGTCTGAGTGTTGACGCTAAAGCGGTGGCGACCGAGTTTGATCGCTTCGCCGTCGTAGAGTTCGCTGCGGTCGCGTAGCGCCCGCACGCCGTCTTCACGCGCGGCCTTGATGCGGCCTTCGGCGTCATCGGCTTTGACCGTCGCGCCCAGGTTGCGCAGCTCGACGATCACCGACCGTGCCTTGAGCACCATCGGATCGCTGGCGAAGTAGGCGTTTAGTTCGTCGAGGACGGCAAAGGTTTTGGCGCGGCGAACGATGCCGGCGATGACGCGGTCGGCGGCATTGCCTAGGCCGTCAGCGCGACGCTGACGCTCGTCCAACAATGCCTGCTTGCGCGCGCTGAAGCTCTCGTAGATCTCCTCGCGTTTGGTCGTCAGCTCGGCAACGAACGCTTCGACCTCGGCAAAGCGACCTTCCAGCTCTTCGAGCTGGAGCATCAGCTTGCCCAGGAACTCGTCGCATTTCTCTGGCGTGTCGCTGAGGCTGATAGCGTTGTTGACCGCTTGCGCCAACAACGCGAGTTGCGCGGCGAACCCGGCTTTGCCTTCCTTCGCGCCGAGTTCGCGGCGACGCGCTTCGAGCAGAGCGCGAGCGCGGTTGAGCAACGCATAGACCGCAGAAATTCGTTCGAGGATCGCGGTGCGCGCGTTGGCGTCGGCGATCTCTAGGCCGTTGATGGTCTCCACCAGCAGGTCAAGACCGTTGGCCAGCGCGTCAACGCGTTCGCGCGGCGCTTTGCCCTCCACCACCGTGGTGATGCCCGGCACCTGCGTTTCGATCGCGGCGAGTTCGCGTTGGTAGGTGTCGAGCGCCTCCGGGCGCATGAGGAATTCGATTGCGGACGCGCTCAGTTCCTGTGCCGCGGTGGCCAGGCGTTTATCGAGCACATCGAGACGCGTGCCGTCGGCGTAGCGGATACCACGCGCACTTTCGACCGCACCACGTTGACGCCGCAGCTCGGTCAGCGGACGAACGTAGTCATCGATGGTGGCCTTGGTTTCCAGCGCCTGCGTGCGCAGCAGCTCCTGTGCGGCGGCTTCCAAGCCGGCGATGTGGCTTGCCGCCTGGGCGGTGAGTTGCAGGACCTTCTCGAACTCGCCGATGGCGGCGTTCACGCCGTCCTTCACCTGCGCCAGCAACGCACTCAGGCGACCGGCCTCGGCACCGCCCAGCCAGTGGTAGCTGTCGCCAATGCGCACCACCTGCTTGAGCAGTTCGGCGTAGGCTTCGCGCGTCGGCTTCTGATTGGTGATCAGGCGATAGAGGTTGCGCAGATCGCTGATGCCGCGCACCAAGTCGCGGTTGCCGATGCGCCCGAGCGGCGATTCGCGCACGGGTGAAGCAGCAGCGTGTTCGTCGGACGTGAACGGCGTCTGCCAGATCTGCACCGCGTGCAAACGCGTCGGTTCTGGCTGCGCGCGGAACACCACCAAACGACCATCGGCGAACAGGCTGTAGCCGTTGCACACCTGCGGCTGATCGACGCTGCGGGCGATGAGGTTGTAACGCAGGATGACGTACACGCCCTCGGCGTGTTCGTAATAGATGTAGGCGATGTCTTCGCCGTTCGGCGCGCGGTACGCGCGCACGAACTGCATGCCGCTGAAATCCTGCGGGAAAACTTTGTGCTCGCCGTTGGCCAGGTAATAGCCGCCTGGGAAGATGAAGCCGTGGCCTTCAGGCAGCTGTTGGCAGCTCTGGCCGATGACATCGATGCGCACGGCCTCATGCGTCAGCTTGTTGTAGACGTAATACCGGAACTCGTTTTCACGGTACGGCCGGACCTTCAGCAGGATAACGGTGTCGAGGTCAGCATAACTGATCTCGGCGTCGTCCATGCCCTGATGCGGA
Source organism: Planctomycetota bacterium (assembly GCA_031426335.1). Classification (GTDB taxonomy): domain Bacteria; phylum Planctomycetota; class UBA11346; order UBA11346; family UBA11346; genus BOG-1363. The sequence goes on from JANPLC010000345.1 coordinate 29,768, forward strand.
TCCTTCACTGGATCGTTGAGGATGCCCGCACCGCTGGTGGTGTTGTTCTCTATCTTGATGGTGACATCGCCGTGGATGCTCTCGACGAACACCGTGTCGAGGATGTTCACGTGCGGGTGTGAGCCCTGCACATGGTTCTCACGCGTGGTACGCACCCAGGTGAAATCATGACTCGGCGGCGGCACGTAATCGGGCGCGCCACGGTTGTCGACGTAGGTGCAGGCGTTGCGGTCTTTCGACAACGCCCAACGCATAACACGCAGATCGCTGATGCGTTGGCCGGTCTGGAACGCTGCCAACACATGAGTGTCGGTACGCTTAAGCTGCAGCAGCCGCGCGTCTTTGTAGTACTGGAAGATCTCGGCGAAGTCCTTCTCAAACACCGCGCCGGCGAAGAGTGAACGCTCGACCGGATGGAAGGTGTTGTCGCCGTAACGCACCTCCATGAACACATCGCCCACGCCGATGGTGGACTTGAGGCCCATGTGCACTTGGTAGCCGAGCACCAAACGATCACCGACCGCAACGATGTCACGCGGGATGCAGTTGTGATCCGTGCGCAGGTGCTCCGTCGCCAGCAACGTCGTGGCCGACGCGCCAAACACCGATAGACGCCGCTCATTGAGCGCGTTGACCTCAGTCAGCAGCTCTGCCGCGACGGAGTCGAGGCGTTTGCGCACGACTTCGTACGTTCCGGCGTCGAGGTTAGCGACAGGTGGTTGCGGAGCGTCAACCATGGACGGCTCCGTCCGAGGACGGCTTCACCGTCACGCCTTGTCGGTATCGGAATCGATCAGCCCGAGCATCGCCGCCTGTTTGAGCAGCGCCGACACCTTCGCCGGATCCTTGCCCGCCATCAGCTTCTGCAGCACCGTCGCGATCGAGAGGTTCTTCAAATCGTTGGAACCAAAGCTGCTGAGCACGCCCGTGAGATCGTCCGGCAGACTGCGGCCTCCTTCCAGGTACTCGCGTCCGAGTTGCTGGATGACCTTGCTGTTGGCGACGGTGGCGTCGATGGCCTTGCCGTTGCCCACCGCATTGACGAAGCGGTCGAAGAACGCGCCGTCGCCGCCGACGATCTCGAACTTGGCGTTCTTGAACGATTCGGCGAGCACATGCGCGCGTTGTTCCGCCATCGAGACGTCGCCTTGGATGCGCACTTTCTCGACTTCGACGTGTTTTTCCAAGCGCATGCGGAACTCTTCGTGTTCGCGCGTTTCGCCGTGCAGTTTACCCATGGCGGTGGCCTTCTCGGTGAGGCCCTTGGCTTCGGCGAGCATGCGGTTCTCGATCGCCGAGGCTTCGGCTTCGCCGACCTGTTCGATCGCCAGCGCCGAGGCTTGTTTGATCTCGACCTCGATGATGCCGCGTTTCTTCGCCGCATCGGCTTCGGCTTCGGTGACCCGAGCGCGGGCGAGGCCCTGCTTCTCGATCGCCACCGCATCCGCTTCCTTGACCTTGGCCTGAGCGAGACCATAGGCAGCGGACTCGGCCTGCTGGCCTTCGGCGCGGCGCATGGCGGCGACCGCGTGTTTTTCTGCGGAGGTCTGATCCGCGTCAGCCGTGACGATCTTCTCGCGCGCCGCGTGCACCGCCGACTGCTCGGAGGCCTCGGCCATCTTCACTTCCTTGATGCGCGCCATCTCGGCTTCTTGTGTCGCCTTGGTGATGGCCACGTCCTTGTGACGGTTGGCTTCCATGGTGGCGCGCACGTCTTTGATGCGTTCCTCTTCTTCGGCGACTTTCTTTTCGACCATCACACGTTCGCGGATGACTTCGGCGATGTTCTTGCGCTCAATCGCCAGGACTTTTTCTTTTTCGATGGTGGTCAGCTCGACCGCACGTTCGCGGCTGATGGCTTCCAAAGCGCGGTTTTTCTCAATGCGTTCGCACTCCACGGCGACGGCGCCTTCGCGGTTCTTGCCCGCGACTTCGACCTCACGCTGGGAGTTCTCGCGCAGGATGCCGATCTCTTGTTCGGCACCAAGACGGGCTTCTTCGGCGCGTTTGTGCTCTTCGAACTGGACCTTGGCCTCTTCCGCTTGCTCACGCGCGCGGTTAGTGGCGATTTCGCGGTGCTGCTTGGCTTCCGCCTCGGCCTGCTGGCGTTCGAGGGCGAGCAGCGCCTCCTTCGCTTCGACGTCCTGTTTCTTGATGACCTTCTCGCCTTCGCGCTGGATCTCGTTGGCCTTCACGCGCTGCTGAGTGGTCAGGTCGATGATCTTCTTACGGCCTTCGGAATCGAGGATGTTGTCGGGATCGAGCAGTTTGAGCGGGGTCTGTTCCAGGTAGTCGATCGCGGCGTCTTCCAAGCTGTAGCCATTCAGATCGCGACCGATGACCTGCATGATCTGATCTTTGAACTGATCGCGCTCGTTATAGAGGTCGATGAAGTTCATCTTCTTGCCGACGGTCTTGAGCGCTTCGGAAAACTTCGCCTGGAACAGTTCTTCCAGCGTACCGGTATCGCTGGCCCGCTGGACGCCGACCGCGCCGGCGACCTTGAGCACATCTTCGGCGGTCTTGTTGACCCGGACGAAGAAGGCGACCTTGATGTCGGCACGGATATTGTCCGAGCAAATCAGGCCGTTGGTGCCCTGACGATCGACCTCGATGGTCTTGAGCGAGATGTCCATGATCTCAACCCGGTGGAACAACGGGATGACGATCGCGTTGGTGAAGCGCACCGTGGGCTCGGCGCCGAACTTGTTGACGATCATGGCAAAGCCTTGATCGACCTTGCGCAGAAAGGCGCGCAGGAACAAAGCGGCGCCAAACAGGAAGATCGCCAACGAGCCGACGATCACCACGCCGATGATCAGCGTGGAGTTGGATTGCAGGAAGGTCGAAACTTCAGCCATGACGCGCTCCTCAAAATCACGGTTGGTGGTGAGTGAGGCCAACCGTGAGTGGGCGCTACTGTGGCCGCTCGTTTCGTCTTTCCAGTGAAACCGGGGGGACGGGCGTTGAACCCGACATCTCCACCACGGCGGGCGACGAGGGCTCCGGCGGTGGCAGGAGTGCTGGGTTATTCCGTGCCAGTGCCTCGTCGGCCTTGAGGTGCGCGAATGGCGCCACCAGGTACAGCCCTTTGGCGGTGTCGTACTCGACCACCACCGCCATATCGTCGCGCTTGAGTTCGACCCCTGCACGGCAGATCACCTGCATGATGATCCCGGGACCGGCATTGTCGCACAGCGCCGTGCCGAAGCGGTGGTCGGCCTTGAGCGAAGTGATGCGTACCATCTTGCCGACCAAGCCCTCTTCGCCGTGTTCCGAGTGCATGGTGAAGATCCG